>NZ_JBIWOA010000016.1:0-240981 GCF_044767525.1 Streptomyces sp. NPDC101234 | reverse complement strand
CCGGCTTCCAGGTCGACGGCGTCGGTGATGATGCCGGAACCGATCCGCAGCGCGAGGCGGGCGGCGATCTCCTTGCCCTCCGCGGAGGAGGGGACCAGGACGGCGGCCGGGGAGACTTCGGCCACCGCGGCCTGGAGGGCGTCCACCTTCGGGACGACCAGGTACTCGACGTATTCCGACGCCTCGTGGATGAGGACGCGGTTCGCGCCGTGTTCCGCCAGCACGCTCGCGGTGTTCCCGGCGCCCGCGCCCAGCGCGACGGCGACGGGCTCGCCGATGCGGCGGGCCAGGGTCAGCAGCTCCAGGGTGGGCTTGCGGACGGCACCGTCCACGTGATCGACGTAGACGAGGACTTCAGCCATGGGACAGCAACTCCTGTTGGTTCAGACGAACTTCTGGCCTGCGAGGCTGCATCAGATGAATTTGCGCTCCGCGAGAAAGGCGGCGAGCTGCTTGCCGCCCTCGCCCTCGTCCTTGACGATCGTGCCCGCGGTGCGGCTCGGGCGTTGGGCCGCGGAGCCGACGACTGTGTACGCGCCCTCCAGGCCGACCTCCTCCGCCTCGATGTCGAGGTCGGACAGGTCCCAGGACTCCACCGGCTTCTTCTTCGCCGCCATGATGCCCTTGAAGGACGGGTAACGCGCCTCACCCGACTGGTCGGTCACCGAGACCACGGCTGGAAGCCGCGCCTCCAGCTGCTCGCTCGCGGCGTCACCGTCCCGGCGACCGCGCACAACCCCGTTCTCCACGCTCACCTCGGAGAGCAGGGTGACCTGCGGGACACCCAGGCGCTCGGCCAGCAGGGCCGGGACCACACCGGCGGTGCCGTCGGTGGAGGCCATGCCGGAGACCACCAGGTCGAAGCCGGCCTTCTCGATCGCCTTCGCCAGCACCAGCGAGGTGCCGATCGCGTCGGTGCCGTGCAGGTCGTCGTCCTCGACGTGGATCGCCTTGGCCGCACCCATCGACAGCGCCTTGCGCAGCGCGTCCTTGGCGTCCTCGGGACCGACGGTCAGCACGGTGACCTCGACGTCGTCGTCCCCTTCCTGCCGCCGGCCTTCCGAGATCTGCAGCGCCTGTTCGACCGCGTACTCGTCCAGCTCGGAGAGCAGACCGTCCACGTCGTCACGGTCGACGGTCAGGTCATCGGCGAAGTGCCGGTCGCCAGTGGCGTCGGGCACGTACTTCACGCAGACGACGATGTTCATGGCTCAAGTCCTCCTCATGATCCGGGGTCTTGATCGACCGGACGCCGGGTCTCCCGCATGCTAATGAATCGTGTACCGATCGGTCAATGAAACCTGGGAGAGGTTCCGTGATCTTTTCGACCGATCACCCTAATTGAACTTCCGGACCGTGTGATCTGCGCCACACGGTGATGGGGGTGGTGGGCGGGGTCTGCCGTAGGGGTCGGAGTCGGGTCCTTGTACCCCCTCTGCTGCACTCCCTCGCTTCACCACGTGTAATCAGCCAAAACGCGACGGTGAAGGGGAGTTCGGAGGTGAAGGTCCGTCAGAATGTCTACGCGCATAATGTACTGAGCGCCCTAAAGTGCAGTAATGCGGTGTCTGCGCACTCGCTTGACCCTGCTCGGCGGGCTCGGTTTCATGCTTACCTCAACTGCGCGACGGGGCGGCCGCTTCCCCGTCTCCGTATCTGTGCTCCGCTCAACTCCTGGCTGTCGCTGCCGTGTTCCGTCATGCCCGCTTGTCCTGGGACGCCGGCGCACTGCGCGCCTCGCCTCCGGAAAGGAAAGCTCCCGGTGCCCCAGCCACTCGCCCCATACCGCTTCCGTCCCCGCTCCGCCCCGCGTCGGCGGGTGAAGTGAGCAGGCACAGGGGAAAGGCCGTACGCATGAGGCCGCATGCCGGCCGCAATCGCAGCATCCGTGCCTCGTTGATCTCGCTCGCGGTGGTCCCGGCGGTGGCGATGATCCTGCTCTGGTTCAGTGGCTCGGCCGTGCTGTTCAACCAGTGGCGCCAGGCGGGCCATGTCGGGCAGGCGGCGCAGACGACGTACGCGCTGGTACCCGGCGTCGCCGAGTTCCAGAAGGAACGGCAGCTGACGGTCCTGCTGCTGTCGTCCAAAGGGAGCCGCACCGCTCTGGTCGCCCAGCGGGCCCGCACCGACCGTGTCCTCGCCGGTTTCCACAAGGCGGACGCCGCCTCCGCCGGTGACGGATCGGCCGAGTACCAGGCCCAGTTGGAGACCGTACGGAAGCGGCTGGACGCCTTGACCGCGGAGCGGACCACGGTCGACGGCGGGCAAGCCGACCGGCGGCACGTTCTCGACGTCTACTCCGCGACGATCCAGTCGGTACTGAACCTCTTCGGGACGCTGAGCACGGACAACGGCAGCGGAGCCACGGCGGCGGAAGCCGCGCACGCCCTGTCGTTCCTGCGGGCGACCGAGGCGCTCGCGGAGGAGCGTGCCATCCTCGACGGTGCTGCGGCCAGCGGCCGGTTGAGTGTCCAGGAGAGGACAACACTGGCTGCATCGGCGGCGGTTCGCAGCTCCACCCTCACCAACGAGGTCGCTCCCTATCTCCCGGTGAGCATGCGGGACGGGCTGGCGAGGATCATGGGCGGCCGCGACTGGACCGAGCTGGACGCCTTCGAGGCGGCGCTTCCCGCGGCGGCCGAGGGTGGCGGCGTCAGCATCAAGGTGCCCCGTCCCACGGCCGCCCGCGCCGCCGCACCGAGCCGTGTCTTCACCGACGTGCAGGGTGTCGAGAACGAGTACCTGGCCCAGGTCACGCAGAACAACGTGGACAGGAACGACGAACTGCTGAACAGGGTGCTGGGCGGCAGCGCCCTCGCTCTGCTGGCGGTCCTCGTGGTGGCCGTACTGTCCTGGCGCATCACCCGGTCGCTCATCGGCCGCATGGCCGGACTGCGCGAGGCGACCCTCGGCCTGGCCCAGGAACGGCTGCCCGAGCTGATCGGCAGGCTGCGCACTGACAGCAAGCACGCCGGTCCCGACGACGTGCCCGAACTCGACTTCGGAAGCGACGAGTTGGGCAAGGTCGCGGAGGCATTCAACAGCGCCCAGCGGATCGCCGTGAGCGTCGCGCTGGAGCAGGCCGAGCTGCGCGAGGGGGCACGGACGGTGTTCCTCAACATGTCCCGGCGCATCCAGATCCTCGTGCACCGGCAGCTCACGGTCATCGACGCCATGGAACGCAAGGAGCAGGATCCCCAGCTCCTGGCCGACCTCTACCGCGTCGACCACCTGGCCACCCGTATGCGGCGCAACGCGGAGAGCCTGACCGTGCTGTCGGGTTCGGCGCCCCGGCGCCGCTGGAAGCAGGCCGTGTCCCTCGCGGACCTGCTGCGCAGCGCGGTGTCCGAGATCGAGGGCTACACGAGGGTGGTGGTCGAGCCGATGCCGGCGATCGCCGTGGCCGGCCCGGCGGTCGGCGACGCCATCCACCTCATGGCGGAACTGATCGAGAACGGCGTGACGTTCTCGCCCCCGCACACGGAAGTGCGCGTCCGCGCCCTGCCGGTGGCACAGGGATACGCCGTGGAGGTGGAGGACCGCGGCCTGGGGCTGTCGCAGGAGGAGTACGAGGCCGCCAACGTACTGTTGCACCAGCCCCGGGACTTCAGCATCACCGCGCTGGGCGAGGACCCGCGCCTGGGCCTGTTCACCGTCGGCCATCTCGCCCGGCGGCACGGCATCAAGGCCAGCCTGCAGCCGTCGTCGTACGGGGGATCGCTGGCCGTCGTCATCCTTCCGCACGACCTGACCGAGCCGTTCGCCGACCTCCCGCCCATGACCCTGGACCCGCGGGCGGAGCGCCATCTGGCCTCGGTCGACACCACGGCACCGGAGGAGCCGACGGTCGCCGGCATGCCTCGGCGCACCCGCACAGCGGCCCCGGCGCCGACCCCGGCCGCGCCCGACACCGCACCGGCCCGCCCCGCGGCACCCAGGCGCGGCCCCGGCCAGGGAGCGGCCCCCGGCAGCGCTGCCGTGCCCGGTCCCCGCACCGCCGGCCCGAGCGGTCTCCCCACCGTCGAACCGCGTGGCCCCCGCACCGCCGGCCCCAGTCGCCTCCCGCGCCGGGTGCGGTTGGCCAACCTCGCCCCGCAGCTACGGGAACGGCACGAGGAAGAACCTGACCACGGCCCGGGCCGTGCGGCCGAGGAACGTCGCCCGGAACAGGCCCGCTCGATGCTCGCCGCGCTCCGGGACGGCACCCGGAGGGCCCGCGCCCAGGACGAAGTGCCCGCACCGGAGTGGCCCCTGCCCCCGTCCCACCAGCGTCCGTCGCCCACCCGTACCCGTACCAGCCCGACAAGGAACACCACCCCATGACACGAACCAACACCGCGCGCGAAGGTCTGTCCTGGCTTCTCGACAATCTGATCGACCGCATCCCGGAGACCCGGCACGCGATCGTGCTGTCGGAGGACGGTCTGCTGGTCGGTTCCTCGCTCGGACTGGCCAGGGCCGACGCCGAGCAGCTCGCGGCCATCGCGTCCGGGGTGCACTCCCTGGCCCAGGGCACCAGCCGTCACTTCGGCGGCGGGCGGGTCCAGCAGACGGTCATCGAGATGGACGACCTGTTCCTCTTCGTCACCACGGCCGGCGGCGGCGCCCGGCTCGCGGTGCTCGCCACCTCGGCGGTGGACGTGGGCAACGTCGGCTACGAGATGACGATGCTGGTACGGCAGGTGGGCCAGTTCCTCAGCGCCGCCCCGCGCTTTCCCGAATACACCGGCGCCCCACATACGGGTGAGCATGAATGAGACATTGGTCAGAGGAAGACCCATGGGCGGACGACGACCCCGGCCGCCTCATCCGCCCGTACACCGTGACCGGGGGCCGTACCCGTTCGGCCTGCGCCGGCATCGACCTGATCGCGTTGATCAGCACCGTCCGGCCGCCGACCCGGGCCCAGCGGCTCCAGCCCGAACAGCACCGGCTGCTCGCGCTGTGCCGCAGGCCGACGGCCCTGGTGGAGGTCGCGGCCTGCCTCGACCTGCCCGTCTCGGTCGTACGCATTCTGCTCGGCGACCTTCTCGACACCGAACTCGTCTCCGTTTCCGCACCCTCGGCGGCCGGTACCCCCGACGCCCGCTTCCTTCAGGCAGTGATCGATGGCATTCGAAGACTCTGACCTCACCGCGGTCTCGCCCGACGCGGCGACGGCCAAGATCCTCATCGCCGGCGGCTTCGGCGTCGGGAAGACCACGCTCGTCGGCACCATCAGCGAGACGGAGCCGCTGCGCACCGAGGAACTCATCACCGAGGTCAGCGTCGGCGTCGACGACCTGGCCGGTGTGGAGCGGAAGACCACCACGACCGTCGCCATGGACTTCGGCCGGATCACCCTGAGTCCGGCCCTCGTCGTCTACCTCTTCGGGGCACCCGGACAGGACCGCTTCTGGTTCATGTGGGACGACCTGTCCCGCGGCGCGCTCGGAGCCGTCGTACTGGCCGACACCCGTCGGCTGGACAGCTGCTTTCCCTCCGTCGACTTCTTCGAGCACCGCGGCATCCCCTTCGCTGTGGGCGTCAACTGTTTCGACGGCTACTGCGACGAGGACCCCGAGGACATCCGCGCGGCGCTGGACCTGCCGCCCGAGGTGCCGCTCGTGCTCTGCGACGCCCGGGACCGGGAGTCGGTGAAACGGGTGCTGCTCGCGCTGCTCGAACATGTGATGCGCGGGCTGGCGGCCGAGGCCTCGGCGGACCGGCAGCCGGTGTAGTCCGCCGTACGCCGGGCCGACCGGGGCCGGCCGCCGTCGCGGCATCAGCTCCGGTCGGCGGCCACGGCGTGCACGGCGTCGCCGATCGCTCCGAACGGGGCGACGGGCTGCGGGCCGAAGAACATCCGGTTGTGCAGGACGGCCACGGAGAGCCCGAGTGCGGGTTCCGCCCAGGCGATCGTGCCACCGGCGCCCGTGTGGGAGAGCACTCCTTCGGCCAGGGCCCCACCAGGACTCGTGTCGCTCACGCCGGGGGCGAAGTGCCACAGCCCGCCGTGTCCGACCGGCATGACGAAGCCGTACATCCGGTCGGCGTCGGCCGGCCGGGGTGTACGGCACCGGCGCAGCGTGTCGGCCGTGAAGAAGGCCTCGCCGCCGTCGCGTCCGGACGCCGCGTAGGCCGCGAACAGCCGGGCCGTCGCCCGTGCGGTGGCGATGCCGCCGGCCGACGGCAGTCCCGCTCGCTGCACCTGGGGCAGATTGAACATCGAGGGGGCGAAGGGGAGATGTCCGGGAGACGCCGCCTGCAGCAGCGGGTCGTCCGAGGAGGGCGCGCTGTCACCGACGAGCGTGGCGACCCGCGGCCGCTGGTCGTCGGGCAGCCCGAGGAAGAAGTCGTCCATGCCGAGCGGGAGCAGCACCTCCTCGCGGACGATGTCCGGGAACGGCCGCCGCTGCGGATCGACACGCCGCACGGCCTCCCCGAGCACCCAGCCGAAGGCGAAGGGACTGTAGGCGTTCTGGGTGCCGGGTTCGGCCACCGGTGTCTGACCGGCGACCCTGGCGGTCATCGTGTCCCAGTCGCACAGCTCCGCAAGGGTCGTGTCCGCCCCGATCGTGGGCGCCCCCGACCGGTGGCTGAGGACATGGTCGAAGGTGATGCCGTCCTTGCCGTGGGCCGCGTACCCGGGCCAGACCTCCGCCACCGGACGGTCGAGGTCCAGCAGTCCGCGCTGTGCGTAGAGGTGCACCGTGGACGCGGCGACGGCCTTGGTCACCGAGAAGACGGGGAATAGGGTGTCGCCGTCGACCTCCCGGCCGTTCCCGGTCTCGCCGGCCCAGGCGTCGACGATCAGCTCACCGTCCAGACAGGCGGCGATCTGCACGCCCGTCTCACCGGCGTCCAGGGCCTGTTCCAGCGCCTTGGCGATCCTGGGATCGGAGTTCGTCGCCAGTCGTTCGCTCACAACTGCCCCTTGCGATCGTGTGGTTCCGGACGACCGGAACCCCGCTGACCCCCGACCATCAGTAGCTGTATGAGTGTATATAGTTGACTGAATTGACGCTATGGTCCGTGAGTCGCGAAAGCAAGGGAGGGCCGACATGACCGGGCGAGTCGAGGGCAAGGTCGCGTTCATCACAGGCGCCGCGCGAGGCCAGGGCCGCAGTCACGCGGTGCGGCTGGCGGAGGAGGGCGCCGACATCATCGCCGTCGACCTCTGCGCGGACATCGGTACCGCCCACTACCCGCTGGCCACCGAGGCCGACCTGGCCGAGACCGTCCGTCTCGTCGAGAAGCTCGGCCGCAGGATCGTGGCCCGCCGCGCGGACGTCCGGGAGCGCTCGCAGCTGGCCGCCGCCGTGGCCGCCGGAGTCTCCGAACTCGGCCGTCCGGACATCGTGGTGGCGAACGCCGGCATCGCCCCGGTCGGCCTGGACGTGCCCGCGGAAGGCTTCCTGGACGCGGTCAGCGTGAACCTGGTCGGGGTCATCAACACCGTCGAGGCCGCCTATCCCCACCTCGGCGCGGGGGCCTCCGTCATCTGCATCGGATCGTCCGCGGGCCTGATGGTGGGCAGCGTCGACAGCCCCGTGACCGGCCCCGGCGGCTCAGGCTACTCCCACGCCAAGCGCGCGGTGGCCCGCTTCGTGCACGACCTGGCGATCCAGCTGGGCCCGGGATTCATCCGGGTCAACGCCGTGCACCCGACCAACTGCGACACGGACATGCTCCACAGCCGGCCCATGTACCGGATCTTCCGCCCCGACCTGGAGGACCCGACCCGCGAGGACGCCGTGGAGTCCTTCCGCAGTACCCAGGCCATGCCGATCCCGTACGTCGACACCTCGGACATCAGCAACGCCGTGCTGTTCCTGGCCTCGGACGAGTCCCGCTATGTGACGGGGCTCCAGATGAAGGTCGACGCCGGCGCGATCCTGCGAAGGAGCACCTCGGGAGCGCCTGCCTGAACAGGGCGCAGCCCACTCGCCCGGCGCGGAAAAGGACCCGGCGGCGAGCCTTCGCGGCTCGCCGCCGGGACTGCGCCTACTCGACCAGCTCCCAGTCCTGCGAACCGTCCGTCGCCGCCGTCTGCAAGGTCAGCGGCGCTCCGCCGGACGCACCGGTCAGATACAGGCTCGTGTTCTTGACCGACTGCAACCTGTAGAAACCGTCCGCGGTCTTGACCAGGTTCCAGCTGCCGGTGGTGCTGTTGTCGACCCACTGGCCGATCCGCTGCCCGGCCGTCGCGTTCCCGGTCCAGATCGCCGCCGCCCGGCCGCCCGACTTGTTGAGCAGGGTCACCCCGCCGTTCGGCTCGGTCACCACATGCCAGTACTCGGTGTCCGTGTCGGCCACCGAACCGGGCTCCTCCAGCCGGACATCGGGCACGTCGCCGTTGCCGATGTTCGCGTCGTTGTTCCTGCCCCCGGTGCCGATCACCTGGTCGGTCCTGCGGTTCACCAACTGGTAGTAGGCGCCGTCGGAGTGCCCGAGGTCGACCTCGGCGAAGGCGAGCGTCGAGGTGCCCTGGTTGTTGAGGATCGCGATACGGCCGGTGCCGTCGACGTACTGGAGATCGCGGCTGTAGCCGGCCTGCGACGTCGTCTGGTACTCCTTCCACACCCCGTCGCTGCGCCCGCTCGTGTTGACCCACACGTTCCCGCTGCCCGCGGCGTCGTAGACCAGCCGCCCGCCGGGCAGCCTGACGAGAACCGGGCTGCCGCCGGTCGCGAGAGGCCGGGAACCGGCGTCGACCGGCAGGGAGGCGACGCTGTCGCCGGTGGGGGAGCCGGAGAAGAACTCCAGCGGGTTGTCGGCGACCCGGTACCGGGTGTTGGCCCCGCCGCCCCAGTACTCGTACGTGATCATCCATTTGCCGTCCGTCGTGCGGACGACGTTCGCCATGCCCGGCCGTCCACCCCCGATCTCCGACTTCCCGCCGCCCATGTCCTGGGTCAGTCCGGCGATGTCGACGACCGGACCGCTCCACCCGGCGCTGCGTCCGTCCCAGGTCCGGTGGACGAGGACCTGCCCGTGGGAGTCCGTGGCAGTGTCGTTCGCAGGGTCCAGGACGGGTGCGCCGGTGGCGGGGTCGAAGCCGGTGTAGTCGTTCTCGTCGGAGTAGTAGCAGACGAGCCGGCCCTTGTAGACCATGAGATACGGCTCCCAGAGGGGGTCCACCTGCCGGTACGTGTTCGCGGCGGCCACGTTCTGGCCGATCGCGCCCGCGCTGCCGCCCTGCCGGCCGCCTGTCGCGACGACGTTCACCACCTTCCAGGTGGTGCCGTCGTCGGTGCTGGCGTACAGGGCGATGGCCAGGTCCTCGCGGTCCCCGTCGTTGGACGGTGTCCAGTTCGGGTCGGCGGCCTTGTGCTCCTTGTAGTAGGCGTCGTCGCCCGATACGGCGCTCGCCAGCAGCAGGGTGCCCTGCTTCAGGTTCCCGACGTCCTGCGGAAGCGTGTAGAGGTATGGATTCGTCCAGTTGCTGGTGTACTTGGCGTACCGGGGATCGCTGGACAGGTACGCCGGGGCCTTGACCTCCGACAGCGGCTGCCACGTCGTTCCGTGGTCGTCGCTCTTGTAGACCGGGAGGGTCTGCCCGTCGGCGCTGCCCGACGCGGGTACGACCGTGGACTTCTCGAACGAAGCGACCAGCCGCCCGCTCGGCAACTGCGCCGACTTCGGGTAGATCGCGCAGTTGCCCCGCCCCTTCAGACAGGGGTCGCTGCCGAGTCGGTACAGGATCCCGCCCGTCGGGTTGTACGCCCGCGCACTGGCCAGGGGGATCATCAGCAGCGCGGACGCCGCGGCGAAGGTCCCCAGTGCTCTTGCGGCTCTTCTTCTCTGCATGGCCTCTCCCGGTCGATGGGTCGATGGGGCGATCAGTCGCTGTCGACGGTGACGAGAACGCGTACGTCCCACGGGCCGAGGTCCAGTGACGCGCCCACGGCGAGGGACGTGCCGTCGAGGACGTCGGTGAGGTGCGCCGGGACGGGCACGCTCGCGGGCTCCCAGCTCCAGTTGTGGACGATGTGCACACGGCGCCCGTCGGGTGAGGTGCCGGTGGTCGCGGTGACCGGGACCGGGAGGTCCCGCCAGCCGTGGGCGGGGGACGGGGCCAGCCAGGCGGCCAGCGCCCGGGCCAGGTCCCGGCCGGGGACCGTACCGACACAGGTGACCCGGCCCGAGCCGTGGCGGCGGGTGGTGACCGCGGGCCAGCGGCCGAAGTGCGGGTGGTCGTATGTCACGAGAACCTCGGCGTCGTTGACGCCGAGACCGTCTGCCCAGTGCGTCGCCGTGGCGTCCTCGGGAAGGTCGAGTGTGCCGGACCGCACCGGCACCTCCCGCACCAGATTGCTGAATTCGTCGTACGACACTCCGGCCGCGTCCGTGAGCCGGCCGGGGGCCGGTTCGGTGCGGGCCCTGGCCTCCTGGTCGGCGTAGCCGGTGCGCGGACCGAGGACCAGATGGCCACCGGCATGGGCGTAGGAAGCGAGCCAGTCGAGGGTCGTGTCGGCGGCGAGGTACAGCGCCGGTACGACAAGGACCGGGTGCCGGCGGACCGCCTCCTCCGGTGCCAGGCCCTCCCGTTCCCCGGTGGGATCGTGCAGTTGGCGGGCGTGGACGATGCGTACCTGACGGCCGGCGTCGAAGGCGCCCCGGTAGAAGGGGTCGAAGATGCGGTGGTAGGCGGCCGGGTCCGGTTCGCCGTCGGGCTTGGCCAGCGGCGGGTACTTCTGCATCAGCCACTTGCTCGGTGTCGAGTACACCATCGTGACGTCCGCGTCCGGTTCGAGACCGGCGACGAGCGCGCCCGCGGTCTCGAACTCCCCTCCCAGGCGGGCGAGTTCGGCGTAGGCGCGGCCGGGCCGCCCGGTGTGGGGCAGGATGCCGCCCCAGTAGGTCTCCGCGCCGAAGTGCAGCGTCTGCCAGTGCCAGTACTCGATCATGCGGGCCCCGCGCCCGACCAGCGCCCAGGCGGCCTGGCGCCACTGGCCGTCGTAGGCGGGCCGGTTGTCCCAGGGGAAGCCGATCGAGCCCGCGTTGGTCTCCGTGACCAGGAACGGTGCCTGCCGAGAGGAGTACATCCAGTCGGCGGTCCGGTGGAGCGCCCACAGGCCGGTGGTCTTCCACTGCTGCTCGTGGGCTTCGGGCGTGGGGTCGGGCAGCAGGAGCCCGTCCTGCATGTCGTAGTACGGGTTGCCCGCGGCGATGTCGAGGCGGTCGGTGAGCTCGTCGTCCTCGACCGCCGGGCGGGTGTAGGAGATGCAGGTGGTGACGAACTGCTCGGGGCGGGCGTACTCGCGGACGATGTCCGCCTGCCAGCCGATGAACTCGGTGACCTGGCGGGCCTGGAACTCCCGCCAGGCGACGTCGTACTGGGGCTGCGCGTTGCCGTCCGGGGTCCACAGGTCGGCCCACGTGGACAACCGGTGCGACCAGTACACCAGACCCCACTCGCGGTTCAGGGTCTCGACGTCCCCGTACTTCTCCCGGAGATGGTCGACGAACCGCTCGAACACGCCCTTGTTGTGCAGGAGTTCGTTGCCCGGCTCGTTGTCGACCTGGAAGCCGACGACCGCCGGGTGGTCGGCGTAGCGGGCGACGACGCGGCGGACGACCCGTTCGGCGTGGAACCGGAAGGCCGGGTGTGTGAAGTCCACCTCCTGCCGGGCGCCCCAGCCGATCCGCTCACCGGTGCGCCGCTCGCCCGTGATCTCCGGGTACTGGCGGGCCAGCCAGGGCGGGACGGCGTACGTCGGGGTGCCCAGAACGACGGAGATCCCGCGTTCGTGGGCACCGTCCAGCACCGGCTGCAGCCAGTCCAGGTCGAACCGCCCGTTCTCCGGCTCCCAGGTCGACCAGACCGACTCGCCGACCCGGATCACGGTGACATGCGCGTCGGCCATCAGGTCGAGGTCGGTCTTGAGGCGTTCGGCGGGACGGTCGGTGCCATAGGGGGGCCGGTACTCGTGGTAGTACGCGGCACCGAACAGGACACGGGCAGGCAGAGCCGCCATGAAAGTGACCTCCGAGAGAAAGTGGGGGAGTTACTGCTTGACGCCGCCGGCCGCCAGCCCGCTCTGCCAGTACCGCTGGAGCAGCAGGAAGGCCGCGACCAGCGGGGCGATCGAGATCAGCGAGCCGGTCACGACCAGGGCGAGCATGTCGCTGCTCGCCCCGGCCCCGCCGTTCTGGGCCTGGTCGGCCCACCTGGCGAGGCCGACCGTGATCGGGTACAGGTTCGGGTCGTTGAGCATGATCAGCGGCAGGAAGTAGTTGTTCCAGGTCGCCACGAGGGTGAACAGCAGGACCGTCACCAGACCGGGGCCCAGCAGCCTGAGGGCGATCCGGAAGAAGATCCGGGCCTCCCCGGCTCCGTCGATGCGCGCGGCCTCCAGGAGGCTGTCCGGGACGGCGTCCGCCGCGTAGATGCGCATCAGATAGAGGCCGAACGGGTTGACCAGGGACGGCAGGATGACCGCCCACGGGGTGTTGACCAGGCCCGCCTTGGCGAAGAGCAGATAGGTCGGGATCGCCAGCGCGGTGGTCGGGATCATGACCGCGCCGAGGACCAGGTTGAAGGCGAGCCGGTCACCGCGGAAACGGAACTTGGCGAAGCCGTAGCCGCCCGCGGTGGCGAGCAGCGCGGCGCCGACCGCGCTGACGCCGGCGTACAGGACCGTGTTGAGGAGCCAGTGCACGAAGACGCCGTCGTCCTGGGTGAAGGTCGCCTTGACGTTCGCCAGGAGCTGGGGAGCGTGGGAGAACCACAGGCCGAAGGTGTTGAACAGGTCCTGGGTGCTCTTGGTCGAGGCGATGAGCAGCCAGCACAGCGGGAGCAGGAAGTAGGCGAGGGCCGCCAGCATGGCGATCGTCAACGGGGTGCTGCGGCGGGCGCGGGGCCTTCGTGTGCGGGCGGGGCGGGCCTGTTCCGGGGGTGCCGGTACGGCCGTGGCCGTCGGGGTGGTGGTCGTCATGCGGTCCTCCTGCCGCTGCGGTTCGCGGTGAGCAGGACGGCGTAGGAGGCGATCACGATGACGAGACCGATGAGGAAGGACACCGTCGCCGCGTAGTTGACCTGCTGGCCGGTGAACGCGAGGGAGTAGGCGTACAGGTTGGCGGTGTAGGAGCTGCTGATGACGTCCGGGGCGATCTTCATCAGCAGGTTGGGTTCGTTGAACAGCTGGAAGCTGCCGATCACGGAGAAGAGCAGCGTGAGCAGGAGCGCCGGCCGCAGCGCGGGCAGTTTCACCGACCAGGCGACACGCCAGGCGCCGGCGCCGTCCACCGCCGCGGCCTCGTACAGCTCCTGTGGGATCGTGCGCAGGGCCGCGTACAGGATGATCATGTTGTAGCCCACGAACTCCCAGGTCACGATGTTCGCCAGGCTGCCGAGCATCCAGCCGTCGCTGAGGAAGTGCGGGGCCGGCAGGTCCAGTTTCCGGCTCAGCTGGGCGAACGGGCCGAAGTCCGGCCCGTAGAGATAGCCCCACATCAGCGCGGCGACCACGCTGGGCACGGCGTACGGCACGAAGATGCCCAGCCGGATCACCCGCGCCAGCCGCAGCAGACCGCTGTCCAGCGCGAGCGCGAACAGCAGCGAGAGCAGCAGCATCACCGGCACCTGGATCACGAAGAACAGCGTCACCCGGCCTACTCCGTGCAGGAGTTGGGGATCGCCCAGGGCCTGTGTGTAGTTGTCGAGGCCGACGAACACCGTCCCGCCGATCAGACGGCTCTGGAACAGGCTGAGATAGGCGGCGTAGCCGAGCGGGGCGAGGAAGAGCAGCAGGAACAGCGTCAGGAACGGGGCGACGAACAGCGGCCCGGCCGCCCGCTGACGGCGGGTGCCGGCCATCTCAACTCCCCTTGACCGTGAAGCCCTGGCTCTTGGCGTACGTCGTCAGCCGCGACTGCCAACTGCCCAGAGCGCGCACGGTGTCGGTGTGGTCCGCGAGGGACTTGCCGACCGTCTCGGTCCAGTCGGTCGCCGCCTGGTCGAGGAACGGGGGCCACTGGAAAGAGGAGTTGACCGTGGAGCTGATGTCGGCGAAGACCTGGTTGACCTTCTGGCCGCCGTAGAACGACGGGGCGTCTCCGGTGAACGACGCGTCCGTGAGCAGGGCTTTGGTGGCGGGGAAGAAGAACTGCTCGGTGGCGAACATCCTCGCGCTGTCCGGGTCGCTGTTGAGGAACTGTGCGAACACCGCCGCGGCGATGGGGTTCTTGGTGGAGCGGACGACCGCGGTGGTGGAGCCGCCCCAGTTGCCCGAGCTGGGCTTGGCGGCGTCCCACTGCGGCAGCGGGGCCGCCCGCCACTTGCCCGCCGTGGCCTTGGCCGAGCCGGACAGGAACACCGGGCCCCAGGCGGCGGTGATCCAGGTGGCGTACCTGCCCTTGTTGAGGGCCGCGTACCAGGAGTCGGTGAAGTCCGGCTCGACGCCGATGACCCCTTCCTTCGCGAGCCCGCCCCAGTAGGCGCCGAGCTTCTGCGAGACGGTGTCGTCGACGCTGATGGTGATGTCGCTCCTGCCGGAGGTGACATAGGGCTTGGCGCCCGCCTGCCAGAGCAGTCCGTGCCAGGCGGCGACCTGGTTGGCGGCGAGGTTCGTGAGATAGACGTCCGGGTCGGCCTTGTGGAGCTTGCGCGCGGCGGCCGCGAACTCGTCCCAGGTGCCCGGGACTTCGATGCCGTGCTTCTCGAAGATGTCGTGCCGGTACAGCATGCCCATCGGGCCGGTGTCCTGCGGTATCGCCCAGATCTCACCGCCGCTGCCGCTGATCTGCCCCCAGGTCCAGTCGACGAACGTGGACTTGAGCGCCGAGGCGCCGTACGGCCGCAGATCCAGCAGGCTGTTGGTGATGGTGAAGGTCGGGATGGCCTGGTACTCGATCTGGACCATGTCCGGTGCCCCGCTGCCGGCCTTCAGCGCCGTACGCAGCTTGGTGTACTGGGGCGTGCCCTGACCGGCGTTGACGATCTTGACCTTGACGGCCGGGTACTTCTTCTCGAAGAGCGCGACCTCCTTGGCGATGTTAGGGACCCAGGTCCAGAACGTCAGCTCGGTCGGGGTCTTCATGGCCTTGTCGATGTCGGCCTGGCTGACCGGCTTGGCCGAGGCGGAGGAGCCGCCGGAGTCACCGCCGCCGCAGGCGGTGAGGGCGGCGCCGAGGGACAGGGCGCCGGAGGTGGCGAGGAAGAGCCGACGGCTCATGGGGGAAGGGCTGGACGCGGACGTGATTCTGGGCATGGTGAACTCCCGCCGATGGCGAAGTTGGCGGCACGCCTGGCTAGGGCGTGCGGTGCTGAGGAGGGGGAGAAGCGAGTGCAGGCGCACAGGCCCGACTCGGGCCCACTGGGATCAGGGGCGGCTCTGGGGCGCCGGTGCGATGGAGGCGCGCGCAGGGAAGGGTGCGGGTGCGCGATCAGTCCCGCGGCGGTACGGCATGGGTACGGCGGCTGGTGCGGGGATCGCGTGACAGTCGTGAGCTGTCGTCGTACGGGCTGAGCGGTGGGTCAGTCGGCTGCGGGCACACCTCCTTTCGCGGCATCCGGTGTCGTGCCGTGCCGGCCACGAGCCGATCGCGGTGGTGGCGCGGTCGAGGCGCGGGCGATCAGGTCGACCGGCGGGCCGCTCGACGGCAGGGGATCCGCCGTCGGGTTCTCGATGGCGTGCACCAGGCGCTTGAGACCCTCCTGCGCCACGGCGTCGAAGGGCTGACGCACCGTGGTGAGCGGGGGAGTCACATAGGCGGCGACCGGGATGTCGTCGAAGCCGACCACGCTGACGTCCTCCGGCACCCGCCGGCCGGCCTCCGTCAGGGCCCGGATCAGACCGATCGCCATGTCGTCGTTGGCGGAGAAGACCGCGGTGACCCGGTCGTCCGCGGCGAACCTCTGTCCCGCCGCGTACCCGGACGCGGCCGACCAGTCGCCCTCGGCGACCGCGGGTACCTCCCTGTCCTCTGCGGTCAGGGCGGCCCGCCAGCCTTCCAGGCGGTCCCGGGCGGCGTACCAGCGCTGCGGTCCGGCGAGGTGATGGACCGTCGTATGGCCGAGGGCCAGCAGGTGTTCGGTGGCGGTCCGGGCCATCAGGTCCGCCCCGTCCCCCGCGGTCAGCACGGTGGGCGCGGTGACCGGGGGCGGTGGGCCCAACACGAGGACCGGAACGTCGATCTGCAGAAGGACGTCCTCGCCGTCCGTCTGCTCGTCGATGGGTTCGGAGATGACGATGCCGTCCACGCCCTGGTCGAGGAGCGAGTCCACGGCGCCGGAGATGCCGGCCGGGTCGCCCTCCACCGTGTTGACCACGCGCAGGGCGTAGCCCGTGTCGCGGACGACCCGCTCGACGCCCATGAGCAGCGAGGCGGGGCCGTACAGAGCCGTGCCGAGCGTCACCACGCCGATCGAGCGGGTGCGTCCGGAGGCCAGCGCCCGGGCGGCGTTGTTGCGCCGGTAGCCGAGCTGTTCCGCGGCGTGGAGAACGCGCCGGCGCACGTCCTCGGAGACATAGGGCTCGTCGTTGAAGACCCTGGAGACGGTCTTCTGCGAGACACCGGCCAGCCGGGCCACGTCCACACTGCGCGGCGCGGCGGTGCTCCTGCCGCGTCCCGTCCCTGGTGCCATGGCGTCTCCCGGTGACCGCTTGATCTAGGGCAATCATGTCATGCGCCGTCCCGCTGACTGCGCTGTCATGTCTGCGAAGTCATGTCTACGCAGTCAGAGGGCGGACGTCAAGGGTCCGGACACCGGTTGTGCGGGCGGGCCGGGCCTGCTGAAACCGCGGTAGCCACTGCTCGATCCGCAGTAGGCCCTGCTCGATCCGCAGGAGGACCCCGCGCCGGCCCGTACTGCGCTGCGAGTCCGCCGGTTGCCAACAGCGGGACGACGACGGGACATGCGCTGCCCGGAGAGCCTGGAGCGGTATCGCAGACCGGCAGAAGACGGGACACGCGGATGAGGATGCGTACAGGATTCGGGCTGGCGGCGGTGGCCTCGTGCACAGCGATCGCCGCAGCCGTGACCGTCGGCAGGGACGGCGGCGGTTCGCCATCGAGGCTCGCACCGCCGAAAGGACCGTACGTGGCGCTCGGCGACTCCTACACGGCCGGCCCGAAGATCCCCGACCAGCACGGGCGGCCCGCGGGCTGCGAGCGCTCCGACCGGAACTACCCCGCGCTGGTCGCCGCCGGACTCGGCCTGCGGGCGGCCGAGTTCCGGGACGTCAGCTGCAGCGGCGCCGTCATGGCCGATCTGTCCGCGCCGCAGTCGACGGACCACGGCGTCAACCCCGCCCAGTTCTCGGCCCTGACCACCGCGACACGACTGGTCACCCTCGGCATCGGCGGCAACGACATCGGCTTCGGCTCCCTGATCACGACCTGCGTCCAGAGCGGCGTCAAGTACCAGCTGGAGAAGCGGATCGGGGACGGCACCGCCGACCGGGCGCCGTGCCGCGGCCGGTACGTGTCCGACGGCACCGACGAGGTCGAGGAGAAGATCGAGGCGGCCGGCGGTCGGCTGACCGGCGTGCTGGACGACATCAGGCGCCGCGCGCCGGGGGCTCGGATCTTCGTCGTCGGGTATCCGGCGATCCTGCCCGCAGAAGGAACCGACTGTACGGCGATGGGCCTGGCCCCCGGCGATGTGGACTTCCTGCGGGAGAAGGAACGGCAGCTCAACGCCGTGCTCCGGGACAAGGCACGGGCCGCCGGTGCCGGCTACGTCGACACCTACGCGCCCTCCACGGGCCGTGACGCCTGCGCGGACCCCGACGTGCGTTGGGTCGAGCCGCTGGTGCCCGCGGCCCCGGCCGCCCCGGCACACCCCAACGAGCGAGGCGAGCGCGGGATGGCCGACGCGGTGCTCCGCACGGTCGGGGCGGCGGACTGAGGTGCGCCCCGCACAGCCGTACCGAGGCGGGCGTAGTAGTACCGGCGCACGATTCGGGGGCCCGGACGCGTACTGCGGTTTCAGTAATCCGTCCTCCGGATTCAGTAGCCGACAGTGCCAGTAGCCGCACGACGACGGGAGGGCCCTCGCCGCGACAGCCTGGGTGACCAAGCGAGATCGGATGTGGAGTTCCCTGACGTGGCTACTTTTCTCTATCGACTGGGCCGACTGGCCTTCCGGCGGCGCGGGTACGTCGCCCTGCTCTGGGTGGCGGTCCTGGCCGCCGTAGGACTCGGCGCGCTGCAGGCGCCGGGCGCCTCCGACGAGGGGTTCTCGACGCCGGGCATCGAGTCCCAGAAGGCGTTCGACCTGATGCAGGAGCGCTTCCCCGGCGCGGCGGCCGACGGCGCCACCGCGCGCGTCGTCTTCGTGGCCCCGCACGGGCAGAAGGTCACCGCCACCGCGAACAAGAAGGCGATCGAGGAGACGGTGCGGGCCCTGGGCGAGGGCACCCAGGTGGCCGGGGTCGCGGACCCCTTCACCGCGAAGGCGGTCAGCAAGGACGGCTCCACGGCCTACGCCACCGTCACCTACAAGGTGAAGTCCTCGGACCTCACCGACGCCACCCGGACGGCGCTGGCGGACGCCGCCGGCCAGGCGCGCGACGCGGGCCTCACGGTCGAGGCCGGTGGTTCCGCCATGGACAGCGGCGCCGGAGCCGGCGGAGCCGCCGAGGTCATCGGCATCGCGGTGGCGGCCGTCGTGCTGCTGATCACGTTCGGTTCCCTGGCGGCCGCCGGGCTGCCGCTGCTGACCGCGCTCCTCGGCGTCGGCCTCAGCATGTTCACGATCACCCTGCTGTCCCACACCCTCGGCCTGTCCACCAGCACCGGCACCCTGGCGATGATGCTGGGCCTCGCCGTGGGCATCGACTACGCCCTCTTCGTCGTCTCCCGCTACCGGGAGGAACGCGCCAACGGCCACGCCCCGGAGGAGGCGGTCGGGCTCGCGGTCGGCACGGCGGGCTCGGCGGTGGTCTTCGCGGGTCTCACCGTGGTCATCGCCCTGGCCGGACTGTCCGTCGTCGGGATCCCGATGCTGACCAAGATGGGCCTGACGGCCGCCGGTGCCGTGGTCGTTGCCGTCGTCGTCGCGCTGACCGCCGTCCCTGCCCTGCTCGGGTTCTGGCCGAACGCCGTGCTGGCGGGCGCCGTGCGCAAGGGAGCAGGCCGCCGCGGGCTCTTCCGTTCCGGGAAGGCGGCGCCCGCGGCCGACAACCGGGGCACCCGCTGGGCCCGCTTCGTGCTGCGCCGCCCGGTGCCCGTGCTGCTCCTCGGCGTCGTGGGCCTCGGCGCCCTCGCCGTGCCGATGACCCAGTTGCAGCTCGGCATGCCGGGAGACGAGGCCAAGTCCACGTCCACCACCGAGCGCCGCGCCTACGACGCCCTCGCCGAGGGCTTCGGCCCCGGGTTCAACGGCCCGCTCACCATCGTCGTGGACGCCAAGGGCGCCGCCGACCCCAAGAGCGCGGTCGGCACGATCGGCGAGAAGATCGCCGGCACACAGGGAATCGTCTCGGTCTCCCGGCCGCACTTCAACAAGGCCGGCGACACGGCGGTGTTCACCGCCACACCGTCCACCAGCCCCACCGACGACCGGACCAAGACCCTCGTCAAGACGATCCGCGGCGAACGCCCGGCCGTGGAGTCGGGGACCGGCGCGACCTTCGAGGTCACCGGCAGCACCGCGCTGAACATCGACATCGCCGGCAAGGTCCAGTCCGCGCTGGTGCCCTACCTCGTCACCGTCGTCGGTCTCGCCGTCGTCCTGCTGCTGGTGGTCTTCCGGTCCCTGCTCGTCCCCCTCAAGGCGGCCCTCGGCTTCCTGCTCTCGGTCCTCGCGGCCCTCGGCGCGGTCGTCCTGGTCTTCCAGCAGGGGCACGCGGCCGGACTGTTCGGGGTGGACCAGACCGGGCCGATCATGAGCCTGATGCCGATCTTCCTGGTGGGCATCGTGTTCGGCCTGGCCATGGACTACGAGGTCTTCCTCGTCTCCCGGATGCGGGAGTCGTACGTCCATGGCGAATCGGCGAAGGAGGCGGTGGTCTCCGGGTTCCGGCACAGCGCCCGGGTCGTCGTGGCCGCCGCCCTGATCATGATCGCGGTCTTCTCCGGGTTCATCGGCGAGAGCGACTCCATGATCAAGATGATCGGGTTCGGCCTGGCCACCGCCGTACTCCTGGACGCCTTCGTCGTGCGGATGGCGATCGTGCCCGCGGTCCTCGCCCTGCTCGGGGACCGGGCCTGGTGGCTGCCGAAGTGGCTGGACCGGCTGCTGCCCCGGGTGGACATCGAGGGCGAGGCCCTCAGCCGGCGCCCGGCCGCCACGGCGGCCGGCGACCCGGATCCGACCGCGGGCGAGCCGGTCGAGGCACGCCTCTGACCGCTCCCTCCAGCCCCTGCGGGCCGCCCGTGGCGCAGGTCACGGGCGGCCCGCAGGGGCGTTCCACCGCGCACGTCGTCCACCATGGACCCAGGCCCACCGACCGGAGAGAGACATGACCACCAGCTTGGAGCGCGGGACGGGGCGCTTCCGCCGCGTCATGGACGTGGCCACGGCGCTGGCGCTGATCGGCTGTGCGACCCTCGGCGCCATGCTCCGTTTCCCTGGTTTCGACCAACCGCGGGAGCAGCGGCCCGCCATCGCCCTCGCGGCCGTCACCTGCCTCGCCCTGCTGCAGGCACGCGACCACCCGCGCGCGGCCGCCACCGTGGCCATGGGCTGCGCGGCGGCCACCTTCGCCCAGGGTTATCTGCCCACCCCCCTGCTGCTGGCCCCCCTCATGCTGGCCCTGTACTGGGTGGCGGCCCGGACCGACCGGTGGACCGCGCGGATGTTCGGTCTGGCGGCCATGGCCGTGGTGGTGATCACCGCCATGCTCGACAACCCCACGACCGACATGCTGCTGCTGCGCACGGTCGGCCCCGTCCTGTGGCTGCTGCTGCCCATCGTCGGCGGCAGCAGTGCCCGCCTGCGCGCGGCCTACCTGGAGTCCGTGCAGGCCAGGGCCGTGTACGCCGAACGCACCCGCGAGGAGGAGGCCCGGCTGCGGGTCGCCGAGGAGCGGATGCGGATCGCCCGTGAACTGCACGACGTCGTCGCCCACCACATGGCCGTCGCCAACGCCCAGGCCGGCACCGCCCGCCACCTCGCACCCACCCGGCCCGAGCAGGCCCAGAAGCTGCTCGACGAGCTGACGGTCACCACGTCCTCGGCACTGATCGAACTCCGGGCCACGGTCGGAGTGCTGCGGCAGTCCGGCGACCGGGACGGCGAGTCGCTGGAGCCCGCACCCGGCCTCGACCGGCTGCCCGAGCTGGTCTCGACGTACGCGAGTGCCGGTCTCGACGTCACCGTCACCACGGAGGGCGAACCCCGTCCCCTGTCCCCGGGCGTGGACCTGACGGCGTACCGGATCATCCAGGAAGCGCTCACCAACGTCACCAAGCACGGCGCCGGCCGGGACGCCGACGTCCGGCTCACCTACGGCCGGTCCCGGCTGGTCATCTCGGTCACCAACGACGGCACCCCCGCCGCCCCGGCACCCGACAGCGGTTACGGCCTCATGGGCATGCGCGAGCGGGCCCACTCCGTCGGCGGTGACCTGCGGGCCGGCCCCCGTCCCGAGGGCGGCTTCGAAGTCAGCACCGCCCTGCCTCTGCACTCCCTCGCACCGGAAGAACTGGAGGCCGCCCCGTGAGCATCCGCGTCCTGCTCGCCGACGACCAGGCCCTGCTGCGCGGCACGTTCCGGCTGCTGATCGACTCCTGCGCGGACCTGGAGGTGGTCGCCGAGGCCGCCGACGGCCAGGAGGCGGTGGACCTCGCCCGCACCCACCGCCCCGACATCGTCCTGATGGACATCCGCATGCCCGGCACGGACGGCCTGGCCGCCACCGCCGCCATCTGCGCCGACCCCGAGCTGTCCGGCACCCGGGTCCTCGTCCTCACCATGTACGAGACCGACGAGTACGTGGCCCAGGCGCTGCGCGTGGGCGCCAGTGGTTTCCTCGGCAAGTACGTCACCACCGACACCCTCCTCGCCGGCATCCGCACCGTCGCCGCCGGAGAGGCCCTCCTCTCACCGGGCGCCACCCGCGCCCTCATCGCCCGTTTCCTCGCCGGCCCGGCCCCCGGCGCCCTGTTGGTGCCCCCGGAGCGCCTCGACGACCTCACCCCCCGGGAACGGGAGGTCACCGCGCTCGCCGCCCGCGGCAGGTCCAACGACGAGATCGCCGGGGAGCTCGTCCTGAGCGTGCTGACCGTGCGCAGCCACATCCAGCGCGCCCTGACGAAACTCGGCGCCCGCGACCGCGCCCAGCTCGTCGTCATCGCCTACCAGACCGGACTCGTACGCCCCGAGTCGCGGCGGGCCGTCTGACGGGAGGACCGGGGAGGACCGGCGAGGGCCGGGGAGGACCGGGGAGGACGGGGGAGGACCGGGGAGGACCGGGGAGGGCCGGGGAGGACCGGGGAGGACCGGGGAGGACCGAACGCACACCGCGGTCGGTTAGTGGATCGAGGGCTGATACAACTATCTGCGTGCCTCACCTCACCGTCGACCACTCCCCGGGCCTCGCCGACCTCCTCGACCTGCGGGTCTTCGCGTCGGAACTGCACCGTACGGTGCTCGACGGCAGCGGTTCGACGGGTACGTGCAAGACCCTGTTCCGGGAGGCGGCCGCGGCCCGTGTGGGGCATCGGCACGGCGGCGAGGCGGCCTTCGTGCATGTGGAGGTGGGCCTGCTCCCCGGGCGCTCCGACGGACTCAAGGCCCAACTGTCCGAGGACGTGCTGGCCCTGCTGGAGAAACACCTGAGCATGAGCACGACGGATGCGGTGACCTGCTCCGTGCAGGTCCGCGACCTGGCCGGCTCCTACCGCCTGCGGACCTTCTGAACGCACTCGTCCATTCTCGACGCACCCACCGGGGACCGACGTCCCGCCTCACCAGCCGCGGGCGGCCGCACGGAGGTGTTCGCGGACGCGGGCGACATCCGGGTTGGTGTCGGAACCCGGCCGCTGGACCAGGAAGAGGGTGTTCAGCGGGGGCTCCTCCGGTGCGTGGAGCCGGACCAGGCGGCCGGAGTCCAGGTACTCCTGGCAGAGCGAACGGGGCAGCACGCTGTAGCCGGCCCCGGCGTTGACCGCCGACAGTACGGCATAGAGGTTCGGCACGGTGACCGCGGCCTGGGCGGTGAGCTGCCTGCCGAAGACCGTCCGCCAGTAGCGCCGCACGATCGGCAGGTCCTCCGCGTAGGTGACCAGCGGGACCTCGCGGAGGGCGGCGCACACGTCGTCGCCGGCTGCCCGTTCCGCCCATCCGGGGCTCGCGACGAGGACGTACTCCTCGTCGGCCAGCGGCGTCGACGGAAGTGATCCGCCGCGGGGCCGGCGTGTCGCGATCACCAGGTCGTGCCGTCCCGAGCGCATCTCCTCCAGCAGGGGCTCGGGGAGCCCCTGGGCGACCCGCAGCCGGACACCGTCGGCGATCAGCGGGACCAAGGCGGGCAGCACCCGGACGCACAGCAGCTCCGAGGGACCCGCCAGGTGCACCGGCGCGGTCCGCCCGGCGAGCGGACCGCTGCCGCCTTCGAGCGAGGCGAGCGCGTCGAGGGGCGCCGCGACCTGACCGGCCAGCTCGTCGGCGAGCGGAGTGGGTTCGACCCCGCGCGGCAGCCGTGTGAACAATTCCCGTCCCGTCTGCTGCTCCAGCGAACGGATCTGCGCGGTCACGGTCGGCTGTGAGAGCCCCAGCAGCGGAGCCGCCGCCGTGAAGGAGCCGGAACGGTAGACGGCCAGGAAGGTGCGCAGCAGGTTCAGGTCGGCGTGCGACGGAAGCTGCCGGCCGAGGCGCTCCGCCGCACCGACGGCGGGGTTCTCCATGGGGGCCAGCGTACCCGCCGTCGATATCGGACTCCCGATGGGAGAGATCGACGCTCCTATTGGTGTCCCGATGGGAGCGGCACCTACCGTCGAGGATGTCACCGAGCGGTTCCAGGAGCTCTCCCGACACCGCACCCCACCGTAAGGACACCCCCCTTGACCACCCAGAACGCGATCAACTGGCCCGAGCGGTATCTGCCCGGCACCGGCGACAACTTCGTCTCCAACGAGGTCGTCGTCAGCGGCGTCACCGCCGGCCGGGTCTGGCGCTACCTCACGGACACCTCCACCTGGGAGTCGTACTACGACAACGTCGCCGACATCTCCTTCCCGCAGGGCGGCCCCAGGCTGAAGGACGGGGACGTCTTCAGCTTCGGCACCTTCGGCTTTCCACCCCTCGACGCCCGTGTCGTCGAGTACCAGGAGCCCGCGGACGGTGTGCCGGGCCGCCTCTCCTGGACGGCGAAGCAGGACGGCGGGCCCGAGGAGCGGCTCGATGTGCTGCACGCCTGGCTCGTCGAGGACCTGCCCGGCGGCCGGGTGCGCGTTCTCACCCAGGAGACCCAGCTCGGCGAACCGGCCGCGGCTCTGGCCCAGGAGCGCCCCAACCCCATGCTCAACGGGCATCAGGCCTGGCTGGACGGCCTGATCCATGCCGCCTCCGGACGCCTCGGCACCGACGCCTGAATCCGTCCGTCCGGCTCGGCCCCGTACAGTGCCGGTGGTCCCCAACCGCCCCACGACGACCGGGAGTCACGACGATGAGGCAAGCGACCGACGCCCCGTGGTCCGGGGAGATCGGCTTCGTCGGACTGGGCGTCATGGGGCAGCCCATGGCGCTCAATCTCGCCCGGGCCGGTATCCCGCTCGTCGTGTGGAACCGGACGGCCGAGCGGTCGGAGCCGCTGCGCGCGGCCGGGGCCAGGGTCGCGGAGAGCGTCGACGAGGTCTTCGCACGGGCGCGTGTCGTGATCGTCATGCTCGTCGACGAGGCGGTGACGGACGCGGTCCTCGGCCGGGGCGGCCCGACGTTCGGGAAGCTGGTCGCCGGCCGGATCCTCGTGTCGACGGGGTCGACGGCACCGGAGTACGCGCGCGGGCTCGCCGCCGATGTGCTCGCCGCCGGCGGCCGTTTCGTCGAGGCGCCGGTCTCCGGGTCGCGCAAGCCGGCCGAGGCGGGCGAACTGGTCGCCATGCTCGGCGGTGACCCCGACACGGTGGAAGAGGTACGGCCACTGCTCGCCCCGATGTGCCGGGAGATCGTCCACTGCGGCCCGGCCGGGTCGGGCGTGCTGATGAAACTGGCCGTGAACCTCTATCTGACGACGACGATCGCGGCGCTGGCCGAGGCCGTCCACTTCGCCCGGCGGCAGGGCCTGGACCTGGAGACCTTCCGGGCCGTCGTCGACTCCGGCCAGCTGGGCAGTGGCATCACCCGGGTCAAGGTCCCGATGCTCGCGGCGCACGACTTCACGGTCCAGGCCGCCACCTCGGACGCGTACGCCAGCACCCGTCTCATCGCCGAAGCGGCCCGTGCGGCCGGTATCGCCACCCCGCTCCTCGACCTGAGCAGCGGCCTCTACGGCGAGAGCGTCCGGCTGGGCAACGGCCGCCTCGACATGTCCTCGGTCCTCACCGCGATCGAGGCCCGGACCGACACCGCTCCGGAGCCGCCCCGGACCGACACCGCACCGGGACCGGCCGACGACTAGGTTCCGGGGCGTGTGGGTGTCGGTGAGCACAGGCACGCCGGTGGGCTCACGATCGCGCGGGTTGATCGGCGATCAGCAGGGTGGTGCCGGCGGGACGGAAGCCCAGGCGTGCGTAGATGCGGGCGACGGTGTCGTCCGCATACGCCAGGAAGACGGTGCTCACCCCGTGGTCGCGAGCGTGGCCGACCAGGGCCGTGGTGACAGCGGCGGCCAGGCCCCGGCGGCGGGCGCTGGGAAGGGTGCCGATACCGCCGATCTCGGTGGTGCCCTTCGCCGGGTGGTAGTGACCCACGGCCAGCGGAGCGCCGTCCGAGGAGAGGGCGGCGACGAGCGTCTTGTGCCCGGCGCGGATGACGGGGCGGACCGCTGCCACGGTGCCGTCCTCGACCAGTTCCCGGGCCGCCGCCGACAGTTCCCCGGGGCCCGTCGATCCCACCGCGGTGCCCTCCTCGGCGAAGGCCAGGCGGGGCAGGGCGAGGGCAGCGGGCAACGCGGGATCGTCAGCCGTCAGCGCACGGAGCGTCACACCGTCGGACAACGGCCGCTGATCCGCCGGGCGGTCACGGTCCAGGACCATCAGCGGGCGTTCCGCCACCGGCAGGCCGACGGCCTCGATACGGGCGCGCAGCGTCGGCGCCGTCTCGGCCAGCCACTCGAAAGCCGTCGGCACACCGAGTTCCCGCTGGCGGGCCCGCACCCGGGCGACGTCGGTGTCGGCGATGGCGGCGGATCCCCCGGCGACGGGTCGAGCATGGCTGGGACCGCCGTAGTACGGGGTACCCGGCTTGTTCCGCACGAACAGCCTTAAGGAACCGAAGTCTTCGGCATCGGAGAACAGCAACGGCACGGTGGCGTAGTACTGGTCGATACGGTCACGCAGCGAATCGCTCATGTGGCGCATCCGACCACGCGAGCATGGCGCACCGCACCCGAGATTCCCCGGCGGCGGCCAGGCGCACGGGGCGCTTGCCACGCCGTGTGGTGCGAATTCTCGGTCAACTCATTATCCGGTTTTCCGGAAGAATGCGCCGAGATATGGGTGACAGTGAAATCCCATAATTACTTCCGGCTGTCCTGACCGTCATTTTCCGAGGGTCACCCGGCCGGTGATACCGCATGCGCACAGTGGCCTGATAGGTCATCCGGGCGGCTTCGTACGAGAACGGCGGCGCCGGGCTTGCGGAGCGTCCCGGAGTGTCCGATGCTCGACCCATCGCCGTTCAACGGAACGGATGGGCAGTTCGGCAGATATCCAGGAACGATCGCGGTGCGAAACTCGAGTACGGCCGGGCCGTGAACCGACGGGCCGGAGGCGAAAGCGTCGCCTGCCGTTCGACTCCCTGCGCGAAGCCCTGCCGAACTAGGAGTTGGAAAATGCGAAGGACGCGCTGGAGGCGTTTTGCCGTCATTCTGACCCCGAGTGTCGCCGTCGCCGCTGCCCTGACCACGGCCGTGGCCCAGGGCGCTCTCGCGGCATCGTTCTTCATCTCCGGTGACACATTCAAGATCGCCGCAGATTCCCTGACGGGCAGGGGCATGAGCATCTACGGCATGGTGAACGTGACACGGCAGGGCAAGCTCGTGCCGGTCGCCGTCACCGGTGTGAGGTCCGCGAGGATCGACGCACTGTGTCTGTCGATCCTCTTCCCGATCCCCGTACTCGGCCCCTACACCCTGCGACTGACCGGCGACCGCGACCGTCCCGCCACCACGCAGAACATGTTCTTCGACGTCAGCCTGCTCAAGGCCGCCGAGGCGGAGCTGAACAACCTGGACATCGGCGTCGCCGCCGGATCGCTCACCTCGGGCGAAGTGTCCCCCGGTGACCGGCACTCGAAATTCTTCGATCCGGACAGCATCGCGATGCAGGGCACGTCCATCACACTGAACAATCTCCGCGTCAAAAGCGTCGCGGCTTCCTTGGGCTCTCTCGATCTGCCCGGCGCACAGCTGTCATTGAGGTCGGGCGTCGACGAATGCTTCTGACGCCCCGTGCAAGTACCGACTCTCCCCACCGGCCGTTCCCACCGGCCTGTTCCGGCACACCCGAAGACTAGTGAGCCCTCTTACATGAGAAACCCGACCGTGCCGGCCCAGTGGCATGACGCCCTCTCCCGTACGGGACAGAGATTCCGCAGCTGGCGCGACACACGTCCCTTCTGGGCGGGCCTGAGCACTCTGTCAGCGGGGCTGCCGATCATGTACTTCCCCTACGCTCACCTGACGTGGGGCAGTGTCACTTTGGCGCTGTCCACCACCGCCGGGGCCGCATCACTGGTCATCGGCATCCTCCTCGGCGTTCTCGGCCTCCTTCTGTGGTTTCAGCCCAACGCGCGCATCTTCGCGGGAATCGCCGCGATCCTGCTGTCCTTGATCGCCTTGCCGCTCGCCAACTTCGGTGGCCTTTTCCTCGGTACGCTGCCCGGCCTGATCGGCGGCTCCCTCGCCTGCGCCTGGACGGCGGACGGCAGCAACTCCTCGCACGGGAATCCCGTGGCCGCCAGCCAGGAGGCCGCCACGGCCGGGCACGACGGCCACGGCCCGACTCTCTTCCCGGCAGCACCCGGGGACGGCGGACAGCATGCCCGGTGACCGCTCCGGCGTCCCGCCCCACGACGGCATGCCGGCCGCGATGAGCACGCCCATGGCACCCACCTCCAGAACACGCGCCGCATTTCCCGGGGTTCCCCGCCAGGTCGGGCACCTGTTGCTGCTGGGCTCGCTGCCTGTCGCGCTCCTGGCGATGGCGGCCGTGCCGCCGACAACGGGACCCGCGACGGCAGGCCCCTCAGTACCGAGCGCACATCAGAACGTCACGTCCGCAACGGACGCCGGGCAGGTTCCCTGTCCGTCCCGGAGCCGCCCCGAGGCCGGGCCCGCGGGGCAGCCGGCAACGACACCCCTGCCCCCGGAACCGGGCACGGACCACCCCCGACAGACGAACGCACCACTCCTGCCCGGCCAGCGAGCCGAGACCCCGACGTCGCAGACACAGGCCCCGCCCACCGCCGGCCCAGACCCGGCACCTCGTCGTCCCGCCGCGGACGACACGACCGCTTCCCCTGCCGACAAGCCCTCCCGCTCTCCCTCCTGCTGCCGCACAGGTCCGCCGTACGAGCGGGACCGGGTGTCCACCGCTCCCGGACGGCCCGGGTCCCCCCGCCGCGGCGACCGCGTCCTCCGTACCACCCCCGCGCCCCCGACCGGCCGTACTCCGGTTCTCGCGGCCGAGGGAACCTGGACCCTCACCTCGCGGCGGCTGGTACTCCGTGACGCACAGTTCCAGGGTGTGGTCACCGTCAGGACAGCGGCGGGAGCGAAGCGACTGCTCAAGTTCAGGGTCCGCTCGCTGCAAGCGGCCGACCTCGACCTGACGGTCCGAAGAGGGCGCTCCACATGGCACCTGAAGGCGGGCGCCGGCACCGTCACCACTACCGGGAGCCCGACGACGCTGTACACGGAGAAACTGGTCGGCAGAGCCATTGGCCTGGGCCGCCGGACTGCCGTGCCCCGCCGACGGGTCGTCATCAGCCCGAGCTCCGTTCCGTGGTGGCTCACCGCCCGGGCCCCGGCCGCCCGGAACGCCCGCTGTCGAACGGTCACCATCGAGGGGGCCGTCCTCTACCGGATCCGTCTGACCGGCGGAAGCCTGAAGATGCCGAGGCCACGCCTCACGACGACGTAGCCGCACGCCACCACCACCGACCCGGCTTCGCCGTGGGCGCCGGCCGGGGCGCCGGGGGATCTAGCATCACCCCATGCGCTTACGACGGAGTCATGACAAGGCGGCGGTGCCGCTCGCCGCCCTTCCCCGCGACCCCCGGGCCGACACGTACCCGATGCCGGCCGTGCCCCACGGCTGGTACGCGGTGCTCCGCTCCGCCGAACTGCGCCAGGGCAAGGTCGTCAGCCTGCACTACTTCGGCCGGGCGCTGATCGCCTTCCGCGGGACCGACGGGCAGGCGGCCGTGCGGGACGCCCACTGTCCCCACTACGGCGCACACCTGGGTGCCGGCGGGAAGGTCGTCGACGGCACGGTGGAGTGCCCCTTCCACGGCTGGCGGTTCGCGGCCGACGGCCGCTGCGTCGAGGCGCCGTTCGCCGTCCGCACCCCCAAGGTCTCCCTCGGCGGTCTCCCGGTGCGCGAGCACAGCGGTCTCGTCTTCGTGTACGCCGGACCCGGCGCCCCGGCCTGGGAGGTCCCCGAGATCCCGGAGACCACCTCCCGCGAGTTCGCCTCTCCCGTCGACGACACCTGCCGGGCCCGCATCCACATCCAGGAGATGCGCGAGAACATCGTCGACGAGTCCCACTTCCACTTCATCCACGGCCAGGCCGAACCCCCCGTCCAGGACTGGCGGGTGGACGGCCCGTTCGCCGAGGTGCGCGGCCGGATCCGGCGGCGGGTCCTCGGCCGGGACATCGACAACACCTTCGACGCCTTCATGTACGGCCCCGGTGTGATGGTCGTCCGCACCCACGGCCCGGTCCTCTCCGTGACCGCCGTGGCCCTCAGCACCCCCGTCGACGACCGCACCAGCGAACTCCGCATGCTCTACTACCTGCGCAAACCGGCCCGCGCCCGGTTCCTGGCCCCGGCGCTCAAACTCGTCTTCCGTGCGGAAGCCCTCGGCGAGGTCCGTGAGGAGGTCCACATCTGGGACCACAAGATCCACCAGCCCCGCCCGGTCCTCCTCCCTCACGAACAGGGCATACGCCAACTGCGCCGCTGGTACGCCCAGTTCTATCCACCACAGACACCCCCGGTCGTTCCCGCCGCAGACCACCCCGTGCGTCCGGGTTCGGCTCACGATGTGGAAGGGGCCGGTGAGGCCGGCGCAGCGCAACCCCGGTCACCCGGCGCTGGGCTCCTCGTAGGGGATGCGGTTCAAGTGCAGGACCTTCCCCAGAGCACCCCGTTCGTCACCGCCGAGTTCGGTGAGCGGACGCAGCAGTTCGCCCGCGGGGCGACCGCCGACAAGGCAGTCCTCGTCGATGGCGGCATGGAGCACCCGTCCGAAGACCAGGGTTGAGTTGCCCATGCGCAGCGTGGTGTGCGATCGGCACTCCAACGCCACATGGGCGGCGGCGACTCCGGACGGGCGTACGCACCTGCCGGCTTCGCGCTCGATGCCCGCGATGTCGAATTCGCCGACCGAGCGGGGGAAGTCGGTGGCAGTGGCGTTGATCTGCCGCAGGAGCGGTTCGGACGAGAAGTTCACGACGAACTCCCCGGTGTCCTCGACGTTGCGCAGTGAGTCCTTCCGGCCGATCGAGGTGAACTGGACGATCGGGGGATCGGTGCTGGCGATGCTGAAGAAGGAGTGCGGTGCCAGGTTCTCGGTGAGTCCGTCAGGAGTGATCGTGGACACCCAGGCGATGGGCCTCGGAATGACGACCGATGTCAGGAACCTGTAGAAGTCCGCGCCGCTCATTGCCTCGGGAGCGTATTCCACACGCATGATTGCCTCTCAGGGACTGTCGCGGCCGATGCTCGCGCCGCCGGCGGCGCGCCCCGCGCGGTATCAGTGGACCTGTGCGGCGTCGGGCGTCCGGGTGCCGGGCTGTTCGGCCGGTTCCGGGGGAGCGGGCAGCCCTCGGCTCAGCAGGTCCACGGCCTCGGTCACCAGGGTGACCATGGCCGGTCCGGAGTCCGGCTCCCAGCAGCTGATGGCCGCCTGCTGGGCCGCGAAGACCGCGGCGGCGGTCGTCCGCACATAGAGGTGGCACTCCGGCAGGCCGGTGCGTGCCGCCACCGCGCGGGTCACCGCGTCCTCCACGGCACGGTTGGTCAGGGTGATCCGGGGAGCGAGCTCCGGACGTTCACGCAGCAGGAGCACGCGCTCCAGCCAGATCCTGCCGGTGGCGAGCTCGCCGAGCCGTGCGACGAAGACCGCCCTGATCGCTTCCAACGGCGTTTCCTGCGGAGGGCGGGCGGTGATCCGCTCCTCGATCAACGCGGGTGTCCCCTCCTCCAGCATGAAGGCGGCCTCGTCCTTGGAGGAGAAGTAGTTGAAGAAGGTGCGGGGGGAGACCCCGGCATCGGCGCAGATGCTCTCCACGGTGACGGCTTCCGGGCCGTGAAGACGGAAGAGGGCCACCGCGGAACTCTGCAGCGCCCGGTGCGTCGCTCGTTTCTTGCGCTCGCGCAGCCCGTCGGGGCGGTCGCTCTCCATGGTTTCGTCGCACCTCCGTGAGCCGGCGGCCGGGAGGTTACTTACTACAGTACTGCAAAAATGCAGTACTGCAAGATTCTAGGGAGTGAGCCATGGTTGCCTCGCACCGCCCGCTCGTCCCGTTCTGGGACTGGCAGCGCCACGCGCTCTGCCGGGGCATGGACGTCTCCCTGTTCTACTCGCCGTCGGGGGAGCGCGGTGAGCGAAGGCGTGCCCGGGAGGAGAAGGCTCGGGCGGTCTGCATGAACTGTCCGGTGCGTGAGGACTGCGCACGGACCGCCCTGCACAGGGGCGAGCGGTACGGGATGTGGGGCGGCCTCACGGAACAGGAGCGCCAGGAGGCATGGACCCGGCGCCAGGGCCGGCCCATGCGGGCCGCCTGACGCGGACCCGCGCCGTCCGCGCCTCGTACGCGGCACCACGGGTCTCCGCCTGGGGCACCACGTGGTCCACGACCGGGGTCGGGCGCCCCTTCCCGGTCAGGCCGGTGACGGACCGCAGGCCGGACCGGTCCGGTCCGGTTCGACGGCGGAGAACACACCGCGCGCCCGAGCGTGTCGCGTAACGTGAAGCGGTATGAAGGTCTCCGTCTCCGCCGACATGGACGAACCTGTCGCGCGCCTCCTCGTCGAGGAACTGCTGCGCCGCGGCCACGAGGTGCGCACGTACGGCGCGCTGGAACCCGGGGCCGACCCGCAGTGGGCGGTCTGCTCGGAGGAGGCCGCTCAGGACGTGGCCGCCGGCACCGCCGACCTGGCGGTCGTGTGCTGCTGGACCGGCACCGGCGCCTCGATCGCCGCGAACAAGGTGCCCGGCGTGCGCGCCGCACTGTGCGCGGACGCCTACACCGCCGACGGCGCCCGCCGCTGGAACGACGCCAACGTCCTCGCCCTCAGCCTGCGCCTGACCTCGCCGGCGGTGCTCAAGGAGATCCTCGACGCCTGGTTCGCTGCCACGCCGAGCCAGGACGCCGAGGATCTCGGGAATGTGGCCCACGTCGGGCGCCTCGACGCGGGCCGGGGGACTGTCTAAGGGTCAGTGGGCGCCGAGCCCGCCGCCGCCGAACGAGCCGCTGGATCCCTTGCTCCAGCGTGGCCGGTCCTTGGACGCGCTCGGCCTGGTCTGCTGGTTGCTCAGCTCGTACGGGGTGAGCGGACGACCGCCCTTGGGGATCCGGGGGATCTCCTCCGACTCCCGGTTCTCCAGGACCTCGTGCACCGCGCCTTCCGGAGGCAGGTGGGGCTGTTCCTCCGGACGCGGCCGGTCGGACTCGCGGTACTTGACCCGGTTGCCCAGCCAGAAGCCCCCGGCCAGCATCGCCAGCACGGCCACGGCCACCACGAAGAGCGCCAGACTCATCAGGCCGCTGGGAGCGGCCAGCTGCATCGATACCGTATTCATAGCAAGGGGATACCCCGCCCAGAACGGTATGAACCGGACACTCTTGGTGTGGGGCCGCTGACGGCGGGTGACCCGAAAGGGTCCCCGTGTTTGCCGCACCCGCTCCCGGCTACCCGGGCCGGGTGGCACAGCGGATGACCCAGCAGGAGCTGTACGGGTTTCTCGAAGACCGGTTCGAATGTGCTCGGGCCTGCGCGGAGTGCGCCCGGGTCTGTGCGCTGCGCGTGAGCACCCTGGACCCGGACGCGGGGACGGAGCGCGAACAGGTGCGGCGCACCGGCATCGTGTGCTCCGAGGTGTGCGAGGCGACCTGCAGAGCGCTGACGGAGGGCGACGAGCAGGACGCGGACATTCTGCGGAAAGAGCTCGAATGGTGCCGGGTGATCTGCCTCAACTGTGCCCAGGCCTTCGGATCCCGCCCCGAGACCGAGAAGAGCGCGGCATCCTGCCGGGCGTGTGCCGCTGCGTGCACCGACTTCATCGCGGCACTCGGCTGAGCCCCGGGACCGGCCGGGACACGCCGGCGGCGGCCCGGCGTGAGAGACGGACATGGGGGATCAGCCCCGGGCGGGTGTCAGTTCGGCGAGCAGCAGTGTCCGGTCGTCCGCGCCGGTCGGGTCGGAGGGGGCGTCCAGCAGGTGCCGGCACAGTGCGGGCAGTACTTCCTCGCCCTCGGCGTCCGGGAACCCGGCGGCGGCCGCGTCCAGGGTGCCGGCGAGGCGGGCGATCTGATGGTCGATGTCCGTGTCGCGGGACTCGACCAGGCCGTCGCTGTAGAGCACCAGCAGAGCCTGCGCCGGCACGGTGAGTTCGGTCGCCTCGTAGCGGCCCGTGCCCAGCCCCAGGGGCAGGCCCGCCTCGGCCAGCTGGACCGGTGCCGTCCTGCCGTCGGGCCCGCGCAGCAGCGGGGGCGGATGCCCCGCTCCCACCAGGGTGCAGATGCCCTGCCGGGCGTCCCACTCGGCGTAGATGCAGGTGGCGAACGAGGCTCCGGGAGTCTCGCAGGCGAGCGCGTCGAGCCGTCGTACGAGCTCGGCCGCCGGGATGTCGAAGCCGGCCAGCGTCCGTACGGCGGTGCGGAGCTGGAGCATCGCCACGGCGGACTCCGGGCCGTGGCCCATGGCGTCCCCGACGATCAGACTGACCCGGTCGCCCGGCCGCCGCAGCACGTCGTACCAGTCGCCGCCGATGACGGTGTCCGGCCCGGCCGACAGCGAACCGTGGGCGACCCGGCAGCCCTCGAACCGCTGGAGCGTGCCGGTGGGCAGGCTGTTGCGGATGGCGAGCGTGGTGCGCCGCTCGTGCTCGTACCGGCGGGCGTTGTCCAGGGCCACGGAGGCCTGCGCCGCCAGCGCCTCGACGGCCGTCACCTCGGCGGGCAGGAACGGCGCCCGGTCCGGCCCGCGGGTGCAGGCGACGAACCCGATCGTCACCTCCCGCAGCCGCAGCGGCACGACGAGGAAGGAAGCCGTGCGCAGCAGTTCGTCGATGCGTATGTCGCCGCCGCCGGAGGCTCGCAGCCGCTCGGAGGTGTGCGCGTCTATGGCGTCGAGCAACTGCGCCTGTCCGGAGGCGAGCGCGCGGGCGTACGGCGTCCCGCGCGGGAAGACGATCACCTCGCCGGCCGGCAGCACGCCCTCCCAGTCCTCGCGCGCGTCCGATCCCACGCGCAGTGCCAGCCGGTGCGCCTCGATCCGGGGCGGGTCGGGGTTGGCGGGCGCGTGCTCGCCGCGACGCCAGCGCTCCAGCAGATAGACCGATGCAGCGTCGGCGAGCGCGGGCGCCAGCGCGTGCACGAACTGGGTACCGGTCAGCCGCAGGTCGAGCGCGGAGCCGATGGCGTCGGCGGCCGGGGAGAGGAGCGTCCGGCGCGACACGGGCCGTGCGGCCGGGGGTGCCCCGTGTGAGGGCGGAGCACCGAGGGTGCTGCGCGGTTCGTTCCGCAGGGCGTTGCCTTTCGGGCGTGGGGGGACACTGCTGCACGGCGGTTCAGCGGGACGCCGCGCGGCGGCTGACAACTATATGATGATGGCGCGTCAAAATCCGTGCATCGAAAGGATGTTGTGGTGTCCGACAGCGCAGGTCCCCTTTCCGCGGCCCAGCCCGACAAGGCGAGCGTTGCCCGGATGTACGACGCCATGCTGGGTGGAGAGCACAACTTCGCCATAGACCGGGAGGCGGTGGCCGCCGTCACGGCCATCGTCCCGCAGGTGCGCACCCTGGCCCGCGCCAACCGTGACTTCCTCGGCCGGACGGTGCGCTTCCTCGTCGAGTCCGGGGTACGGCAGTTCATCGACCTCGGCTCGGGCATCCCCACCCAGGGCAACGTCCACGAGGTGGCGCAGGCGGTGAGTCCGGGAGCCCGGGTGGTGTACGTCGACAACGACCCCGTGGCCGTGGCGCACAGCACGTCCCTGTTGTCCGGCAACCCGGACGCGGACATCGTCGACGCCGACATCCGGCGGCCGGCCGACATCCTCGGCTCACCGCGGGTGGGCAAGCTGATCGACTTCGATCAGCCCGTCGCCGTACTGATGAACGCGATCCTGCACTTCGTCACGGACGAGGAGGACCCGGCCGCTGTCGTCACCGCGTTCCGGGACGCCCTGCCCGAGGGCAGCTGGCTGGCGATGTCCCATGCGACGAACCAGGACCGCCCCGACGCGGCCGCCGCGGTGGGGCAGCTGTACCGGTCCCGGGCCACCTCCCCGGTGACCGCCCGCTCCTACGACGAGATCCTCTCCTTCTTCACCGGATTCGACCTCGTGGAACCGGGCCTGGTCCACATCCCGCTGTGGCGCCCGGCCCCGGGCGAGAAACTTCCGGACGATCCGTCGGAGTTCCAGGGGTACGTGGGAGTGGGCCGCAAGAACGCGTAGCCGGCGGCCGGGAGCACGTCCCGTACAACGCGGTGCGTCCCGGCTCGTCGACCGGGCAGGCCGACGGACCGGGACGACAGGCAGGGGCGAGCGGCCTGTCGGAGGCCGCCCACCGCGGCGTCAGATGATGAACGTGGGCTGTGCGTCGATGCCCAGCAGGCTGCGGCCGTAGATCTCCCGGCCCAGGTCGGGGTTGACCACGCCGTGGCGGGAGGCGGTGCCCAGGTCGCGCCAGATCCGCTGGAGCGGGCTGGCCAGGGCGAAGGCGCTCGCGCCGGACACCGAGACGAGCCGGTCCACCGCCTCGCGGCTGCGGATCGCGGCGACGGCCGTGTCCATACGCACCCTGGCCCGCTCCGCCACGGTGAGCTGCCGGGCCTCGGCGGCGGCATGGTCGAGGTCGTCCGCGGCCCGGTAGGCGTGCAGCTGCGCGGTGTCGACGAGGGAAGCGGCGTCGGCGACGGCGAGCTGCACGCTCGGCGAGTCGGCGAGGCGCTCGTACACGGTCAGGGACATGGGCTTGCGGGCCGCGGTGGCGAGGGCCAGGTCCAGGGCGGCCCGGGCCATGCCCAGCATCGGGGCGACGACCGTGAGGGCGAGCATCGAGGCGACCGCGACCGCGCTCCGGGGCTCGCCCACGTGTCGGCCGGCATAGGCGCCGGCCAGCACACCGCCCATGTCGAGCGTCCGGTGGGCCGGCACCCGCACCCCGTCGGCGACGACGGTGTTGCTGCCGGTGCCCACCATGCCCGCCACCCGCCAGGTGTCCTCGACCGTCACTTCCTCGACCGGGACCAGGGCGATCAGCGGCGGCCGGTCCGGGGCGCCCGGGGCGATCGCCAGGGCCACCCAGCGGGCGTGGTCGATGCCCGAGGCCCAGCCCCACCGGCCCGACACGACGAGATCGCCGTCCTCGGTGGTGACTCCGCCGCCCGACGGGGTCAGCGACGAGGCGACCGCGGCATCGGGGTTTCGCCCCCAGACCTCGTCACGGGCCCGGTCGTCCATCAGCGACGCGACCAGGCTGCCCCCGGTGTAGATCATCGCGATCCAGGCGGCGGAGGCGTCGCCGAGGGCCAGTTCGGCCGTCACCTCCATGCTCGTACGCACACCGGCCCCGAAGCCGCCGAAGGCGCGGGGCGTACCGAGGCGGAACATGCCCGCCTCACGCAGGGCATGTGCCGCGTCGTCCGACACCCGGCGCAACCGTTCGCCCTCCTCGGCCTGCCCGGCGAGAATGGGGACGAGCTTTCCGGCCGCCGCCGTCAACTCGGCGCGGACGCCGGCCTCATCGGCCGACGAGGGGGAGAACAGGGGCAGGTTCACGACAGGGCTCCACAGAGGCGCGGGAAACGGTGACAGACACGGGGGCATGCCCGGCCGAACCGGCCGGAAGACACCCATCGGGTCGGCAGCAGACCAGGAACGGCAGGGCGGGCACCGGAAGGAACATCGGTGCCACGACGGGGGGACACGAGTGACACGGACGGAGACCACCCGCACGGCCGCATCGCGCCAGCGGGCCGTCATCGACATACCGCCGCACCATCCGCGCCGGCAGGACCTGCTGCACGAGCAGTGGCAGCGCCGTCTCGGCCACCTCGCCCACGTGGGACGGCTGCGGCTGCCCGCCGACCGCACCGCCGGCGTCCACCGCACCCGCGTCGAACGCCGGATGGTCGGCGAGGCCGCCGTCAGCCGGCAGTTCAGCGACCCCATCGAGGGCACCTCGGGCAGCGGCGTCGCCGACTGCCGGGCCGACCTCGTCGCCGTCCACGTGGTCAACAGCGGCAGCCTCCGCATCGAGGACAGCGGCCGCCGAGCCGACCTCGGCCCCGGCACCGTGTGCGTGCGCGACCTGCACGCCTCCTGGCAGTTCGCGTACACGGCACCGACCGACTGCCGGGTGCTCATCCTGCCCAGGGCCGCCCTGCTCGACCATCTGCACCGCACCCGGCTGCCCGCCCTGACCGTCGCCCCGCCACGACCCCGGAGTCCCGGCTGCTGCTCGCCCACCTCGACACCGCGTGGTCCCTCGCGGAGCGACTCGGCCAGGAGGGGACCCACGCGGCGGGCGCGGCGCCGGCCGTGCTGCTGACCGGACTGATCCGGACCCACGCCCCCGCCGCCCCACCACCGTCACCGCGGGCCGCGGCCACGGCATACGCCGACAGCCGGCTACGGGATCCCGGCCTGACCCCGGCCGCCATCGCCCGGGCCCTGAACGTCTCCGTCCGCACCCTCCACCGGGCTTTCGCCGACGACGGCGAGACCGTCATGGCCCAGATCCGCCGGCGCCGGCTCGAAGGCGCCCGCCGTGAACTCGGCCTCCCCGGCAGCCCGTACACCGTCGCCGACGTCGCGGCACGCTGGCAGATCGTCGACGCCGGCCACTTCCGCCGGGCCCATCGCGCCGCGTACGGACACTCCCCGGGACGACGAGGAGCCGAGGACACCTGACACGGCCGCCGGGGTGGGGTGGGCGCGGCGCGGGCGGTGTTGTCGGGGGTGCGATGCGGTGTGATCGGTGTGGCCGGGGGTGCCGGAGGCGGGGCGGGAACCGGTGCGGGCGCAGATGGCCAGGGTGCACGGTGTTGTCGGGGGTGGGGTGCGCCCTGGCCGGTGTCGGCGGGGTGGCGTGCGGTCCGCTCGGTGTCGTCGAGGGCAGGGAACGGCGCGGTCGGTGTCATCGAGGGCGGGGAACGGCGCGGTCGTGGTCGTCGTCTGTCTAGGGTGTGGGGCATGGACGCCAGTACAACGCCCCCCGCCCCGGCCGTCGTTGACCCCGCGGAGCTGCTCGCCGACCCGTACGCCGGGTACGCGCGGCTCCGGGAGGCCGGGCCCGTGCACCGCGTCGCCGGGACCGACGGGCTGCCGGCCTGGCTGGTCACCCGGTACGAGGACGTGCGCCAGGCCCTCGCCGACCCGCGGCTCTCCCTCGACAAGGCCCATGCGAAACCCGGTGGCTACCGCGGGCTCGCACTGCCGCCAGCACTTGACGCCAACCTGCTGAACATGGACCCGCCGGACCACACCCGCGTCCGGCGCCTGGTCTCCCAGGCGTTCACCCCACGCCGTATCGCCCTGCTGCGCGAACCGGTCCGGCGGACCGCCGACACGCTGCTCGACGCCGTCGCACCCCTCGGCCGGACCGACCTGATCGCCGCCTACGCCGCGCCGCTTCCCGTCGCCGTGATCTGCGAACTGCTGGGCGTGGCCGAGGCGGACCGGCCGGACTTCCGGTCCTGGACCGACACCCTCGTCATCCCCGACCCGGCGCATCCGGAGCGGGCCAAGGAAGCGGTCGGGGCGCTGCTCGCGTTCTTCGCCCGGCTGCTCGCCGGCAAGCGCGCCGAGCCCGCCGACGACCTCCTCTCCGCCATGATCGCCGTACGGGACGAGGAAGACCGGCTCACCGAGGACGAGTTGATGTCCCTGGCCTTCCTCATCCTGTTCGCCGGGTACGAGAACACCGTCCACCTCATCGGCAACGCCACCCTGGCGCTGCTCCTGAACCCCTCCCAACTGGCCGCGCTGCGGGCCGATCCCACCCGGATCGGCGCGGCCGTGGAGGAACTGGCCCGCTACGACGGCCCCGCCCCGCTCGCCATCCGCCGCTTCCCCACGGAGGACGTCACCATCGGCGGGGTCACCGTCCCGGCAGGAGAGACCGTGCTGCTGTCCCTGGCGGCCGCCCACCGCGACCCGCGCCGCTTCCCCGAGCCCGACCGGCTGGACATCGGCCGTGACGCCACCGGGCACCTGGCGCTGGGCCACGGCATCCACTACTGCCTCGGTGCCCCGCTCGCCCGCCTGGAGACCGAGATCGCCCTCGCCGCGCTCCTGGAACGCCTGCCCGGTCTGGAACTCGACGTCCCCGCCGCAGAGTTGGACTGGCGCCCGTCGATGCGTACCCGCGGGCTCCGCGCTCTTCCCGTACGCTACTGAGGGGCCGGGCCGCCGTCAGACGGCGGCCAGGGGCTTGGTCACCGGCGCGGGCACGGGCCGGCCGGGGTGGAGCTGCCTGGTGACCTCCGTCAGGTCGGCGATGAACATGCCCGCGAGTTCGGCGGTGAATCCGGTGCGGACCACCAGACGCAGCACGGAGACGTCCTGGCAGGGCGCGGGGAAGGTGTAGGCGGGCAGATGCCAGCCCCGGGCGCGCATCGCCTGGGAGATCTCGAAGACCGTCGGGCCCTCGGTGCCGGGGGCCAGCCGGAAGGCGAAGGCGGGCAGTTCGGAGCCGTCCGTGACCAGCTCGTAGGGCGGGATCCCCTGGATGCGGGTGGCGAGGGCACGGGCCGTCGTACGGCTCTGGACGGCCAGGTTCCGCAGCCCGTCGAAGCCGTACCGCAGGAAGCTGTAGTACTGCGCGACGACATGTGCGCCCGGACGGGAGAAGTTCAGGGTGAAGCTGGGGGAGCGGCCGCCCAGGTAGTCGACCTCGAAGACCAGGTCGTCGGGGAGGGCTTCGGCGTCACGCCACAGGGCCCAGCCCAGTCCGGGGAACACATGCCCGTACTTGTGCCCCGAGGTGTTGATGGAGGCGACGCGTTCGAGCTGGAAGTCCCACATCAGGCCCGGGTCGAGGAAGGGCGCCACCAGGGCGCCGGACGCGCCGTCGACGTGCACGGGGATGTCGGTGCCGGTGGCGGCCTGGTAGCCGTCCAGGGCCATGCAGATGTCGGCGACGGGCTCGTAGGAGCCGTCGAAGGTGGAGCCGAGGACGGTCACGACGCCGATGGTGTTGTCGTCGCAGTACGCGGTGAGCGTGTCGGGCGTGAGGTGGTAGCGGCCGGGCTCCATCGGGACGTAACGCGGCTCCACCTCGAAGTAGTTGGCGAACTTCTTCCAGCACACCTGGACGTTCGCGCCCATCACGAGGTTCGGACGCCCGGTGTCCTTGCCCTGTGCCCGCCGTCGGTCCTGCCAGCGGCGCTTGAGCGCGAGGCCGCCGAGCATGGCCGCCTCGCTGGAGCCGGTGGTGGAGCAGCCGCGGACCCGCTCCGGGCGCGGCGCGTGCCAGAGCCTGGCGAGCATCCGCACACAGCGCTCCTCCATCGCGGTGATCTGCGGGTACTCGGCGCGGTCCGCGAGGTTCTTCTCCGCGGTCTCCGCCATCAACTGCCGTGCCTCCGGCTCCATCCAGGTCGTCACGAAGGTGGCGAGGTTGAGCCGGGCGTTGCCGTCGAGCATCAGCTCGTCGCGCACCCGCCGCAGGATCAGGCCGGGCGACGACGCCGACTCCGGCAGCTCGTCGACCGGCAGCAGGAGGTCGGTGGCGGCGGGAGTGGTCAGGGTGTCGAACTCGGTCACGGGCATGACGTCGGTATTCGGGATGGGCATGCGTGCCTCGGTGCTTTCTGGTGCGTGTGGCCCCCGTGCACTTCGACGCTAGATCGCCGCGCGGTCCGACATGTCTGCCGATTACACCGATCCGGTGACCGGTTTGCGCACTGATGAACTGAATTTTCCCTCGCGTATACGGGCCCGTGCCGCGCCGCGGATGTCGGGGAGCCGACGGCCCGGTCGTGCGTCGATGCCTGGCATCGCGGATGCGTATTTCCGCCGCACCGCCGGGTTGCCTAGCGTGACATGAGTTCCGGGTCGACTCAATGACCCGGAGGAGTCCCGGGGAGTCCCGCGGGAGTCCCGGAAGAATCCCGGAAGAGGAGCGCCTTCATGAGCCAGCCGCCGCGCCGGATCGTCACCGGTCACGACGAGACGGGCGTCTCCGTGTTCCTCTCCGACGGCCCGCCGCCCGTCATCCGTACCGCTCCCGACGGCGCCGCCTTCTACGAGATGTGGAACACGGACTCGGTACCGGCGGCCATCGCGGCGGACGAGCCCGAGCCGACGGAGCGCGACCTGACCGTGCCGCCCGCCCCGGGCGGCACCAAGATCCGCGTCAACGAGTTCCCGCCGGGCTGTGTCTCCCCGACGCACCGGACCCAGACCGTGGACTACGGCATCGTCCTGGACGGCGAGGTCGTGCTCGTCCTCGACGACTCCGAGCGGGTGCTGCGCGCCGGGGACGTGGTGATCCAGCGCGGCACCGACCACCGCTGGGAGAACCGCACCGACACGGTGGCTCGGATGGCGTTCATCCTCGTGGACGGTGTCTTCAGCGAACCCCTGCTCAAGGTACTGGGTACCGAGGTGCTCGGCTCCCTGCTCGGCAGCCCGCTGGCCACCGACCAGTGACACCCACGGAGCCGGCCGTGTCCGCGGGCAGGCGGCTGGCGGGCAAGGTGGCCCTGATCTCGGGAACGGCCCGTGGCCAGGGCCGGGCGGCCGCGCTGCGCTTCGCGGCCGAGGGCGCCCTCGTCGTCGGCGGCGACCTGCTGCACGAGGAGGCCCTGGAGACCCAGCGGCTCGTCACGGAGGCGGGCGGCACCGCTCTCACCCCCGCCCGCCTGGACGCCACCGACGAGGACTCCGTCCGGGCCTGGGCGGAGGCGGCGGTGAACGCCTTCGGCGGCATCGACATCCTCTACGCCAACGCCGGCGCCGTCCGCTTCGGAGCGGTCGACACCCAGCCGTACGCCGACTTCGGCTTCACCATGCGCGCCGAACTGGACTCCGTATGGCTCGCCGCGCATGTCGCCTGGCCGCAGCTGGTCCGCAGCCAGGGCTGTGTCCTCACCGTCGGCTCGACCGCCGGGCTGACCGGGTCGCTCACCAACCGGCGCACCGCGCACTCGGCCTCGAAGGGCGCCGTCATCGCCCTGACCCGGCAACTCGCCGCCGAGGGAGCCCCGCACGGCGTCCGCGCCAACTGCATCAGCCCCGGAATGATCGACACCGAGGGCTCCCGCGGCGACCTGCTCGCCGCCGACCACCCCATGCGGACCATCGCCCGCCACATCCCCCTCGGCCGCGTAGGCCGCCCCGACGAGGTCGTCAACGCGGCCGTCTTCCTCGCCTCCGCCGAGGCCTCCTACATCACCGGCGCGAACCTCGTCGTCGACGGCGGCTGGTCGGCCGTTCTCCCTGGCTGAACGGCCCGTTCCGAACCCGGTATGGCAGCCATACCGGAGCTCGATCCACCCGTCGCGTCAGCTTCGTTGACCCTGACCGTCGCTCCGGGGGAGTCTCCAGCAGTCCGCCGAACCGCCGTCCGGCACACCAGCCGGCCCGGCCCGGCGGCGGCGCATCCGGCTGTCCTCAGCCGGGCCCGCAGGCCTCCCGCACCCGTGTTCCGCCGCCGCACTCGCAGCCGTACGCAAGGCCGCTGTCGGGCCCGTCCCCAACTCTCCGGAAGGGCACACATGTTGGCACCCCGCACCCCGTCCCGGACGTCCCGGACGTCCCGGACCTCCCAGAGACTCGCCCTGGCCGCCGTACCCGCTGTCTCCCTGCTGCTGCTCGGCCTCACCACCGCCCCAGCGTCGGCCGGTACGGCACGCGGCGCGGACTGCGGGCCCGCCGCGGACGGTGCCTCGGCGTACGCGCAGAGCTCGGGCACGGTCCACGAGGACCGCGCCGCGTTCGCGTCCGCCACCAGCGACGAGTCGGCGGTCCTGGTCACCGGCGGTGAGTTGTTCCTGCGGCACTCCACCGTCGCCAAGACCGGCGACAGCTCCAGCGCCCAGTCCAGCAGCTTCACCGGCCTCAACGCCGGCGTCCTGGTGAACAACGGCGGCGCCGCGCACCTGGAGCACACCTCCGTGACCACCAACGGGCTGGGCGCGAACGGGGTGTTCGCCACCGGCTCGACCAGCGTCCTGACCATGACCGGCTGTTCGATCACCACGACCGGCCAGGGCGCGCACGGTGCCGACGCCACGCACGGCGCCACCCTCTCGCTGCGGGACGTCGACGTCTCCACCCACGGTGCCAGCTCCTCCGCCATCGCCACCGATCAGGGCGGCGGCACCGTCGACGTCCGCGGCGGACACATCGTCGGCGACGGCGAACGCACCGCCGGCATCTACTCCACCGGCGACATCACCGTGCACGGCGCCGATGTGACCTCGGTCCAGGACAAGGGCGGTGTCATCGACGGCGCCAACTCCATCACCCTCGACCACGCCCGGCTCACCGGCGCGCTCGGCGGCTTCATGCTCTGGAACACCCTGCCGTTCCGCGAGGGGATCGACACGGTCAAGGTCGACGGCGGCGCGGTGACCGCCGAGTCCGGTGACCTCTTCTACGTCACCAACACCGAGTCCGACATCACCGTCAGCGACGGCGCCCGGCTGGTGCACCCGGAAGGTGCCCTGGTCGACGCGGACAGGGCGAGTGTCGTCCGCTTCACCGGTGAACATGTCCGCCTCCACGGCGACATCACGGCAAGCTCCGACAGCTCCGTCACCGCCACCCTCGAGGACGGCGCGGCCCTCACCGGCACGATCACCCATGCCGCGCTGGCGCTCGACCCGGGCGGCCACTGGACCGTGACCGGCGACTCGGCCCTGACCTCCCTCACCGGCGCGGAGATCCACGGCGACCGGATCACCGGCATCACCGGCAACGGCCACACCGTCACCTACGACGCCTCCCTGGCCGCCAACAGCGCCCTGGGCGGCCTCACCTACCGACTGGCGGGCGGCGGCGTCCTGACTCCGGCGGCCTGAGAGAGGTGTGTGAACCGGCCCGTCGCCGACACCGGACCGGTTCACGCACCCGCACCGCCATTCCCAATTTCTGGAACACGTTCTACGGTGTGCGCCGTCAGGACCGCCCTTGGGGAGCCTGGAGGCGCCGTGCACCTCGACCACACGCCCGAGCAGCAGCGGCTGCGCACCGAACTGCGCGCCTACTTCGCCGGCCTGGTGCCGGACAACGCCTACGCCCGCTACGCCGATCCGGCCGCGCAGAAGCGCTTCTACCGTGAGACCGTGCGGCGCCTCGGCACGGACGGCTGGCTCGGCGTGGGCTGGCCGAAGGAGTACGGCGGGCGCGGTCTGACCGCGATGGAACAGTTCATCTTCTTCGACGAGGCCGCCCAGGCGGGCGTACCGCTTCCGCTGATGGCGCTGAACACCGTCGGCCCGACGATCATGCGGTACGGCACGGACGAGCAGAAGTCGTACTTCCTGCCCCGCATCCTCTCCGGCGAGATCGACTTCGCCATCGGCTACAGCGAGCCCGACGCCGGCACCGACCTCGCCGCCCTGAAGACCAGGGCCGTCCGCGACGGCGACGAGTACGTGGTCGACGGCCAGAAGATCTGGACCACCAACGGCGACACCGCCGACTGGGTCTGGCTCGCCACCCGCACCGACCCCGAGGCCCCGCCCCACAAGGGCATCACCATGCTCCTGGTGCCGACCTCCGACCCCGGCTACTCCTGCACGGTGATCAATACCCTCGCCTCGCACGACACCACCGCCAGCTACTACGAGAACATCCGCGTCCCCGTCTCCCGCCGGGTCGGCGAGGAGAACCAGGGCTGGCGGCTGATCACCAACCAGCTCAACCACGAGCGGGTCACCCTCGCCGCCCACGGCACCATGGCGATCCGCGCCCTGCACGACGTGCAGCGCTGGGCCATGGAGACCAAGCTCGCCGACGGCCGCCGGGTGGTCGACCTGCCCTGGGTGCGCCGACGCCTCGCACAGACCCACACCCGCCTCGACGCCATGAAACTGTTGAACTGGCAGATGGTCACCGCCGTCCAGGAAGGCACCCTCACCCCGCAGGACGCCTCCGCCGTCAAGGTCTACGGCTCCGAGGCCCGCCGCGACGCCTACGCCTGGCTGATGGAGATCGCCGGCGCGGCGGGCCCGCTGAAGGAGGGCTCGGCCGGTGCGGTCCTCCACGGCGACCTGGAACGCGGGTACCGCTCGGCGGTCATCTTCACCTTCGGCGGCGGCAACAACGAGATCCAGCGGGAGATCATCTCCTGGATCGGACTGGGGATGCCGCGGGTACGGCGTTAGTCTGCGGTCATGGGCGGCGACCCCGGGCTGTTCACCCCGGCTTCCGTGACCTGGCAGCTGCACGGCGACCCCATGATGTGGGTCGCCGGTGTCCGAGCGCTGTATCTCCAGGCCCTGCACCCGCGCGCGGTGCGCGGGGTGATGGAGAACTCGGACTTCCGGCGGGACGCCTGGGGCCGGCTGATGCGGACCGCGAACTTCGTCGGCACGACGACCTACGGCACCGCCGAGGCCGCCGAACGGGCCGGAGCCCGCATCCGGAAGATCCACTGCATGCTGGGCGCGACCGACCCGGACTCCGGCGAGCGGTACGGAGTGGACGAACCCGAGCTGCTGCTGTGGGTGCACTGCGCCGAGATCGACTCCTATCTGCAGGTCGTCCGCCGCTCCGGCTTCCCGCTCACCGACGCCCAGGCCGACCGCTACATCGCCGAACACCGCGTCAGCGCCCGCCTGGTGGGCCTCGACCCGGCCGCCGTACCGGGGGACCAGAAGGAGATGGCCGCCTACTTCGATGAGGTACGGCCCCGACTCGCCGCCGGAGCCGACGCACGCGTGGTGGACGACTTCCTGCTCCGCCCGCCGACGCACCCGCTCCTGATACCGGCGCGCGAGGTGCTGTGGCGGCGCGTGGCCCGGCTGGCGTACGCCTCGCTGCCGCCGTACGCCCACGAGCTGTACGGCAGATCCGCCCCCGAACCCGCCGTCGTCACCCGCCGACTGCGGGCCACCGGCACCCTGCTGCGCTGTGTTCCCGCACGTCTGCGCTGGCAACTCCCGCCCAAACACATCCTGCGCGCCATGGCGAGGCTCGGCCCGGACGCGCGCCCGGCGCCGTACAAAGTCGGGCTATAGGGCGCCATAATGGACGAGCCGGGGGTGTGCGGCACGGCGCGGCCACGCTGTGCCGGTGACCCCCGGGGGAGCGCGGGGCTGGAGGCGACGGGGGGCGGCGGCGCGCGATGGCTGACAGCAGGCTGGTCCAGGGGCGGTACCGGCTGCTCGATCTGATCGGGCGGGGCGGGATGGGCGAGGTGTGGCGGGCCCGCGACGAGTCCCTCGGCCGGCAGGTCGCCGTGAAGTGCCTCAAGCCACTCGGCCCGCACCACGACCAGACCTTCACCCGTGTGCTGCGGGAGCGGTTCCGCCGCGAGGCGAGAGTGGCCGCCTCCCTGTCCCATCGCGGGGTGACCGTCGTCCATGACTTCGGCGAGCACGACGGCATCCTCTTCCTGGTGATGGAACTGCTCAGCGGCCGCAACCTCAGCCAGCTCCTGGAGGAGAACAAGCACCATCCGCTGCCCGTCGGCGACGTCGTCGACATCGCCGAGCAGGTCACCGCCGCCCTCGCCTACACCCACCAGCAGGGCGTCGTGCACCGGGACCTGAAACCGGCCAACATCATGCGGCTCACCGACGGCACGGTGAAGCTCTGCGACTTCGGCATCGCCCGCCTCGGCCACGACATCGGCATCACCTCCCGGCTGACCGGCACCGGCATCGCCATGGGCACCCCGCACTACATGTCCCCCGAACAGATCGGCGGCACCGAGGTCGACCAGCGCAGCGACCTGTACTCGCTGGGCTGCGTGCTGTACGAGATCGCCACCGGGACACCGCCGTTCGACCTCGGTGACGCCTGGGCGATCCTCGTCGGCCACCGCGACACCCCGCCCGCCCCGCCCCGCGACCACCGCCCCGAACTGCCCGGCTGGTTCGAGAAGGTCGTGCTCGACCTGCTGGCGAAACGGCCGGACCAACGCCCTTACGACGCGAGGGAGTTGGGGCGCCGGATCACCCTCGGGCGTACCACCCCCACCTACGTCCCCACCGTCGTCACCGCACAGCCCCGGCTCCGGCCCGCGGAACCGGCGTCCCGCGAGGGCCGGCTGCCCTCCTGGACCCGGGGCATGTCGACGGGCCACAAGGCGACGGGCGCCCTCCTGCGCGCCACCCCGCCCGACCCGGGTGCCGGGCTCACCGGAGAGTGGACCGCCCGCCCGGCCACCGCCGCCGAACCCCCGCCGGAACGCACCGCCCCCTCCCCGGAGACCGTCACCGCCCTCGCCGGCCGCCACAACGCCGGGCTCAGCCTCGGCCGCCTCGGGCGCTGGGCCGAGGCCGGAGTGGTGCACCGCGGCGTCGCCGCCGAACGCGCCCGGCTCCTCGGCCCGGACCACCCCGACACCCTGGCCAGCCGCTACGAGATCGCCTTCACCCTCAGCCGCACCGGCCGCGCCGCCGACGCCCTGCGCGAGTACACCGAGGTCGCCCGTGCCAGAGCGCGCGTGCTCGGCGCCGACCACCCGGAAACCCTCGCCGCCCGCCAGGAAATGGCCTATGTCCTGGGTCAGTTGGGGTGCCACTTCGATGCCCACCAGGTGTACGCGGCCGTACTCGCCGTCCGGCAGCGGCTGATGGGCCCGGACCATCCGGACACCCTGCGCTGCCGCCACAACCTCGCCTTCAACCTCAGCAGGCTGGGCCGACTCGAGGACTCGTACCGGATGGCCCACGACGTGGCCGTCGCCCGCGCCCGGGTCCTCGGCCCGCAGCACCCCGACACTCTGGTCACCCGCTACGAAGTCGCCTACGCGCTCGGACAGTTGGGACGCTGGGAGGAGGCCCTGGGCACCTACCGGGAGGTCGCCGAGGCCCGCGCCCGCGCCCTCGGCCCCGACCACCCGGACACCCTCGCCGCCCGCTACGAGGTCGGCATCAGCCTCGGCCGCCTCGGCCGCAGCACGGAGGCGCTCGCCCTCTACCGCACCCTGATCGACGACCGTACCCGCGTCCAGGGCCCCGCCCACCCCGAGACCCTGCGCGCCCGCCACGGCCTCGGCGTCAACCTCGGCCGGCTCGGCCGCTGGGAGGAGGCCCTCGCGGAGTCCCGCGACGTGTGCGCCATCCGTGAACGGGTCCTGGGCGCCGACCACCCCGACACACTGGTCAGCCGACGCGAGGTCGCGGTGAGCCTGGGCTGGCTGGGCCGCTGGGCGGACGCACTGACCGAGTACCGCCGGGTGGCGACGGCGCGCGAGAGGGTCCTGGGCGCGGACCATCCGGACACCCTCGCCAGCCGGAACGACGAGGCACACTGCCTGGAGCAACTGGGGAGGGGCGCCGAGGCGGTGGAGCTGTACCGCCGAGTGGCGGTACTGCGCCAACAGCGGGCTTCCGGCGGACGGCTCTGAAACGCGCCCCTCAGGGGCGCGGGGCTGAGACATCTGCGGCTCCGCCGCGTGGGCGCGACAAGCCCGCACTCACCCGCACATGCAATACGGCCCTCCCCGCGGAACGAACCGGCACGCCTCTTACCCACCTAGATCATCATGTGTTACGAAGAACCATGCCCCCTGCCACCGAAGCCCCCCGCACCTACGACGCCGTCATCGTCGGCGGCGGCCACAACGGCCTCGTCGCGGCCGCCTATCTGGCCAGGGCAGGCCGCTCCGTACTCGTGTTGGAGCGGCTCGGCCGAACCGGCGGCGCCGCCGTCTCGACCCGCCCCTTCGCCGGTGTCGACGCGCGGCTGTCGCGCTACTCCTACCTGGTCAGCCTGTTGCCACGGAAGATCGTCCGCGACCTCGGCCTGGACTTCCGCGTCCGCGGCCGCACCATCTCGTCGTACACCCCGGTGGAGCGCGACGGCCGGCCGACCGGACTGCTGGTCGGCGGCGGCGAACGGCGCATCCGCGAGGCCTTCGAACGGCTGACCGGGGGCAAGACGGAGTACCAGGCGTGGCGGCGGTTCTACGCCATGACCGGCAAGGTCGCCGAGCGGGTCTTCCCGACCCTCACCGAGCCGCTGCCCTCGCGCGAGGAACTGCGCCGCCGTATCGACGACGAGGCGGCGTGGCGGGCGCTGTTCGAGGAGCCGATCGGGGTCGCGATCGAGGAGAACTTCGCGGACGACCTGGTGCGCGGGGTCGTCCTCACGGACGCGCTGATCGGCACCTTCGCCACCGCCCACGACGCCTCGCTGCGCCAGAACCGCTGCTTCCTCTACCACGTCATCGGCGGCGGCACCGGCGCCTGGGACGTACCGGTCGGCGGCATGGGCGCCCTCACCGACGCGCTGGCCGCGGCCGCGCGCTCGGCGGGCGCGGAGATCGCCACCGGGCACGAGGCGGTGCGGATCGAGACGGACGGCCGCAGCGCCGAGGTCGCCTACCGCACAGCCGACGGCGAGGGCGTCGCCGCAGCCCGGCACGTCCTGGTCAACGCCGCCCCGCAGGAGCTCGCCGCGCTCACCGGCGGCCCGGCCCCGGAGCCCGCCGAGGGCGCCCAGCTCAAGGTGAACATGCTGCTGAAGCGGCTGCCCAGGCTGCGCGACACCGCCGTCGACCCGCGCGAGGCGTTCTCCGGTACCTTCCACATCGCCGAGGGCTACGGCCAACTGGCCGTCGCCCACGCCGAGGCCTCGGCCGGCCGGCTCCCCACCGCCCCGCCCGCGGAGATCTACTGCCACTCCCTGACCGACCCCACGATCCTCGGCCGTGACCTGGTCGCCCGCGGCTACCAGACCCTCACCCTCTTCGGCCTGCACACCCCCGCGCGGCTCTTCACCGCCGACAACGATGCCGTACGCGCGGAGCTCCTCAAGTCCACCCTCGCCCAACTCGACGCCCACCTCGCCGAACCGCTGGCCGACTGCCTCGCCCTTGACGCCGACGGCCGCCCCTGCATCGAGGCGAAGACCCCCCTGGACCTCGAACACGACCTCCGTCTCCCCGGCGGGAACATCTTCCACCGCGACCTCTCCTGGCCCTACGCCCAGGAGACCAGCGGCCGCTGGGGCGTCGAAACCCCCCACGCCAACGTCCTGCTGTGCGGGGCGGGCGCGGTGCGCGGGGGAGGGGTGAGCGGGGTACCGGGGCACAACGCGGCGATGGCGGTGCTGGAGGGGACGGGCGGCTGAGGCACCGGGGGTCAGGAGGCGCGGGGTTCGGTCCAGGACAGGCTGAGCGGGTGGCGAGCGGCCAACTCCTCGCACCCGCGGCGGACTTCGTCGACCGGCAGCCGTACCGCGGCGGCGTATGCGGCCAGGGCGCCTTCCTCGATCTCTGCGGCGGGGTCGATTCCCGGGGCGAGACCGTCCAGGTCATCGGACAACAGCATCCTGTCGACCACGTGACGCTCCAAGCGGGCGAGGGACCACAGCGCCGAGCGCCGGGCGTCCTCCTCCGCGCCGCGCATGGCCTCCTGGAGGGCATCGCGGTACGTGGGGTCGCCGAGTGCCACCAGTGCGGCCGGGAGGATGGAACCCGGCGGGAAGGACTACTCCTCCTGCAGTTCCAGAAGCGGCCCCACTGCACGGGGATCGCGGATTCGGACCAGGGCTTCGACCACGTCCGTGTCGGGCTCACCGTTCGCGCCGAGCAGTGTCCTCAGCAGGGGGTCGACGGCCAGCGGGTCGCCGAGCAGCCCCAGGGCCTCGACGACCGGCGAGCGCAGCAAGCCGCCGTCGTCGCTCAGGACGGCCAGGAGAGGTTCCACCGCCCGGCGGTCCCCCAGAAGACCCAGGGCCTCCACGACGGTCGCCCCGTGCCGCGGCTCTCGACGGCCATCAGGGCCAGCATGTCGAGCAGAGGTCCCACGGCTGCGGGATCACCGTGTCTGCCCAGAGCCCGGACCACGGAAAGACGTGACTCGCCGTCGGAGCGGGACAACAGGTCGAGCAGCGGCTGCACGGTTCCCGGAGCGCGGAGGTCCGCCAGGGCCCACAGAACGTCCCGACGGGGTGTGCCATCGCTGCTGAGGAGGAATTCCACCAGGGGTTCCAGGGCCCTGGCATCACCGATGGAACCGAGGGCGTGGACCACTTTGGCGTCGGGCTCGCCGTCGGGGCCGGCCAGGACGGCGGGCAGGGGATCCACCGCCCATCGATACGGCCGTACGGCCACGTTCGGTGAGACGCCGGTCGGTCGGCCCGCACCCGCGCCTGTGACCGGCCGCCCGGGCGTGACCCTCGGTCAATCATGGCGCACACCGAGAAATCTGACGGAGCATCAGAAAATGTCTTCCGTCGGCCGCCCGGCTGCGGCATCCTGCGCCCATGCAGACGGAGCTGAGCAAGACCCTGGGAGTCGAGCACGCCGTCTTCGGCTTCACGCCGTTTCCCGCCGTGGCCGCGGCCATCAGCCGGGCCGGCGGCTTCGGAGTGCTCGGCGCGGTCCGCTACACCGCCCCCGACGACCTCAAACGCGACCTCGACTGGATCGAGGCGCATGTCGACGGCAAGCCGTACGGGCTCGATGTCGTCATGCCCGCCAAGAAGGTCGAGGGCGTCAGCGAGGCCGACGTCGAGGCGATGATCCCGGAAGGGCACCGGCAGTTCGTCCGGGACACCCTCGCCAAGTACGGCGTGCCCGAGCTCGCCGAGGGCGAGGCGTCCGGATGGCGCATCACCGGGTGGATGGAGCAGGTCGCCCGCACCCAGCTCGACGTCGCCTTCGACTACCCGATCAGGCTGCTCGCCAACGCCCTCGGCTCCCCGCCCGCCGATGTCATCGCCCGCGCCCACGACCGGAACGTCCTGGTCGCCGCGCTCGCGGGCAGCGCCCGGCACGCCGTGAAGCACAAGGACGCGGGCATCGACATCGTGGTGGCACAGGGCTACGAGGCGGGCGGGCACACCGGTGAGATCGCCACCATGGTCCTCACCCCGGAGGTCGTCGACGCCGTCGCCCCGCTGCCCGTGCTCGCGGCGGGCGGGATCGGCGGCGGGCAGCAGGCGGCCGCCGCGCTCGCCCTCGGCGCCCAGGGCGTCTGGCTGGGCTCCCTCTGGCTGACCTGCACCGAGGCCGACCTCTCCTCACCCGCCGTGACCCGCAAACTCCTCGCCGCCGGCTCCGGCGACACGGTCCGCTCCCGCGCCCTGACCGGGAAACCGGCCCGCCAGCTGCGCACCGAGTGGACCGACGCCTGGGACGCCGCGGACGGCCCCGGCACCCTCCCCATGCCGCTCCAGGGCCTGCTCGTCGCCGAGGCCCTCACCCGCATCCAGAAGTACGAGGTCGAGCCCCTGCTCGGCACCCCTGTCGGCCAGATCGTCGGCCGCATGACCGCCGAACGCAGCGTCCAGGCCGTCTTCGACGACCTCACCCGCGGCTTCGAGCAGGCCGTCGACCGCATCAACCGCATCGCCGGAAGGAGCGGCAAGTGACCAGCACGCCCCCCGCCGGATTCTGGGCCCAGGCCACCCTCGACCCCGACCGCACGGTGCTCGTCGCCCCCGACGGTGAGGAGTGGACCGCCGGACGCCTGCTCGCGGCCACCAACCGCCTCGTCCACGGACTGCGCGCCGCCGGGCTGGAACGCGGCGACGCCTTCGCGGTCGTCCTGCCCAACGGCGTCGAGTTCTTCACCGCCTACCTGGCCGCCAGCCAGGCCGGCTTCTACCTCGTCCCCGTCAACCACCACTTCGTCGGCCCGGAGATCGGCTGGATCGTCGCCGACTCGGGGGCGAAGGTCCTCATCGCCCACGAACGGTTCGCGGGCCCGGCCCGGCACGCCGCCGACGAGGCCGGCCTCCCGGCCACCCACCGGTACGCGATCGGCGAGGTCGAGGGCTTCCGGCCGTACGCCGGACTCCTCGACGGACAACCCGAGTCCGCGCCCGCCGACCGCGAGCTCGGCTGGGTCATGAACTACACCTCAGGTACGACGGGACGCCCCCGTGGCATCCGCCGCCCGCTGCCCGGGAAGCTCCCCGAGGAGGCCTACCTCGGCGGCTTCCTCGGCATCTTCGGCATCCGGCCGTTCGGCGACAACGTCCACCTCGTCTGCTCACCGCTCTACCACACGGCCGTACTGCAGTTCGCGGGAGCGTCACTCCACATAGGCCACCGCCTGGTCCTGATGGACAAGTGGACCCCCGAGGAGATGCTCCGCCTGATCGACGCACACCAGTGCACCCACACCCATATGGTCCCGACCCAGTTCCACCGTCTGCTCGCCCTCCCCGAGGATGTGCGCGCACGCTATGACGTCTCCTCCATGCGACACGCCATCCACGGCGCCGCACCCTGCCCGGACCATGTCAAGCGGGCGATGCTCGACTGGTGGGGCCCCAGTGTCGAGGAGTACTACGCGGCCAGCGAGGGCGGCGGCGCCTTCGCCACCGCCGAGGACTGGCTGAAGAAACCCGGCACGGTCGGAAAGGCCTGGCCCATCAGCGAACTCGCGGTCTTCGACGACGACGGCAACCGGCTGCCGCCCGGCGAACTCGGCACCGTCTACATGAAGATGAACACCGGCGGTTTCTCCTACCACAAGGACGAGGCCAAGACGAGGAACAACCGCATCGGCGACTTCTTCACCGTCGGCGACCTCGGCTACCTCGACGAGGACGGCTACCTCTTCCTCCGCGACCGCAAGATCGACATGATCATCTCGGGCGGGGTCAACATCTACCCCGCCGAGATCGAGTCCGCGCTCCTCTCCCACCCCGCCGTCGCCGACGCCGCCGCCTTCGGCATCCCGCACGACGACTGGGGCGAGGAGGTCAAGGCCGTGGTCGAACCCGCCCCCGGACACGAGCCGGGACCGGACCTCGCCGCCGCCCTGCTCGCCCACTGCGCCGAGCGGCTGGCGGGATACAAATGCCCCAAGACCGTCGACTTCATCACCGAGATGCCCCGCGACCCCAACGGCAAGCTGTACAAGCGGCGGCTGCGGGACCCCTACTGGCAGGGGCGCACCCGGCCGGTGTGACCGCGTCCCGCGTCCTCATGACCGCGTCCCGCGTCCTCAGGGACGCGGGCGTTGACGGGTCTCCAGGAACCCGGCGAGGCCGGCGGCGTCCGTGCCGATCTTGCGGTAGACACGGGACAACAACTGCCGCACCCCCTGCTCGGTGAGGTGCAGCTCCTTGGCGACCACCGCCACCGGGAGCCCCTGGACGGTCAGTTCGGCGGTGCGGAGTTCCGGCGCGGTCAGCGTGTCCACCTGCACATAACGCAGCGGCAGCGGACGCAGTCCGGCCGCCGAGAGCTCCTCCCTGGCCCGGGCGGCGAGCGCCTCGGCGCCGCAGTGGACGGCTCCTTCCAGGCCCTGGTAGAGCCGGTCGGCGGCCTCCTGCAGCCGGCCGTTGCGGGACAGCGCGGCGCCGTGGCCGATCTGGGCGCGGGCGAGCTCATAGGCGGCCGGGGACTGTTCCAGGTGGCCGACGGCCTCCGCGTACAGGCCGACCGCGGCCGTCCCACCGGTCACCTCGGCGAGCGTGTGCAGAGCCTGACCGACGGTGGCGGCGGCACCGAAGTCCCGGGCCCGCCGCACGGCGTCCTGGGCATGTCCGACCGCCTCGTCCCGGGCGGTCGGGGCGAGCGCGGAGGCGAGCCGCAGCTGCCACGGGCACCAGGCCGGATTGCGCCAGCCCCGCCCGTCCAGCCACTCCCCGACCGCGGCCAGCAGCCGGGCCGCCTCGGCGTGCCGTCCCTCCGCGAGGAGGAGTTCGGCGTAGACGGTGCGGGGGTCGGGGTAGATGACGGTGTTGAGGGCTGTCTCGTCGAAGTGGTGCTCGTCGGCGAGTGAGCGTGCCTCCGTGACACGCCCGCGGGCCAGCAGGGTCTTGATGAGGATGCTCACGCCGAACCACTCGGCGGCCACGACCCCGTCCACCTTGTCGGCGATGCGCAGACCTTCCCGTACGGCGTTCTCGGCTTCGGCGAGCCAGCCGCGGCGGTAGCGGATGTAACCGGCGATGGTCTGGCCGAAGGCCAGGTGGGAGCCGTGCCACCCCTTGGCCACGCATTCGGCGATACCTTGGTTGAACAGCTCCTCGGCCCGTTGCGGCTGATCGCCGTACATGAAGACCAGGGCGACGGAAAGGGGTACCTCGAATCCCCGGTTCTCGTCGGTCCAGCTCATACCACCGCGCAGGGCCTTCTCGGCGTACGCGAGGGCGGTCTGCCTCGGTTCGCCGCGCATGGCGGCGTCCCAGGCCCGCAGCCCCAGGATGTAGCGCTCCTCCAGACTGCGGCCGGGCAACTGCTCGGCCAGACGCGCCAGCGTCCGAGAACGGGCCGGGGAGTCGCGGTCGTCGGAACGCACCATGCTCCAGACGAACTGATCGGCCTGCATGCGGAGTTTGACGCGAGGATTCGTGGCCTTCCGCGCTTCTTCGGCGGCCACGGTCACGGCCTCCGCCAACTTGTCGGTATGGGCCAGAGCCGTCGTCAGCCGGTAGACGACGGAGGCACGCAGATCGGGGTCGACGTCGGGCTGTGCCAGCGCCTGGCGCAGATGTCTCACCGTGGCGGTGGGCTCGATCAGGAACGTGGCACACGCGAGTTCGTGAAGGACCGCGGCATGGTCCTCGGGCAGCGGCGGCTCCTGCAGCGCGCGGGCCAGCAGCCGGCGGGCCGCGTCGGTGGCCCCGGCACGCAGGTATTCGCGAGCGGCCTCGCGCAGACAGGCGACCGTTTCGGGACGGTCCTCGCACGGGACTTCCAGCAGATGCCGCGCGGCTGCGGTGGGGCCGTACCCCGCGGCCAGGAGGGCCTGCGCGGCGGTGTTGTGCAAACCGGTCCGGAAACCCGTGCGGATGGACCGGTAGATCGTCGTGGTGATGAGCGGGTGTACGAATTCGAGCTCGCCCTCGGGGCCGTGGCCGTTGGCCAGGATCCGGGCCGCGCGCAACTTCTCGGTCGCCTCGGCGACGGCCTCGTCGCCGAGCACCGAGATGGTCGCCGCGAGTTGCGGCGAGAAGGGTGAGCCCAGCACAGCAGCGGTGTGCGCGAAGCGGACGGTCGCGGTTCCGAGCCGTTCCAGACGCTCGATCAGCCCCGGGCCCTTGATCGCCGCGGCAAGCTCGCGCATGGCCGGCAGGTCGTCGTCGGTGCCGGTCAGCCTCCGCTCGGCGAGTCCGATGGCGAGCTCCACCGCCTCGAAGGGGCTCCCGCCGGAGGCCGACCAGCATTCCTTGCAGAACCGGTCCTCCGCCGCCTCCCCGATCTCGTTCCTGACGATCTGCGCCACTCCCTCGGTGGTGAGCAGAGCCAGGTTGTGGGGGCGGTCCCCATGGTCGCCCATGAGCGCACGGAGTCCGCCGGCCTCGGCGGGCAGCTCGTCGGGCCGGTAGGCGACCACGATCAGCAGGGGGAGGTCGTCGACGCGCGGTGCGAAGGAGGCGAGCCAGGTCAGTGACTCGGCGTCCGTCCAGTGCAGGTCGTCCACGAGCAGGACGACGGGAGCCTTCTTCACCGTGAGGCGCGTCATGACCCAGTCGAGACCTTCGCGCACACCGGTCGGATCCGGCGCGGGAGCGGGTCCCTTCGCCTCGAGACTGAGCACGCCGGCGACGGTGTCGTACCAACTTCCCAGGAAGGCGTGGAGCTCCGCCTCGTCCATCCTCGCCAGTGACGGCTGCATCAACTGGCGTACCACGCGGAACGCCGAACCCTGTTCCGCCTCGCCACCACGGCCCGACAGCACGGTGAATCCGTGTGCCGCGGCCCGGGCACGTGCTTCCGTGACGAGTGCTGTCTTGCCCAATCCGGCCGACCCGGTGAAGGCGAGCAGTCCCTTGCGCCTTGCTCGCGGCGTGCCGTCCGCGGTGCGTCGCAGCTCCTGGAACGCGGCATCGAGGGCATGGAGTTCCCCTCGGCGTTCGATCAACGTCTCCTGGTCCGTGATCGGTTGCCGCAGCTCCGTTGCCATGAGCCGTACCGCTTTCTGTCGTTCGGCCTACGGGACAGCCGAGCGTACGCCCCGTCGAGGTGCGATAGGCCGGATTGAGCACTATAGGGTGAATCATCAACTGACAGATGGGAGAATGCCTGCTCGCTGGGTACGAGGACCTGGATGGACACCTCCGGTGGAGGTTTACTGCGGAGTCCTTATGGCACGGCAGGTATTGAGGTCACATCCGAGTAGCGCGGCACGGTGCGGGACCACTGGTAGCACCCGCGGATCCAGCCGATCATTCCTTCGATGTAACCGACACCGGCTACGCTCAACTCCGGTTCGATGGTCCGGTACAGCCTCAGGAACTCTTCGATCGTGCCGTTGACCCGCTGGACGGCAAGGAAGACGGCAGCCTGGAGAGAACACTGGTGTTCGCGTTGATAGGCCAGGGCCAGGTTGATCATTTCGCCCGCACGCCGTTCCTTCACCGCGGAGAACAGGTCGGCCGTCCACACGGCCGCGTCGGCCGACAGCCGGGTGAGCCGCTCCACGGCGGGGTGGTGGAGTTCGGCAAGGGGTATCTCGTGCGGCTGGGCGGCCTCGTACAACGGGTAGAACGGCTCGACTCCGGCGGTCAGTGACCGTATGGAGGTGCAGTCTCCCCGCCGCAAGGGGAAGGGCTGCGCCTGCGCCACCGCTTCGTACAGCAGGCCGTGCACGTATTCACGGCTCTTCCAGGCCCAGCGCGCGGCCTGTGCGGGTGTGCACCGTTCCCGGACCTGCCGGTGGAGGTCGGCCAGGGCCGCTCCGAGCGGGGTGCTGGGCGGCCGGTCGTCCCGCAGGATCGCGACGCTCTCGCACAGCATCGGCACCAGCCTGCCGGGAGAGTACCGGCCGACGTCCTCCGCACGGTCGTCGAAGACGAACTGATAGGCGATCTGATTGGCCACGATCTGGAGGAGCCCCGAGTCGACGGCGGCGCTGGTGCAGGACGCGAGCTCGGCGGGGCGGGTACGGGCGATCATCGTCGCCACGCCCGGTTCGTCGGTCAGCCCCCACGCCCTCAGCCACGCGTCGACACCGGCCGCGGCCTCGGATTCATGAGGATTGCGGGCGAACGGGAACGGCATGGTGAGGTGGGCGTCGATCAGATCCCTGAGATCGGAGACCTGGGATGCGTCCAGGACGCCGACCGCGCTTTCCTCATGTGTTGTCGACAACGTGACCACCTGCCGTTCGGGGGTGTGAAGTGCCGTGCGTGGGACGGGCTTCGCAGACCATGACCAGTGATCGAGGCCCCAGGGTGATCGCGGGCCGCGGTATCCGCTCGACGTACCCGGGCAGATGGCGCAGGCGCCGGCGCCCGGCGATGGTCGCGAGCGCCAGGGTGGCCTCCACCATGGCGAACTCGTCGCCGACGCATTTGCGGTTGCCCGCGGAGAACGGCATCATCGCGCGGCGCTGCTCGGCGGTGAGCCGCCCGGGCGACCAGCGGTCGGGGTCGAAGCGCTCGGGATCGGGGAACGAGGCCGGATCGTGGTGCAGGAGGTAGGGGCTGTAGAGCACGGTGGCCCCCTCGGGCAGCCGGCGTCCGGCGAGTTCCGTCTCCCTGGTGGTGACGCGGGTGAAGAGCCAGCCGGGCGACGAGTGACGCAGCGTCTCGGAGACGACGGACCGGGTGTAGCCGAGGTGCGGCAGATCGGCGGGTCCGGGCCGGCGGCCGTCGGCGAGGACGGTGTCCAGTTCGGCGTGCAGCCGGCGCTCGGCCTCCGGATGGCGGGCCAGCAGGCTGAACGCCGAGGCCAGGCAGAGCGCCGTGGTCTCGGCGCCCGCCAGCAGCAGCGTGATCAGGTGGTCGTGGATCTCCTGGTCCGTGATCGCCGTCGGACCGCTCTCGCCGCGCGCCGCCGCCAGCAGTGTTCCCAGTACGTCGTCGCGGTCGTAGCGGATGTCGCCGTCGTCGCCCCGGCGGCGCTCGGCGATCGCCGTGTCGATGACGGCGTGCAGACGGGCGAGGGCGCGCCGGTAGCGGCGGTTGGCGGGGGTGGGGAGGCGGAACAGGGCGTCGATCGGTACGACGGTGCGGACGAAGAGGCCGCGGACCACGTCGGAGAGACAGTTCCGCACCTCGGCGGCCGTCGCGTCGTCCAGCGAGTCGGAGAACAGGACCCGGCTGATCACACGGGTCGTGAGGGTCATCATCGCCTCGGTGACAGGAACGGCCCGCCCCGTCCGCCACCCCTCGCACACCGCCTCGGCCTCCTCGGCGACGAGGTCCGTGTACACGGAGACATGGGAGGAACGGAAGGCGGGCTGCAGCAGTCGGCGCTTGTCCCGGTGCGTCGCCTGGCGGCAGGTGACGAGTCCGTCGCCCATCAGGTTCCCCAGCCTGTCGTACAGCGGGCCCCCCTTGTCGAAGGTGTGCGGATCCATGAGCACCTCGTGGGCCAGCTCCGGGCGGCACACCATCCAGGCACGCTGGGGGCCCAGCCGTATCTCGACCAGATCCCCGTGCGCGGGCAAAGAATTCAGAAACGCCAGCGGTCGGCGATATAAGGCGATAGCGTGACCGAGAAGAGGGAATATGCCGGGAGCAGTACCTGTCGTCCACGTTCGTTTTTGTTCAGGCGCAGCACGGTGCATGGAAACCTCCTGCCCACTGCGAGACGTGTCCTGCCCAGTTGACCGGCATTCGGTTTCCAGAAGGCTTTCCCCAAAGGGGCGCACGGGGGCACGTTGAAGCACATGTCACGTTCGGTGAACGACCATTGATGCATATCGCATCGACTGTGATTTTCTCGTACCCCACGAGTGTGGTCCCGCCCCATATGACGCGGGACCACATAGGCTCAGTGTTCGTGCACGCGAACCGTTTTCAACGCGGGTGACGACAGGACGTCCTTCTCGCAGAACCGCGCGGTCACCCATTTCTCGCCCGAGAACAGCGGGGTCTGGTCGCTGTAGTGGGGCGAGTTCGGGTTCGAGGACTGGGAGTACGTCAGCAGGGTGCGGGCCACCGGGCAGCCACTGCCGTCCCAGCCCACCGCCTGGATGTGGCTGGAGCCGAACGACACGTCGGTGTAGCCGCCCTGCGCCGCGTTCCACACCGGCTCGATCTTGTTCCACACACCCAGCGCCTCCGTACCGCCCGGCACCGGGTTCCGTTGGCCGTTCCGTACGACGAACTGGTGGTCGCCGAGCGGGGAGTCCAGCGGGATGCCCGCGGTGCGCAACTCGGCGACGGCGTCGGCGAGGGCCGTGGCGAAGCCGGGCGCCGTGGTGTCGAGCGTGTTCGGGGTGTGCACCGGGTCGGCCGCCGAGAACGGCACCTTCCAGAGCCGGGCGGGCGAGACCGCAGCTGTCAGCTTCCGCCAGAAACGGTCGAAGAGCAGAGCGCCGCGACTGCCGGTGTCCATGGTGCGGTCCCAGGCCGCGAGCACCGGGCAGGCCGCCGAGACGTCGACCACCGTGCCGTCGCTGCCCTTGGCCGTCCTGCCCGGCAGCACGGCGCACGCCTTCGCCGCGTCGGCCGCCGCCAGGGCACCGGCGGGCACCCGGTTCGAGAACTCCTGGTCCTGGAGGTCCCGGACGGTCAGCCCGCCCCGTTTCGCCATCGCCGTCACGTCCTCGATCGCACCCCGGGTCCGCAGCCCGCGTGGCGTCCCGACCGTGCCGAAGATCCGCTCGTACCCGGTGAGCGGCCGGTCCAGGTTGGTCAGCCAGGCGCTGTCGTTGGAGTTCTCCGCGTACGGGGCGTCCTTGAGGGTGGGCATGCGGGAGGGCCCGAAGATGCCGGGCTGGACGGCGTCGGCGTCACTGCCCGGCGCGCAGTCGGACCGCGAGCCGTCGAGGACCGCGAGCCCCGCCTGCGGATAGGTGATCCTGCCCAGGTCGGTGGAGCAACGCGCCGCGAGCTCGTCGGTGATCCGGGGCAGTACCTGCGACTGGGTGTAGAGGGTGTGCCCGGCGGAGTCCGCAGCGATCGTGTTCACCCACGGGAGCCCCTGATGCCTGTCGAGGGACGCGAGGACGTCCGCCGTGGAGCGCGCCTTGCCGAAGCCGAGCGAGGTGTCGGCGAACCGGAAGTTCGCGGCGTTGGGGTCGCTGAAGGCGTACGCCGTCGTGGTGGTCCAGGGCAGCGGCGGATCACCGTCCGGGTCGGCGACCACCGGGCCGTACCGCGTCCACCACTGGCTGCGGGTGACGGGAGCGCCGCCCCTGACCGCGACCGTCACCGTCCGCCTGGTCATCCGCTCCGGTCTGCCGTCCACCAGATACACGGTGGGGTCGGACGGATCGAGTGTCAGCCGGGTCAGGTCGAAGGGGACACCGGTCGAGACGGTGTGGCTCCACGCCACACGGGAGTTGTAGCCGATGGCGATGGTCGGCGTGCCGAGCAGTGACGCACCGGCGACGTTCAGCTCGCCCGGGATGGTCTGCTGCGACTGCCAGAACCGGCGTCCGCCCTGCCACGGGTAGTGCGGATTGCCCAGCAGCAGACCACGGCCGTTGGCGGTGGTGGCACCGCTGAACGCGACCGCGTTCGATCCCATGTCGGCCGTGCCGGACCGCGTCTGTACGGCCCTGACCAGAGCCTCGGCGTCGATTCCCCGCCCGGGCGCCGTGGCGCCGGTGGGTGGCGCCGCGCCGGTGATCTCGTCCACGGCACCGCCCTGGCCGCCGAGCACGGAGAGGGCGTAGTAACGGGTGGCCACGTCCAGCGTGCTGATGGGCCGCACCCAGGCGGCACCCCGGCAGGCCGGGTCGGTGATCCGGTTTTGCGCCAGCCAGGCGTCGTACCCGGCGGCGAAGCCCCGCATCAGGTCCTTCACCTGCCGGCTCGGGCCCAGCGGAGCCGGTTCGGCGAGCAGCTTCGCCACGGTGCCCGACCGGCGTACACCACGGAAGTACAGGTCGCTGGAGAGGTTGTCGCCGGCAGAGGAGAGCGAGAAGTCGGTGGCCGCGGTCGGGCCGAGGAAACGCGAGCGGTCGCCGCGTACCGTCAGGAAGCCGTCGGCGAGGGTGCAGACCTGGTCGGCGGCCTGCGCCCAGCCGGTGCCGAAGCCGAGGTCCGCGTAGTCCTTGGCGAGGATGTGCGGGATGCCGTACTCGGTGTAGCGGATGACGGCGGACAGACCGCCGTGCGACGGCCGGTCCTGATGACTTCGCGACCCGGCCGCCGCGGCCGGTAACGCGGCCGATGCGGTGAGCAGCGCGACGGCTGTGACGAACAGCCGTCTCACACGGGTGGTGCGCATCTGTGCCTCCCAACGTCGTTGAGGGAAGAGGAAGTTGAGCGCGGGCGCGGGCGTGCGGTTCCGGTGGTGCTTGACCTGCCCCGCCCGGGGACCGAGGATCATGAGTCATGACGCAGGGACAGGGCAGCACGGTTGACGGGGTGCTGCGGCGCAGCGCCCGGCGTACCCCCGCACGGGTGGCGGTGGAGTACGGCGAGCGCCGGTGGACGTACGAGGAACTCGACGACGCCGTCTCACGGGCGGCGACCGTCCTGCTCGGCCAGGGCCTCGAACGCGGCGACCGGGTCGGCGCCTACGGCCACAACTCCGACGCCTACCTGATCGCCTTCCTCGCCTGCGCCCGGGCCGGCCTGGTGCACGTCCCCGTCAACCAGAACCTGACCGGCGACGACCTCGCGTACATCCTCGGCCAGTCGGGCAGCGCACTGGTGCTCGCCGACCCGGACCTCACCGGCCGACTTCCCGACGGGCCACGGGTGTTGCCGCTGCGGGACGCCGACGGCTCGCTCCTCGCCCGACTCGCGGACGCGTCGCCGTACGACGGACCCGAACCGCGGACCGAGGAACTGGTCCAGCTGCTCTACACCTCGGGGACCACCGCGCTGCCCAAGGGCGCGATGATGACCCACCGGGCGCTGGTGCACGAGTACCTGAGCGCGATCGCCGCCCTCGACCTCAGCGCCGGGGACCGGCCCGCACACGCGCTGCCGCTCTACCACTCCGCCCAGATGCATGTGTTCCTGCTGCCGTACCTGGCGGTCGGGGCCACGAACATCATCCTGGACGGGCCCGACGGAGACACCCTCTTCGACCTGGTCGAGACCGGCCGCGCGGACAGCCTGTTCGCGCCGCCCACGGTGTGGATCGGGCTGTCCAACCGGCCCGACTTCGCGACCCGCGACCTCGGCGGGCTGCGCAAGGCGTACTACGGGGCGTCGGTCATGCCGGTACCGGTTCTCGAGCGGCTGCGCGAACGGCTCCCGAAACTCGCCCTGTTCAACTGTTTCGGGCAGAGCGAGATCGGGCCGCTGGCCACCGTGCTCGCGCCCGAGGAGCACAAGGGACGGCTGGACTCCTGCGGCCGTACCGTGCTGTTCGTCGAGGCACGCGTGGTCGGCGAGGACGGCCAGGACGTGCCCGACGGCACACCCGGCGAGATCGTCTACCGCTCACCGCAACTGTGCGAGGGCTACTGGGAGAAGCCCGAGGAGACCGAAGAGGCCTTCCGGGACGGCTGGTTCCACTCCGGTGACCTGGCGGTCCGCGACGCCGACGGCTACTTCACGATCGTCGACCGGGTGAAGGACGTCATCAACTCCGGTGGTGTGCTGGTCGCTTCACGGCAGGTCGAGGACGCCCTCTACACCCATGAGGCGGTCGCCGAGGCCGCCGTGATCGGCCTGCCCGACGAGCAGTGGATCGAGATGGTCACGGCGGTCGTCGTGCCGCGCGGCGAGGCCGACGAGGCCCGGCTGATCGCCCATGTCAAGGAGACCCTGCCCGGTTTCAAGGCACCCAAGCGGGTCCTGTTCGTGGACGCCCTGCCCCGCAACGCCAGCGGGAAGATCCTCAAGCGCGAGCTGCGGGACCGGTTCGGCCCCTCCTCGTGAGGAGCCAAGAAGTCCGGTTCCATACCGTGTGCGGCTTCCGGTTCCACCTCCGCCGTTCACCGGGGGCGTGCACATAGCAGACATGCGCTGCTGCCTCCCCGTCCCCCTCGGCGCACTCGCGGGCATACCCGGCCCCAGCGAGGTGCTGCGCTCCGGTCTCCTGCTCGCCCCCGCCCTGCTCCGCTCCGCACTCCCCACCGCCCGCCCCCGGCACCCCCGCTCCCTCGCCGCCGTCCACCTGGAACTGGTCACCCTCACCGAGGACCGCGCCGTCATCGCCTGGCACACCGCCCAGCCCGGCACCGACGACGGCACCGGCCGTATGCTGCCCGCCGTCACCGAGGGCGAGGTCCGCTACGGCACCCACCCCGCCCGCCTCAACCGCACCGCGGGCGACGACCGGCCCACCGCCCACCACCACATCGAGCTCACCGGCCTGGAACCCGGGCAGACGTACTACTACCAGGCCCACTCCAGGGGCGTGCCCGCCACCCCCACCGCGCTGCACCTGGTGCGCGGCAACGCGGCCGGCACCTCCCGGCACGGCCTCGGCTCGCCCGGCGGCCCCTACTCCTTCACCACCCCACAGCCCCCGCCCGGCCGCCACCTCCTGTCCCTCGCCCTCTGCAACGACCTGCACATCGGCGAGACCGTCGCCGGTCTGGTGGCCGGCGTCGCCTTCCTGCGCGGAGTGGCACAACGGGCGGGGCTCGCCCCGTACCCCGAGCTCATGAGCCGCGCCGTGGTGGACGAGGCCCGCCGCCGCGGAGCCCAGCTGCTGCTGGCCGCCGGCGACCTTTCCGCCGGTGGCGGACCGCGCGACCTGGCGGAGGCCAGACGCATCCTGGACGGCTTCGGCACCCATGCACGGGACTACTTCGTCGTACGGGGCAACCACGACCGGGGCTCGCGGGACGGCGACGCCTTCCACCGGGTGTTCGGCGGGCAGGACCGTCCCGACTGGTTCGAGCACGACGTGGGCGGACTGCGGATCATCGGCCTCGACACCTACGACAAGCGCGGCAACGGCGGCGACGCCGGCGGCCTCGGCGCCGAGCAGCTGTCCTGGTTCCGGAGCCGCCTGCGCGCCCACAGGGAACAGCCCACCGTCGTCTTCGGACACCATCCGCTCACCGTCAGGGACGCCCTCTTCCCGGTGAGCCCCGGACAGCGCCTGGGCCGCCGCCAGGCCCGCGCGATCCTGCGGGCCTATGCCGCCGCCCCGGGTGTGTTCCTCCACCATGTCGGCCACACCCATCGCAACAAGCGCACCCATGTGCCGCTCGCCCCGCAGGTGACCCTGCAGGAGGTCGGCGCCGCCAAGGAGTACCCGGGCGGATTCTTCCTGCTGCGGATCCACTCCGGCGGCTACGCGCTCAACTTCTTCCGGGCACGCGCCGCTGAGGCCCTGGAATGGAACGAGCGCAGCCGCCGGCAGGCCGGGGGACTGTGGCCCTACCACGCGCTCGGCCGCACCGTCGCCGACCGCAACAGCGTGACCGCCCGCGACCTGTCCGGCATCGACCGCCTCGGACCGCAGTCCGCGATGCCCGGTTCGCCCCAAGGGATGACAGCCGCGCCGAACCCGCCGCCGGATGTGGCCCGGGGAACGGCACCTCCGTAGCTTGGGGACATGTCGACCCTGTGGGAACTCATGCACGATTGCATCCCTGGCGACCATGCCCGCCAGGTCACCTCCCGCTACTACCTCGACCAGGCCATGCGCTCCCCACGGGCACCGGACCGGGTGGTCGACCTCGGATGCGGACGGGGCACGTCGGCCGGGCTCTTCCGCAGACACGACTCCGCCGTGCGCTGGGTGGGAGTCGACATCCGTGACTCCCCGGAGGCCGCACAGCACCGGGCCGGAGCCGACACCGTGGTGCACTTCGACGGCGTCAACCTGCCGTTCCGCTCCGACACCGTGCCGCTGGTCTACTCGCACCAGGTCTTCGAGCATGTCGCCCGGCCCAGGGAACTGCTCGCGGAGGTGGGCAGAGTGCTGCGCCCGGGAGGGCTGTTCATCGGCAGCACCTCCCAGTTCGAGCCGTATCACTCCTTCAGCCTGTGGAACTACACGCCGTACGGATTCCGGGTGCTGGTCGAGGCGGCCGGGCTCGCCCTGGAGGAGATCCGGCCCTCGCTCGACGGCGTGACACTGATCATGCGCACCTACCACGGCACACGGATGCGGGAGTACGGCCGGTTCTGGCGCAAGGAGTCGCCGCTCAACACGGAGATCGACACCTGGGCCCGCAAGGGAGGCCGCAAGACGGCCCTGGTGAACCTGCGCAAGCTCACGTTCTGCGGGCAGTTCGCGTTCCGGGTGCGCAAGCCGGGAGCACCTGCCTGACGCCGCGACCGGCCGCCCGACGGCGCGGTCGTCCGCCGAACTCCGTTGCGCCGGCCCGCCACCGTCCCCGACGATCAGCCCCATGCCCACCTTCACCGCATCGGACGGGACCCGCCTCGCCTACCACGTCAGAGGCGAGGGCGAACCGCTCCTCGTGCTGCCGGGCGGGCCCATGCGCGCCTCCGCCTACCTCGGGGACCTCGGCGGACTGACCGCCCACCGCCGGCTGATCCTGCTCGACCTGCGGGGGACCGGAGACTCCGCGCCGCCCGCCGACCCGGCGTCGTACCGCTGCGACCGACTGGTCGACGACGTGGAGATATTGCGCGCCCACATAGGGCTCGACCACATGGACGTACTGTCGCACTCGGCGGGCGCCAGTCTGGCGATCCTGTACGCGGCGGCCCATCCGCACCGGGTGCGCCGGCTCGCGCTGATCACCGGCAACCCCTCGGCCCTGGGCCTGAGGGCCACCCCGGAGGAGCGGCTCGCGGCGGCCCGGCTGCGCGCCGCGGAACCCTGGTACGAGAAGGCGTTCCCCCTGCTGGAGGCATGGCTGACGGGTGCCGGGGACTTCGACGAGGTGTTCCTGCCCTTCTTCCACGGCCGTTGGGACGCCGCCGCCCAGGCCCATGTCGCGGCCACCGAGGAGCAGCCCAACTTCGAGGCCGGCGACCACTACTTCGCCGACGGCGCCTTCACCCCGGACGCCACCCGGGCCGCCCTGCGCGCCCTGACCGCCCCCGTCCTGGTGTACGCCGGCGAACTCGACGGCGGTCCGAGCCCCGACCTGGCCCGGCGTGCCGCCGAGGCCTTCCCGAACGCCGAGGTCACCGTCCAGCCCGGCGCCGCCCACTACCCCTGGCTGGACGACCCCGAGTGGTTCGTCCGCCGTACCGTCGAATTCCTCGACGGCTGAGCCGAGTTCAGGCCCGCGGTCCGAACGCCGTCAGGAAGCGGTCGCGGAACTCGTTCATCGCCCAGATCGGGGCGTCCCCGGCCGGCTTCAGGCCCGGTGTCCAGCCCCAGCCGGCGACCCGGTCCAGGACCTTCGGGTCATGGGCGACGATCGTGATCGGAACGTCCCTGCGCGGGCTGCCCGCCACGACCTCCGGACGCGGCTGGTGGTCGCCGAGGAAGACCAGGACCGTGTCCTTGCCGGCGTAGCGCCGCATGAACCCGAACAGGCTGTGCAGGGAGTACTCGATAGAGGTCCGGTACTCGGTGCGCACCCGCTCGTTGTCCTTCCAGACCTCCGCCGGGTCCTTGCCCTCCTTCTCGATCCGCCCGAAGACCGAGCCGTCGCCCAGGCCTTTCCAGTCGATCATGCGGGGCAGGGGCGCCCAGGGCTGGTGACTGGAGGCAAGGATGATCTCCGCCATGATCGGACGCCGGTTCCTCTTCCCGTACTCCAGACGCTCGAAGGACTGGAGGGTGAACTGGTCCGGGACCGGCGTCCAGCTGAAGTACGGGCCGTGGTAACCGAGATGCGTGGAGTCGTAGCTGCGGTCGAGGCCGAAGAAACCGGCCTCCGGCCAGGCGGTGCGGACGCCCGGGACGACTCCGACCGTGCTCCACGCGCCGGTCTTCCGGAAGTACTTGGCCAGGGTCATCCGGTCGCCGGAGACGAGGTTGCGATAGCGCTGCTGGTTGTCGATCCACAGCCCGGACAGCAGCGTCGCATGGCACATCCAGCTGCCCGCCCCGATCACCGGGGACCGCAGCCAGCCGCTGCGCGCCTCGAACCCGGCCGCCCTGAGGGAGGCGCCGCCCTCCTTGAGCACCGCGCCGACCGGCGGCGCCATCGCCGGGTCCTCGATCGCCGTACGGCCGTAACTCTCGATGAACGTGATGAGCACGTCCTTGCCGCGCAGGCCCGTCAGCAGCCGGTCCGGCGGGGTCTTCGCGAAGGCGTCGACGGCGGCCTCCTTCCGGAAGACGCGTGCGTCCCTGAGCCCGGCGCGGACCGCGTGGAGGCGCTCGTGGACCAGCTGGGCGTCGAGCGTCGAGGCGACGGGGGCACCGCCGACCCGGAGACCGAAGACCGCACAGGTGACCCAGACGACGGCCAGCACCAGGGTGGTACCGCCCGCGGGCGGGCGCCGCTCGGCCATCCGGTCGGCGAGCCGCACCATGGCGAGCGTGCTCAGGGCGAGCACGGCCACGACCAGGAGCACGGCCCCGGCGACGGCGAGCACCTGGCTGCTCCGGCCGAACGAGTCGCGCACGTAGTCCGCCGCGTCGTCCAGCAGGATCCAGTCCAGCACCAGGTCGAAGGGGCGCTGGAGCACCGAGTAGAAGCCCATGTCCAGGCACTTCACCAGCGTCAGCACCCCGAGCCCCCCGCCCGCCGCCACCGCCGTGACGCGCCGCGCCCGTCCGGGCAGCACCAGCAGCACGGCCGCCAGCACGATCCCCTCGGCAGGGAGGCGCAGGAACGCCTTCGGCCCTAGCCGGTCGAGCTGGTTCGGCAGCAGCAGCGCGGCCAGCAGCAGGGCGGCGGCCAGCACCGTCGTCCCCACCGTGACGGTCCGGACGACACGCGGATGCCGCCGCGGCCGAGCAGGGGTGGGGTACGACACCGGAGGTCCTTCCATACGGCCGCCGTAGCTCTGTGTGCACGATCGATGCCATATCGTGCGCACAGAGTACGATCCCCGCACCGCCCCCCGGCGGCGGCACACCCACGCGTCCTACCGGTCGGCGACCGACGGACGCGGCCGGTGGCTCAGGTCCGCGGCCCGTACGCCGTCAGGAAGCGGTCGCGGAACTTGTCCATGGTCCACTCCGGGGCGTTGTCCGCGGGCTTGATCCCCTCCGTCCAGCCCCAGTCGGAGACCCGGTCCAGGACCTTCGGGTCGCGGGCGACGATGGTGACCGGCACGTCCCTGTTGGCGGTGCCTCCTGTGACCGTCGGGACGGGCTGGTGGTCGCCGAGGAAGACGAGGACGGTGTTGTCGTCGCCGTAGCGCTGCATCCACTGGGTCAGGCTGTCCAGCGAGTACTGGATCGCCTTGCGGTACTCGGTCCGCACGCGCTGCGCGCTCTTCCAGACCTCCGTCGGGTTCGTGCCCTCCTTCTTGATCTTGTAGAAGATCTTGCCGTTCCCGAGGTCCTTCCAGCCGATGATGTGGGCGATGGGGGACCAGGGGTTGTGGCTGGAGGCCAGGATGATCTCCGCCATGATCGGGTCACGGTTCTTCTTGCCGTGCTCCAGCTTCTGGAAGGCCTCCAGGCTGAACTGGTCCGGCACCGGCGTCCAGCTGAAGTACGGACCCTCGTAGCCGAGGTGCGTGGAGTCGTAGATGTGGTCGAGGCCGAAGTACTTTCCCTCCGGCCACGCCTTGCGCACACCTGGGACGATGCCGACCGTGCGCCAGGCGCCGGTCTTCTGGAAGTAGCTGGTGAGGGTCGCGCGGTCGCTGGTGGTCAGGGTCCGGTACCGCTCCTGGTTCTTGACCCACAGGCCGGACAGGAACGTCGAGTGGGCGAGCCAGCTGCCGGCGCCCGTCACGGGCGACCTGAGCCAGCCGCTGCGCGCCGCGAAACCGGCCGCCTTGAGCCGGGCGTTCCCCTCGGCGAGCGTCGCGTCGATCTGCGGCGCCATCGCCGGATCGTCGATGGCCACCCGGCCGTAGCTCTCGATGAAGGTGAACATCACGTCCTTGCCGCGCAGCCCGGTCAGCAACTGGTCGGACGGGGTCTGGGCGAACTTGTCGACGTGCATCTGCTGGGCGAAGACCTTGGCGTCGCCCAGCCCGTCACGGACGTACTGCACACGGTGGGCGAGGAAGTCGCTGTAGCCCTTGGTCGCGAACGGGACACTGGCGAACTGCACGCTCAGCGAGAAGCAGGTGATCCACACCGTACCGAGGGCGAGCGTGGTGCCCGCCGCCACGGGGCGGTGCCGGGCCATGAGGTCGGCCAGCCGCAGCACCGCGAGCGCGCTCACCGCGATCACGGCGACGAGCAGGACCAGCACCCCGACCACCGCGAGCACCTCGCCGGCGCGCCCGAAGGAGTCCTTCATCCAGTCCGCCGCGTCGGTCAGCAGGGGCCAGTCGAAGACCAGGTCGAACGGCCGGGCCAGGGTCTGGTAGAAGCCCATGTCGACGAGCTTCAGGACGGTGGACAGCCCGAGGAACGTGCCCGCGACGACGGCCGCGATCCGCCGCGCCTTCGACGGCAGTGCGAGCAGCACGATCGCGAGGAAGATCGCCTCGACGGGAAGGCGGAGGACCGACTGCACGGTGAGCCGGTCGAGGCGGTCGGGCACGACGATCGCGACGATCACGAACGCACCGGCCAGGACACTGGTGCCCACCCGCACGGCGGCCGCGGTGCGGGGGTAACGACGGCGCCAGCCGAACCAGCCGGGTCGGCCGGATATGACGGCCTGGTCGGTGGGCCCGGTCTCGTCCCCGACCGCGGCGGGGTCCGCGTGCGACTCGTCGGCCTCGGCGTCTGTGTCGGTGTCGGCCTTCGCGTCGGCGTCGGCCTTGGCCTTGGCGTCGGTCTCGGCTTCGGCTTCGGCCTCGGCCTTGGTGTCGGTCTCGGCTTCGGCTTCGGCCTTGGTGTCGGTCTCGGCCTTCACGTCGGCGTCGTTCTCGGCGTCGGTGTCGTTCCCGGTGTCGGCCTTGGCGTCGTTCTCGGCATCGGCATCGGCCTTGGCGGCGCCGTCGGAGTCGTTCTCGGCCTCGGGCTTGGCGTCGGCGTCGGTGTCCTGGGGGCGGGCCCCTGCTGACGCCGGGGCCGGGGCGGTGTGTGGGGCGGCGGCCTCCGGGGTGCCTTCGTTGTCGGCGGCACCAGTGTGCGGGGCGGTGGACTCCTCGGCCGCCAGGCCGCGTTCCTCGTCGCCGGTCGCCTCGTCCGCCTGCTCCTCGGTGCCGGGGTTCGGGCTCGAGCCGGCCTCTTCGGCCGCCTCGGGACCTCTCCCCGGCTCGTTCGTCTCGGCCTCGTCGTCCGTCGGGCGTGCATCCGCCTCGGTGTTCGACCCGGCGCCGGGTTCCGCTGTTGCGGCCGATGCTCCCTCCGTCCGGTCCGCGGCCGGCGCGTCCGCGTCCGTGTCCAGCAGTTGGCGAGGGGGCGGGAGGTGCGACACCCGTACGTCCTTCCATGCGAAGCCCGGTGATGGCACGGCGACCGGACCCGCAGGCCAGGACCGCCAACCTCGCGTACGGCCCCACGTAACCCCACGTTCAACAGCCCAGGTCAACCGCGCGCAAAGAGTACGCCCGGCCGGTCCCGTGCTGCTCGCGAGGCCGCCCCTACCGGTCGGCGGCCACCGCCACCGCCCGCGCCCACCGGTAGTCCGCCTTCCCGCTCGGCGACCGCTGGACGGCCTCGGCGATCACCAGTTGACGGGGGACCTTGTACCCGGCCAGCCGGGAACGGCAGTGCGTCTGGACGTCGGAGAGGGAGAGCGGTGCAGCGCCCTCGCGCAGCTGCACCACGGCCGCCACATGGTTGCCCCACCTGGCGTCCGGCACCCCGGCCACCAGTGCGTCGTAGACGTCCGGGTGCGACTTCAGCGCCTGCTCGACCTCCTCCGGATACACCTTCTCGCCCCCGGTGTTGATGCACTGCGAGCCCCGCCCGAGCACGGTCACCACACCGTCCTCGTCGACGGTCGCCATGTCGCCGAGAAGGACCCAGCGGCGGCCGTCCTTCTCGAAGAAGGTCTCGGCGGTTTTCCCCGGGTCGTTGTAGTAGCCGAGCGGTACGTGTCCGCTCTGCGCGACCCGGCCGATCTCGCCCGTCGTCACCGGTTCATGGGTCGCCGGATCGACCACCTGCGTACGGGAGTTGACGCGGACGCGGAAGCCGCTGCCGGCCCCGGAGTCGTCGGTCGCGGTGCCGTTGAAGCCGGACTCGGAGGACCCGAAGTTGTTCAGCAGCATGGCGTTCGGGACGAGTTCGCTGAACTCGCGGCGGACGGTCTCGGAGAGGATCGCGCCCGAGGAGGAGACACTGAACATGGCGGAGCAGTCGGTGCCCTTCATCGGCCCCTTCAGGGCGTCGATCAGCGGACGCAGCATCGCGTCGCCGACCAGCGACATGCTGGTGACCCTCTCCTTCTCGACGGTCCGCAGTACTTCCTCGGGCACGAACTTGCGGTGGATCACCACGCGTTGCCCGAAGTTGAAACCGATGAGGGAGGTGAGCGTCGACGTGCCGTGCATCAGCGGGGGAGTGGGGAAGAAGGTGATCCCGGTCCCGCCCGCGGCCACCCGCTCGGCCAGCTCCGCCGGCCGCTTCACCGGCTCACCGGTCGGTGCGCCGCCGCCCAGCCCGGCGAAGAACAGGTCCTCCTGACGCCACATCACACCCTTGGGCATCCCCGTGGTGCCGCCGGTGTAGATGATGAACTGGTCGTCGCCCGAGCGCGCCGGGAACCCGCGCCCGGGTGACCCGGCGGCCTCGGCCTCCGCGAAGGACAGGGCTTTGAGGCCCGAGGCCGGCTCACCCACCCGCACCAGGTGCCGCAACTTCGTTGCCCTGGGCAGCGCCGCCGCCACCCGGTCGTCGAACTCCGCGTCGAAGACCAGCGCGACCAGGTCCGCGTCCCGGTAGAGGTACACCAACTCCTCTTCTACATAGCGGTAGTTGACGTTGACCGGCACGACCCGTGCCTTCAGGCAGCCGAACACGGTCTGGAGGTACTCGACCCCGTTGTAGAGGTGCAGCCCGAGATGCTCGCCGGGGCGGATCCCGCTGTCGATCAGGTGATGGCCGATCCGGTTGGCGGCGGCGTCCAGCTCCGCGTACGTCAGCCGGCGCTCCGCACCCGTGCCGGGGTGGTCGATGTACACGAGCGCCTCGCGGTCCGAGGCCACGTCGACGACCGACTCGAACAGATCGGCAAGGTTGTACTCCACCGCTCCTCCTGACCCCGGCAACCATGACGAAGAAAGGCGCAACTGTCGGTTCGCCGGTCATCAGAGCAAAGGGCGCGGCAAGTGGGAAGGGTTCGCGCGAAGAAATCTGACTGTCTGTCAGAAAACCCTTGAAGTGCCTCCCGCCCTACTGCAACCTGTTCTCGTTCTTTCAGAGGGGAGACGGTCCATGGGTGGGACAGAACACCTCACCGTGCGGCGCGAAGGCGCCACACTGGTGCTCACGCTCAACAGGCCCGAGGCCAAGAACGCGCTCTCGATCTCCATGCTCGTCGGCCTGTACGACGGCTGGATCGAGGCCGACGAGGACGACGGCATCCGCTCGATCGTGCTCACCGGGGCCGGGGGTGCCTTCTGCGCCGGGATGGACCTCAAGGCGCTGGCCGGAAAAGGCATGGAGGGAGAGCACCTGCGCGACCGGCTGAAGGCCGACCCGGATCTGCACTGGAAGGCGATGCTCCGCCACCATCGCCCGCGCAAACCGGTGATCGCCGCCGTCGAGGGGTACTGCGTCGCGGGTGGCACGGAGATCCTCCAGGGCACCGACATCCGGGTCGCCGGCGAGTCCGCGACGTTCGGTCTCTTCGAGGTCAGGCGCGGGCTGTTCCCGATCGGCGGCTCCACGGTCCGGCTGCAACGCCAGATCCCGCGCACCCATGCGCTGGAGATGTTGCTGACCGGGCGGCCGTACAGCGCGCGCGAGGCCGCCGACATCGGGCTGGTCGGGCATGTCGTCCCCGACGGTGGTGCGCTCGACAGGGCGCTGGAGATCGCCGAACAGATCAACGCGTGCGGGCCGCTGGCGGTCGAGGCGGTCAAGGCGTCGGTGTACGAGGCCGCGGAGCTGACGGAGACCGAAGGGCTTGCCGCTGAGCTGAAGAGGGGGTGGCCGATCTTCGATACGGCCGATGCGAAGGAAGGTGCTCGTGCCTTCGCGGAGAAGCGGGCGCCTGTCTACAAGCGTGCGTAGAGCTGCACCGGCCCAGGGCGGTCCGTTCGGTGCGGGTCGTAGGTGGGTGGTCGCGCCCACGCGGCGGTAGCCGCATATCCAACACAGCCCCGCGCCCCTTACAGGGCGCTACACACCGACCTTGCTCAGGAGGCAGCGCGGATGCCCGAAGTGCTCAAAGCCCCCCTCGTCGTCGAGTTCCCCTTCACCCGGTCCCTCGGCCCCGTCCAGAGCGCGTTCCTCACCGGGCTGCGCGAACGCGTCGTCCTCGGGGTGAAGACCGGCGACGGCCGTACCCTCGTCCCGCCCGTCGAGTACGACCCCGTCAGTGCCGAGGAGATCCGCGACCTCGTCGAGGTCGCCCCCACCGGCACGGTCACCACCTGGGCCTGGAACCACGACCCCCGCCGCGGCCAGCCACTCGACACCCCGTTCGCCTGGATCCTGGTCCGCCTCGACGGTGCCGACACCGCCCTGCTGCACGCCCTCGACGCACCCGGACCCGACGCCGTGCACACCGGCATGCGGGTCCGCATCCGCTGGGCCGAGGAGCGCACCGGCGCCATCACCGACATCGCCTGCTTCGAGCCCTACGACGGCGAAACCGTCGAACCCGGCGGGCACGACGGCGCGTTCGAGGACGCCGTCCACGGCATCGTCGCCCACGCCCGTCTCGACTACACCTACTCGCCCGGCCGCGCCCAGACCGCGTACATCAACGCCCTGTCGTCCCGGCGGACGTTCGGCGAGCGCTGCCCCTCCTGCCGGAAGGTGTACGTCCCGCCGAGGGGTGCGTGCCCCACATGTGGGGTGGCCACATCCGAACAGGTCGAGGTGGGGCCCGCGGGCACGGTCACCACCTTCTGCATCGTCAACATCAAGGCGAAGAACCTCGACATCGAGGTGCCGTACGTCTACGCCCACATCGCCCTCGACGGCGCCGGCCTCGCCCTGCACGGCCGGATCGGCGGCATCCCCTACGACCAGGTGCGGATGGGGCTGCGGGTGGAGCCGGTGTGGACCGAGGGGGCCCGCTACCCCGACCACTACCGGCCCACCGGCGAACCCGACGCGGACTACGACATGTACAAGGAGCTGCTGTGATGCGGGACATAGCACTGGTCGCCTTCGCGCAGACCGACCACCGGCGCACCAGCGAGGAGCTCTCCGAGGTGGAGATGCTCATGCCGGTGCTGCACGACGTGCTCGGACAGACCGGACTGAAGACCGCCGACATCGGCTTCACCTGCTCCGGCTCCAGCGACTACCTGGCCGGCCGCGCGTTCTCCTTCACCCTCGCCCTCGACGGCGTCGGCGCCTGGCCGCCGATCTCCGAGTCGCATGTCGAGATGGACGGCGCCTGGGCGCTGTACGAGGCCTGGACCAAGCTGCTCGCCGGGGACGCCGACACCGCGCTCGTCTACTCCTACGGCAAGTCCTCACCCGGCTCGGTGCGGGACGTGCTGACGCGGCAGCTCGACCCGTACTACGTGGCGCCCCTCTGGCCGGACTCCGTCGCCCTCGCCGCGCTCCAGGCGCAGGCCCTCGTCGACGCCGGGGAGACCGACGAGCCCGCGCTGGCCGCCGTCGGCGCCCGCAGCAGGGCGGATGCCGACTCCAACCCCCATGCACAGCTCAGGGGTTCGGTGGCGCAGGGGGACTACGTCGTACGTCCGCTCCGTACCGGTGACTGCCCGCCCATCGGGGACGGCGCCGCCGCCGTGATCCTCGCGGCGGGGGAGCGGGCCAGGGAACTGTGTGACCGCCCGGCCTGGATCCGGGGCATCGACCACCGTATCGAGGCGCACAGCCTGGGCGTCCGGGACCTCACCGACTCACCGTCCGCCCGGCTCGCGGCCGAGAAGGCCGGTGCCTTCGAACAGCCCGTCGACACGGCCGAGTTGCACGCGCCGTTCAGCTCCCAGGAGGTCGTGCTGCGCAAGGCGCTCCGGCTCGGCGACGAGGTCCGCGTGAACCCGTCCGGCGGGGCCCTCGCCGCCAACCCGATCATGGCCGCCGGGCTCATCCGCATCGGCGAGGCCGCCGCCCGTATCCACCGGGGCGAGTCCGACCGCGCCCTCGCCCACGCCACCTCAGGGCCCTGTCTGCAGCAGAACCTGGTCGCCGTACTCGAAGGGGATCCGCGATGAGCAAGGAGCCCGTGGCCGTCGTAGGGATCGGCCAGACCAAGCACGTGGCGGCCCGGCGGGACGTGTCGATCGCGGGGCTCGTGCGCGAGGCCGCGCGACGCGCGCTCGACGACGCCGAGTTGGGCTGGGCCGACATCGACGCCGTCGTCATCGGCAAGGCGCCCGACTTCTTCGAGGGCGTGATGATGCCCGAGCTCTACCTGGCGGACGCGCTGGGGGCGGTGGGCAAGCCCATGTTGCGGGTCCACACGGCGGGCTCGGTGGGCGGGTCGACCGCACTGGTCGCCGCCAACCTCGTCGCCTCCCGGGTCCACTCCACCGTGCTGACCCTCGCCTTCGAAAAGCAGTCCGAGTCCAACGCCATGTGGGGGCTGTCCCTGCCCATCCCCTTCCAGCAGCCGCTGCTGGCCGGCGCGGGCGGATTCTTCGCACCCCATGTGCGGGCCTACATGCGGCGCAGCGGCGCCCCCGACACGGTCGGCTCGCTCGTCGCCTACAAGGACCGGCGCAACGCGCTGAAGAACCCCTACGCCCACCTCCACGAGCACGACATCACCCTGGAGAAGGTCCAGGCGTCCCCCATGCTGTGGGACCCCATCCGCTACTCGGAGACCTGCCCCTCCTCCGACGGCGCCTGTGCCATGGTCCTCACCGACCGGGCGGGAGCCGCGCGCTCCCCGAAGCCCCCGGCCTGGATGCTGGGCGGTGCCATGCGCAGCGAGCCGACCCTGTTCGCCGGCAAGGACGCCGTGTCACCGCAGGCCGGAAAGGACTGTGCGGCGGACGTCTACCGGCAGGCCGGAATCGCCGACCCGCGCCGCGACATCGACGCGGTCGAGATGTATGTGCCGTTCTCCTGGTACGAGCCCATGTGGCTGGAGAACCTCGGCTTCGCCGAGGAGGGCGAGGGCTGGAAACTCACCGAATCGGGTGTCACCGAACTCGACGGTGACCTCCCCGTCAACATGTCGGGCGGAGTGCTCTCCACCAATCCGATCGGTGCCTCCGGGATGATCCGCTTCGCCGAGGCGGCCCTCCAGGTGCGCGGCCAGGCCGGAGAACACCAGGTGGACGGGGCCAGGAAGGTCCTCGGACACGCCTACGGCGGCGGTTCCCAGTTCTTCTCGATGTGGCTCGTCGGCGCCGCGGCCCCGGACTCCTGAAAGGACCGCTTCACGTGGCCTGTCGAGTGCCGTGACCGATCGCTAGGCTGGCCGCGGACGACGAGTCGGGAGGAGCACGGACGTGGCCGAGAGCACCATCCAGCAGCAGCCGGTACGGGGCTGGGAGAAGCCGGAGCTGGACCTCAGCGGGGCCGAGTGGCAGTCCAGCAGCCGTGGCCTGGGGGATGTCCAGATCGCCTTTGTCGAGGGATTCATCGCGATGCGCAACAGCGGCCGCGAGGAGAGCCCTTCCCTGATCTTCACCCCCGCCGAATGGGGTGCCTTCGTGTCGGGGGCCCGGGAGGGCGAGTTCGATCTGACCTGAGAGTTTCCCCGGTTCCGCGGCAGAGTGGTGAACCGGGGGGTGTTCCACAAGGATTTCCGGACACGTGACCAGCAGCGCCCTTCCGGGGCCGCCGCCTGAGACAGGCTGGCCCCGGACAGGGAAGGTCGTATTCCGGAGGTGAGCAACGATGAGCACTGCGCCGGTCATCGCCGCGGTGGACGGTTCGGACGACAGCCTGCGCGCCCTGGACTGGGCCGCCGACGCGGCCCGGCGCAGGGCCGCGACGCTGCGCGTGGTCCATGTGCGCCAGTACGCCGCCTGGGGACAGCCCGACGTCCTGGTCGCCGGGGAGCAGGCCCCCGCGGGTGACCCCGTGCTCGACGAGGTCCGCGACCGGCTGCACGCCGGTGAGGGCGGACTGACCGTCGAGTACGTCGCCCTGGAGGGCGCTCCGTCCGCGCTCCTGCCCGAACTGGGCTCCGACGCCCAGCTGCTGGTGCTCGGCTCCCGGGGCCGCGGCGGCTTCGCCAGCCTTCTGCTCGGGTCCAACGGGATGACCGCAGCTCGCGACGCCCGCTGCCCGGTGGTCGTCGTACCCCGGCCCGGCCGCCAGGTCGACGACGGGTTCCCCGCCGGGCCCGGGCCGCGGGTCGTCGTCGGGCTGGACGTGGACAGCCCCGACGAGGCGACCCTCACCTTCGCCTTCGCGCAGGCCGCGTCGCGCGGTGCCCGGCTCCAGGCGATCGCGGCCTACCCCTGGCCGCTGCAGTCCTGGGTCGCGGCCGGGGAGACGGTCCCGCCGGTCATCGACCAGGACGAGGTCGAGCAGGAGACCCGCACCCTCGCCGAGGGCTTCCTGGCCCCGCACCTCAAGGATCACCCGAACGTGCGAGCCGACGCCCTCGCGCTGCCCGGCGACGCGGCCGGTCTGCTGGTCGCCGCCTCCAAAGGCGCCGAGCTCGTCGTCGTCGGCCGGCACCGCCGGAGCCTGCTCGCCCCCGCCCGGATGCTGGGCTCCGTCACCCACGCCGTACTGCTGCACGCGGCCGCCCCGATCGCGGTGGTCCCGCCGACACCGTCCGAGGAGTGATGTCAAGGCCCTTGGACCAGTAACCCACAGTAGAGAGCGGATCACCCGCGTGGGGCGTACGCTGAGCTGCCTGCAAGCCACGGTGCGCGCCCGCTCCCCGCGCTCGCGCATCACCGTGGCAGGGGGTGGTCATGGGACAGCGGGTCCTGCGGAACCGACGGACACTGTACGAGCGCGAGAGTGAACTCACTGCCGTCGACGAGGCGTTGGACGAACTCACCGGCCTGAGCGCGGACGGGACGGTACCGGCCGACCGGCCGCTCGGCGCGCTGCTCGCCTTCGCCGGCCGCGCCGGAATCGGCAAGACCACCCTGCTCGCCGAGGTCCGACGCCGGGCCGCCGCCCTGGGCTGCACGGTGCTCTCCGCACGCGGCGGCGACCAGGAACAGCGCGTCGCCTTCCATGTCGCCCGCCAGCTCCTGCAACCCCGCCTCGCCGGCGCACCCGAGGCCGAACTCCGCGCCTCACTGGGCAGTTGGTACGACATCGTCGGCCCCGCCCTCGGCCTGTGCGCCCCCACCGAGGGCGCCCCGCCCGACCAGCAGGGCCTGCGCGACGGCCTCGACTGGGTACTCACCCACCTCGCCGTGCGCCGCGCCCCGATGGTCCTCGCCCTCGACGACGCCCACTGGGCCGACCCCGAATCCCTCGGCTGGCTCGCCGCGTTCGCACCCCGCGCCGAGCAACTCCCGCTGCTCATCGTCGTCGCGTACCGTCCCGACGAACTCCCTGACCACGCCGAGTCGTTGCGCGGACTGCCCGGCCGGGCCGGCGGCCGCCCGCACGACCTCGAACCGCTCAGCGCCGACGCCGTCGCCGGCCTGGTCCGCGAGAGCCTCGGCGAACACGCCGACGACGCCTTCTGCCACGAGTCCTGGGCCGTCACCTCCGGCAACCCCTTCGAGATCGTCGAACTCACCGCCAAGGTCCACGACCGGGGCCTGGACCCCACCGAGGCCGGCGCACCCCTGCTGCGCGACCTCGCCGCCGCCGTCAAGGGCAGCGGACTGATCGCCCGGCTCGAACGCCTCGGCCCCTCCGCCGTACGGTTCGCCTGGGCCTGCGCCGTCCTCGGCACCGAGATCCATCCCGCGCTCGCCGCCGCCGTCGCCGGTCTCGGCCACGAGGAGGCCGCCGACGCCGCCGACGCCCTGCGCGGCGCCCGCATCCTCACCGGGGCCGAGACCCTGGAGTTCGTCCACCCCCTGATCGCCACCGCCGTCTACCGGGCCATCCCGCCCGCCACCCGCGTCGCCCTGCACGGCCAGGCCGCCTGGTGCGTGATCGACGACGGGCAGGGTGCCACGGCCGCCGCCCGCCACCTCCTGGAGACCCACCCCGAGGGCGACGCCTGGGTCGTACAGCAGCTGCGCGCCGCCGCCGGCGAGACCCTCCGGGCCGGCGCCCCCGACACCGCCCGCAGCTACCTCGCCCGCGCCCTGCGCGAACCCCCGCCCGCCAGGGAACGCGCCGCCGTCCTCCACGAACTCGGCAGCGCCTCCCTGCTCACCGAACCCGCCACCACCGTCAACCATCTCCGCGCGGCCCTCCAGGAGCCCATCGCCGAGCCCGCCCTGCGCCACCACATCGTCTACCGGCTCTCCCAGGTCCTGGCCCACAGCGACCGCCTCGCCGAGGCCTCCGAGACCCTCGCCCACGAGATCCGGGTGACCGGCGACGCCCGGGTCCGGTTGCGGATGCTCTCCGAACAGTTCATGTGGGACGCGTTCCGCGCCGACGAACCCGACCACCCCTCCCGCTCCCGCCGGCTGGCCAGGCTCGCCGACCGCCTGCACGGCCGCGACCTCACCGAGCGGTACATCATCGGCCTGCGCACCTGGGACGCGATCCAGCGTGGCGAACCCGCCGACGTCGCCCTCTACCACGCCGAACGCGCCCTCGCCGGGGGGCTCGGCTGGGCCGAGGCCGACCGCGGTTTCGAGGTGCCCGTCCTGGTGTCCCTCGCGTTCATGTACGCCGACCGGCCCGACCGCACCGAGGAACTCTTCGCCGCCGGGATCGCCGACTACGAACGCCAGGGCTGGCGCGGTGGGCACCTCTCCTTCGCCTACACGCTCCTCGGCTACGTCCGCTACCGGCGCGGCCGGCTCGCCGAGGCGGAGGACCTGGTCCGCTCCGGACTGCGCCTCGCCGAACGCGTCGGACCCGGGACTCCCGCCTACTGGTACGCCCTCGGCACCCTCATCCAGACCCTCATCGCCCGCGGCCGCACCGAGGAGGCCACCCGGCTGGCCGAGGACCACTCCTTCCGTGAACCCTTCCCGGCGGCCGTGGTCTTCCCGGACGCCCAGACGGTCTACGGCGAACTGCTCCTCTCCCGCGGGCTCGCCAAGGCCGCGGCGGCCGAGCTCTCCGCGGCCGGCCGCCGCCTCGAACCACGCGGCATCCGCAACCCCGCGTGGTGCCCCTGGCAGCTCCACCTGGCCCGGGCCGAAGCCCACGACGCACCGGAACGCGCCCTGACGACGGCCCTGGAGGCGGTGACCCGCGCCCGCCAGTTCGGAGCCCCGTCGACGATCGGCCAGGCGCTGCGTACTGCGGCCGAAGTCTCGACGGGGTCGGCACGCGTGTCGTACCTGGAGGAGGCCGTGGCCCACCTGGACCGTTCCCCCGCGGCCTACGAACTGGCATGCGCGCTGGTGGCCCTGGGCACGGAACTCCACGACCCCGCCCACCTCCGCAGGGGCCTCGAAACGGCCGAGAAATGCGCGGCGGACGGCCTGGCGGCACAGGCCCGCGCCGAACTGGCCGCCACCGCGAAGCAAGCCGAGGGCGCAACCCCCTAGGGGCGCGGGGAACTGCGCGACGAGCCACACGGCGCCGCACCCGCCGAACAACCGCCACCCGCCACGGCGACATCCGCCCGGCAGGGCACCGCCGGACTCCACCGCCCGTGGCCGAGCGCCGTCGCGGCGGAGAAGAGCCGGACGGCGGAGAAAAGGGCGGCCGCAAGGAAGTCCGCCACGGAAAGAAGAAGCGGAGGGACGAAGGGGGCGCGAGAGGCGGACGGTGGAGAAGAGGGCGACTGCTCGGAAGCAGCCCGGCGTGGCAAGAAGAGGCGGAGTGAAGAGGCGGAGAAGGGGTGGGCGCGCGGTTGGTGCGGTGGCGGAAGAGCGTCGTCCCGCACTTGTCCGCCGGCGCTCACCCACACCCCGCGCTCACCCACACCGGCACTGATCCCCGCCCCACCACCGCGGCCCCGTACCATGGAGCGCATGTCGTTCCTCCGTCGCCGCAGCGCCACTCCCGCCGGCCCCGAATTCGACGTACTGGCCATGGACCCGGGTGACTGGCCCGGCAACCTCGGCGCCGGGCTGCTGCCCGCCCCCGACGGGACCTGCCAGGGCGTTTTCCTGCGCTACGACCTCTTCGGCGGCCGCGGCCCCGCGATGATCATCGGTAATCTCCCCGAGGGCTCTCCGGCCCGCGACGTGGAGGAGGGCGAGATCCCGTTCGAGGTCGGCCAGCTCCTCCTCGCGCTGGAGAACAACGAGGACGTCACCGTCGTGGGAACCGAGGACATGCCAGTCCTGCAGGGCGACAACCTGCTGATCGTGCGCCGGCTCAAGCTCTCCGAGAGCCGGATCTCCTGCGTCCAGTTCGACCGCAGCGACGGCGTCCTCGTGACCATCGCCGCCTGGGACCGCCCCATCACCGACGACCTGTACGCCCTGCTGAAGCCGCTCCCGGCGGAGCTTTTCCAGCAGGGCTGAGACCGGCTACCTCCGGTGGTGCCGTCCGCCCTTCGAGGACGGCACCACATCCACGTCCGCCGCGCGGACGAACTCGACCCGGTGGCCGTACTGGATCTCGTAGTACATGTCCTTGCCCACCACGACCCGGTGCGAGCCGGTGTCGAAGGTGACCGCGTAGAAGTACTCGCCCGGCACCTCGTCACCGACCACGTACTGCTGGCCCGCGGGGATCGTGTACGGCAGCGGGGAGATCGACTGCGCCGGTACTCCGGAGGGGTAGGCGGCTGCCTCGGGATAGGCGCGGCCGTACACCGGAATGCTGGTCAGGCCCGCCTTGGGCGTGATCACCAGCCCGGCCGCGCTCACCGCCGTCGGTGCCGTCGCCGGGTTCTTGAACCAGGCCTTCTGCCCCAGGTACCAGATCGCCGTCCAGTCGCCCCAGGTGTCCGCCACCGCGTACTGCTGACCGGTGGAGGCCCGCGAGGAGAGATCGTTCACGTCGGTCGTCGGGGCCGTACCGAGGCCGATGTCCTTGATCAGGGCCGAGCTCTCGTCGTGGTCGGAGTACAGCCGCACCTCGTCGGAACCGTGCGCGGCACACGGCTGCCCCTTGGTGACACAGCCGGTGTACGCCGGCTGGTTCGTGGCGTAGTCCGGCAGGATCGTGACCAGGCCGCCCTTCTTGCCCGCCGTGCGCTTGAGAGGGTGGTCCAGCAGCTCGAAGTAGTGCCGCCAGTCCCAGTACGGGCCCGGATCGGTGTGCATCCCGGGGATCGTGGAGGTGGTCGGGCCGGGCACGGTGTCGTGACCGAGGATGTGCTGCCGGTCCAGCGGGATGCCGTACTGGTCGGAGAGGTACTTCACCAGCCGGGCCGAGGACCGGTACATCGCCTCCGTGTACCAGGCGTCCGGCGAGGCGAGGAAGCCCTCGTGCTCGATGCCGATCGACTTGGAGTTGATGTACCAGTTGCCGGCATGCCAGGCCACGTCCTTCGCCTTGACATGCTGGGCGATCAGACCGTCGGTCGAGCGGATGGTGTAGTTCCAGGACACATAGGTCGGGTCCTGGACCAGCTTGATCGTCGTGTCCCAGGAACCCTCCGTGTCATGGATGACGATGTACTTGATGCTCTGGGAGGCCGGCCGGTCGCCGAGGTCGTGGTTGCCGTAGTCGTTGGTCCCGAACTGTGAGTACGGTGCCGGGATCCACTCGCACGACACCGTTGTCGGGCATTCGGTGTCGTTTGCCGCCACCGTGTGCAGCCCGGTGAGCTTCAGCTGCGCGGTGTCGGCCTTGAGGCCCGGCTGGGCGGCGAGCGCGACGAACTGTCCCTCGTCGGTGGTGCGCTCCTCGCCTGTGTGGAGGACGTCGAACACGTCGTTCGCGTACGCCGCCGCGGTCGCCGCGTCGTCGGCGCCGGAGAAGCGGGCGATCGCGCCGTACCAGTTGGCCGGCTCGGCGCTGAGGGGCTCGCCCAGGTCCTTCTGTGCTGCCGCGAGCAGGGCGGCGCCGCCGGCCACGTTGGCCGTCGCGTCGGTGCGCAGCTCCTCGGCCGGGATGCCGGTCAGCTCGGCGGCCTTCGGAAGCGTCCTGAGACGGGCCGGGAGCGCGGAGTCCGCCGGCACCTTGACACTGGGGTGCAGGGCGGGGCGGGCGCTGTCGCCGCGGGCGTCCTCGGTGCCGTCGGCGAAGTGCTCGGTCGCGGTGGCCAGCGCGGTGCGCGCGTCGGTCAGGTGCATCGGGCCGTAGCCGCCGGAGACGCTAGGCGCGCCGCCGTGCGTGTCCCAGCGGGACTGGAGATAGGAGACGGCCAGCAGAACGCTCTGCGGCACGTGGTACTCGGTGGCGGCGGACGCGAACGCGCGCTGGAGCAGTCCGGCGGAGGACTCGGTGGCGTTCGGGGGCGGAGCCGCGCCCAGCAACGGCAGCAACAGGGCCGCGGAGGCGACGGCACCGGCCGTCCTGCGCGTACGTCTGCCGCGGTGGGCGAAAGCCGGCTCGGTGACGGGTCCTCGCAATGCGGCCTCCTGGGGCGTTTTGAGCGCGGCGGGGCGTGCGGGGCTGAGCGTGGCTCAGTGGTACCCGGTTGCCGACGATCCGTCAATCATGCCCAGAAGGGGGTGTTTTCCTATGTCATACGATGATCGTGGGAGTTTCGCGCCGTAGGCGTCGGGCCCACGTGGACACACAAGAAATCCGCGGTGCGCTCATGCCCAGAGCGCACCGCGGATTCTCTGTCCCCGTCAGCGAGTGCCGACCGCCGCGCGTACGGCCCGGCGGGCCAGCTGGCAGTCGTCGTGCAGCCGCCGGAGCAGCAGCCGCTGTTCCTCGCCGGTCGGCGCGGCGCCCGGGTGGGCCGTACCCGGTGCCGCCGGGGTCGCGTCGTGCATCGAACGCTGCACGGCGGTCTCGTACGTCCGGATCTCCCGGGTGAGGACCAGCATCAGGTTCACCAGGAACGCGTCACGGGACGCGGGCCCCGCCGACTGCGCGATCTGGCTGATCTGACGGCGCGCCACCGGGGCGTCGCCGAGGACCGACCAGAGCGTGGCCAGGTCGTACCCCGGCAGATACCAGCCCGCGTGCTCCCAGTCCACCAGCACTGGACCGGCCGGTGACAACAGGATGTTCGAGAGCAGGGCGTCTCCGTGGCAGAACTGGCCCATCCCCTGGCGTCCCGCCGCGACCGCGATGCCGTGCAGCAGCTTCTGCAGGTCACCCATGTCCCGGTCGGTGAGCAGACCCAGCTCGTGGTAGCGGGAGATCCGGGCCGCGTAGTCGACCGGCGCGTCGAAGGTGCCCGCCGGTGGCCGCCATGCGTTCAGCCTGCAGATCGCGCCCAGGGCGGCCCGGATGTCCGCCCGGGGCGGGGCCTCCACCGGATGGCGCTGTATCGCCGCCACCCGGCCGGGCATCCGCTCGATCACCAGTGTGCAGTTGTCCGGATCCGCCGCGATCAGCCTCGGCACCCGGATCGGCGGCCGGTGCCGGACGAACGAGCGGTATGCGGCTATTTCGTGGCGGGTCCGCTCCGCCCAGGCGGGGGAGTGGTCCAGTAGACACTTCGCCACGGCCGTGCTGCGCCCCGTCGTCCCGACGAGGATCACGGACCGCCCGGTGCGGCGCAGCACCTGCACCGGAGCGAACTCCGGGCAGATCCGGTGCACCGACGCGATGGCGGTGCGCAACTGCGCGCCCTGGGGGCCGGAGAGGTCGAGTCTCCCGCTGAGGGGCTGGGTGCCGAGACCCGCGCCGCGCCGCTGCCGGCCCACGACCGGAACGGCGGCCCCCGTACGGGCGGGGTCTAGATAGGGTCCGCTGCCCGCCGGACGGGGGCGCAGCGGCCGGGGCGGGGCGGACACGGAGGACGATGCTGCGTACATGGGCGATACAGATCCCTTCGTGTACCTGCGGTGCCTGCCTGAGAAGTCCTGTGGAGAGGTTCTCGTGGCCAACCCGTCCCGGCCGCCCGGGCACACCCTGGGGAGTGTGCCCGTTCCGTGGCGACCGGGTCGGGGTGGCGCGTTCCTACCTGACACCCGTCGCCCAGTGGCACACCATCTGGCGCACCCTGGCGAACCGTGGCGAATAGTCGCCCGGCAACCGTCACGGGTCTACTGTCAACTCAGCCGAGAACCTGGGGGCTTGACGTGAGCGGACAACCCAACACCCGCCTCTCGGACCTGTTCGGCCTGGCCGGCTGGTCCAAAGGCGAACTCGCGAGGCTGGTCAACCGGCAGGCGGCGGCCATGGGCCACCCCCAGCTGTCGACCGACACCTCCCGGGTGCGGCGTTGGATCGACACGGGAGAGATCCCGCGCGATCCGGTGCCGCGGGTGCTGGCGGCCCTGTTCACCGAGCGTCTCGGCCGTGTCGTGACCATCGAGGACCTCGGTCTGGTACGGCACGGGCGTACGGGAAAACGGCCGGACGACGGGAACGTGGAACATCCCGACGGCATGCCGTGGGCGCCCGAACGAACCGCCGCGGTCCTCACCGAATTCACGGGAATGGACCTCATGCTCAACCGACGCGGCTTGGTGGGCGCGGGTGCCGCGCTCACCGCGGGATCCGTACTCAGCAGCGCCATGTACGACTGGCTGCACACCGACCCCACGCTCAAGGCCGACGCCCCCGTCCTCGACGACCCTCTGCACGCCGACCCCGCCGGGTTCGACCGCTATGAGGCCGCCCCCATCGGGTCCGAGGAGATCGAGGAACTGGAGCGCTCCGTCGAGGTGTTCCGCGCCTGGGACGCGGCCCGCGGCGGTGGGCTGCAGCGCAAGGCCGTGGTGGGACAGCTCAACGAAGTGGGCGGCATGCTCGCCTACCGCCACCCCGACCACCTCCAGCGGCGCCTGTGGGGCGTCGCCGCCAACCTCGCCGTCCTCGCGGGCTGGATGTCGCACGACGTCGGCCTGGAGCCCACGGCCCAGAAGTACTTCGTCATCGCCGCCCACGCGGCCCGTGAGGGCGGCGACCGGCCGCGTGCCGGGGAGGCGCTCTCACGGGCGGCTCGCCAGATGGTGCACCTCGGCCGGCCCGACGACGCGCTCGATCTGATGAAGCTCGCCAAGTCCGGTTCGGGCGACGAGGTGCTGCCGCGCACCAGGGCGATGCTGCACACCATCGAGGCCTGGGCACAGGCGTCGATGGGCAGGGGCCAGGCGATGCGCCGTACCCTCGGCCAGGCGGAGGACCTCTTCGTCTCCGACCGGGGCGACGTGCCGCCGCCGAGCTGGATGCAGATGTTCAAGGAAGAGGATCTGTACGGCATGCAGGCCCTGGCCTACCGCACCCTGGCCGAGCACGACCCGAGCGCGGCCACGCACGCCCAGCACTACGCGGAGAAGGCCCTGGCGCTGCGGGTCGACGGCCGGCAGCGGTCGAAGATCTTCGACTTCCTGTCCATGGCGTCCGCCTGCTTCATCGCGGACGACCCCGAACAGGCGGACCGGTACGCGCGGTTGGCACTGATGTCGATGGGGTCGAACTCGTCCCACCGCACCTGGGACCGGCTGCGCGAGATGTACCGGCTCACCGCCGAGTACGCCGGCTATCCGAGGATCCAGGAACTGCGGGAGGAGATCCAGCTCGCCCTGCCCAGGCCCAAGAGCAGGGGCGGCAGCAACAGCGCACAGGCCTAGGGGGCCCGTGCGCTCGACGTGCGCCGAACCGTCCGGCGAACGTTCCCGTCATGCGGGCCGTCCGGCGATGTCGGCTGCCCTTATTCACTCACCCTGGCGATGAGCACGCAGGCCTCGTCCTCGCGCCCGTTCTCGCCGAACTCCTCGACCACCGCCCGTACGCAGTCCTGAGCGGTGCCCGCCGTCCCGAACCGCGGGGCCAGGCCGAGGAGGCGGTCCAGGGAGTCCGCTCCGCTGTGCCCGGGCACCAGTCCGTCGGTGTGCAGCAGGAGCAGGTCGCCCGGTTCCAGGGTCAGTTCGGCCTGCCCGTAACCGGCTCCCGAGGTGGCGCCGAGCAGCACACCGTCCGGCGCGCTGAGCACGCACCCCGTCCCGTCGCGGTACAGCAGCGGGGCGGGGTGTCCTGCCTGCGCCCAGGTCAGGGTGCGGGTGGCGGGCCGGTAGCGGCAGCAGACGGCGCTGCCCAGCGCGGGTTGCACGGTGGCGTCGAGTAACTGGTTGAGCAGGGACATGAGATGCCCCGGCTGGGCACCGGCCATCGCCATCCCGCGTACGGCGCCCAGCAGCATCGTCATGCCCGAGGTGACGCCGACACCGTGCCCGGTGAGATCGCCGACGCTCAGCAGCGTGTCGCCGTCGGACAGCTCCAGCGCGTCGTACCAGTCGCCGCCGAGCAGGGTGTCGTTCCCGGACGGGAGATGGCGGGCGGCGAGCTCGAGCGTGCCCGGGCCCCGGTGCGGGAGCCGTAGCGCACCCCGCCCCGACGGCAGCACGGCCTCCTGCAGCTCGACGGCGAGCCGTTGCTCGGCCCGGGTCTGCCGGCGGTGGAGCTGCAGCGAGTCACGGCTCTCGCGCACCGTGTGCTGGCTGCGCCGCAGTTCGCTGACGTCCCGCAGCACGGCCCACATCGACGCGGTGCTGCCGTCGCCGCCGAGCACGGGCTCGCCCATCATGTGCACGGTCCGTACCCGCCCGTCGGGCCGTACGACGCGGAACTCGCCGTCGATCGGTCTGGCGTCGACCAGGCAGTCGGTGACCATCGTGGTCAGCCTGGGCCGGTCCTCGTCCAGTACCAGGGAAGGCATTTCGTCGAGCGTGAGCGCGGGAGTGGCCGGGTCGCGGCCGAGGATCTGGTAGAGCTCGCCGGACCAACCGGCCTCGTCCGTCAGGAGGTTCCACTCCGCGCTGCCGACCCGGCTGAGCAGCGAGTCGCGCGGGACGCCGGCCGGCTCCGGGCGGAGCTCCGCCGGGGACTCACCGTCGTCGGACGCGGCCGACAGCGGCGCCGGTCCGTCCCGGAGCTGGGCCAAGTGCTCGTCGAGGTCGTTGAGTTGATGCAGCGCCAGGTCGTAGAGCGCCCGCTGCCACCGCTCCTGGGGGTCCGAACCGTCGCTCCGGGTGTCCCGTCGTACGGCGTCCACGTCACCCTTGAGCCGTCGCGTCTGCGATATCAACGCCTCGACCGAGCCGCGTCCGGGCGGCTGGGCCGCGGGGTGGTCCGCGGAGACATGGGACGGCATGACGCACTCCGATGGGGACTGTACGGCCAAGGCGGACGGTGGGACCGGTTACGACTGTTGCACAGCCCGCGACGCCCTGTAAGGGATTTGGCAACACACGATACGGTGGTGCTTCTGGCATATGCCAGAGTCTTCACGGGCTGGTCGACCGCTATGAAAGACGTACGCGGCCGGGTGTGGCAAGTCGTAGGCGGACTACGCGACTTGGCCTACTTTTCGAGCTGTTCGTGTCGCGCTCGGGCGACTGTTCGACGTGCTCGTGTTCGCAGTGTGGTGGTCTCGGCCAACCGTGGCAACTCTGTCCGGATTTCGCGTCATGCGAAGCGGCCGAACGGAGTCCTACAGGCATGGACATCACCTTCGAGCAACCCGCACGCGCCCGGCTGATCACCGCCGAGGACCAGGAGGTCCCGGTTCCCGCCACGCTCCGCTACACGTCCGGCGATCCGCTGGCCGTGTTCGTCGACTTCCCCGCCGAGGTCACCCTGGGCGGCGAGGAGGTCACCTGGACCTTCGCCCGCTCCCTGCTGGACCAGGGTATCGGTGCCCCGGCCGGGCGCGGGGACGTGCACATCTGGCCCTGCGACCGGGGCCGTACGGCCGTGGAGTTCCACTCGCCGCACGGGCTGGCGCTGCTCCAGTTCGACACCCAGGCGCTGTTCCGCTTTCTGCAGCGCACCTACGAAGTCGTCTCCCCCGGGGAGGAGGACGTCGAGGCGGTCGTGGAGCGTGGCCTGAGCTCGCTGTTCGGGGGCGTGTGAGGCCGGCGGGGCGACCTGCCCGAACTTCGGCCTTTGTTCACTCGCGCCTCATCGCTTCGGCCCGGACTCCGATGACAGTCCTGGGCACCCTCTCGCGCGGTGTGTCACAGCGGCACACCGGTGACGAGGACGGGGCGAATGACACCGATCAGCCGAAGAGGCTTTGTGGGACTGGGCGCTTCCGTGGCGGCGGGCATGGCGGCGGGCGCCGCCGGCCCACGGCCGGTGGCCGCGGTCCGGAGCACGGCAGCCGCGGTGCAGAGCGCTGCGACCGGCACGATCTCGGACGTCAGGCACGTGGTGATCCTCATGCAGGAGAACCGCAGTTTCGACCACTACTTCGGGCGCCTCAAGGGCGTCCGCGGCTTCGCCGACCGCAGCGGAATCACCCTCGACGGCGGGTACCCGGTCTTCAACCAGCCCAACGGCTCCGGCCGGCAGTACCCGTGGAAGCTCAGCGCCACCCCCGACGCGGCAGGCAAGGACGGCGAGACCCTCGCCCAGTGCGACGGTGACCTGCCGCACTCCTGGTCCTCCCAGCACTCCGCCTGGAACAAGGGCCGCCTCGACAACTGGGTCGCGGGCGTCGGCAACGTCCGGTCCCTCGGCTACCTGGACCGCACCGACATCCCCTTCCACTACGCGCTCGCCGACAACTACACGATCTGCGACGCCTACTTCTGCTCCACCCTCAGCGCCACCGGCCCCAACCGCACCTATCTGTGGAGCGGCAAGGTCGACCCCGCCAGCTACGACGGCGGTGACGAGTCCGGCCTGACCTGGCAGAACTACGCCGAGGCGCTGCAGAACGCCGGAGTGACCTGGAAGGTCTACCAGAACGCCCAGGACAACTACGGGGACAACGGCTGCGCCTACTTCAAGAACTTCGCCGGTGCCAAGGCGGGCAACCCCCTGTACGACCGGGGCATGTCCTCCGTCCCGGCGGTGACCGGCTCCACCCCCGACGACATCGCGGCCGCCATCAGGGCCGACGTCGTCGCCGGCACGCTCCCGCAGGTCTCCTGGGTGGTCCCCGACCAGGCCTTCTCCGAACACCCCTACGCCCCGCCCGGCGACGGCGCGCACTTCGTCAACCTGGTCTACCAGGCCCTCGCCGCCGACCCCGACGTCTTCGACTCCACCGTCCTGTTCCTCAACTACGACGAGAACGACGGCTACTTCGACCACGTCCCGCCTCCGGCCCCGCCCGCCGGCACGGCCGGGGAGTTCCTGAACGGCGTACCCTACGGCTTCGGCTTCCGCGTCCCGATGATCGTCGTCTCGCCCTGGACACGCGGCGGCTGGGTCTCCTCGGAGGTCTTCGAACACACCTCGGTGCTGCGCTTCCTGGAGACCTGGACCGCGGCGCTGGGCACGCCGGCGAAGTGCCCCAACATCAGCGACTGGCGGCGCAGGGTCAGCGGCGACCTGACCGGCGTCTTCGACTTCGCCAACCCGGTCCACGGCGCCGTCCCCCTGCCCGCGACGAGCGTCATCGGTATCGCCACCTGCGGCCCGCTGCCCAACCCGGTGCCCACCACCAACACCCTGCCCGCACAGGAGACCGGCACCCGCCCGGCCCGCGCGCTGCCCTACCAGCCCAACGGCTACCTGGACCACCTGGAGTTCGGGACGGCCGGCGCGATCCGCGCCTGGTTCACCATGGCCAACCAGGGCACCCCGGCGACCCGGGCGGCGCACCTCTCCATCCACCCGGGCGCCTACCGGGACACCACCCCCTGGCAGTACACGGTCGACGCCGGGGGCACCGCCTCCGACTACTTCGACATCGGCACCGGGTACGGCAACGGAAAGTACGACCTCACCATGGTCGGCCCCAACCGCTTCCTGCGCCGCTTCCAGGGCGACGCCACCAAGGCCGGCAAGTCGGCCGAGGTGAGCACCCGTTACGCCGTGGAGCCGGGCACCGGCAAGCTCGCCGTCTGGTTCAGGATGGCCAACTCGGGCTCGGCGTCCGTGAAGTTCACCATCACCTCGAACAACTACCGCACCGACGGGCCCTGGACGTACACCGTCGCGGCCGGTGCCGCCAGCGAGGACTACTTCAACGCCGTTGCCTATCAGAGCGGCTGGTACGACTTCACGGTGGCGGTGGACTCCGACGCGACCTGGTCGCGCCGGTTCACCGGCCATCTGGAGACGGCCTCCGCGAGCGTCAGCGGCTGACGTCCGCGTACAGGTCCGGGCGCGGGGCGAGTCCGACGGTCATGCGGCCGCCGGACTCCAGCGCCCGGACCCCGGCCTCGGCGACGACGGAGGACGCGTAGCCGTCCCAGACGCTCGGCCCGGTGACCCGGCCCTGCCGGGTGGCGTCGACCCAGGACTGCACCTCGCGGTCGTAGGCGTCGGCGAACCGCACCAGATAGTCCTGGGCCACCTCCTCGCGGGCGCCGCCGGCCGTGGTGACCAGCATGCCGCGGTCCTCGCCGATCCGGGCGCTGCCCCGCTCGCAGACGGCCTCGCAGCGCACCTGGTAGCCGAAGCCGCAGTTGACGAAGACCTCGACGTCGACGAGGGCGCCGCCGTCGGTCTCGAAGAGCACGAACTGGGGGTCGAGCAGCCCCTCGGGGGCGTCCGAGGACGGCCGTGGCCGCAGCACGGTCACCGCGGTCAGCTCCTGGCCGAGCAGCCAGCGGGCCGCGTCGATCTCGTGCGAGACCGAGCTGTTGACCAGCATGGCACTGGTGAAGCCGGGCGGTGAGGAGACGTTGCGGTGGACGCAGTGCAGCATCAGCGGGCGGCCCAGGCCGCCGCCGTCCAGCAGGGACTTCAGACGCCGGTACTCGGCGTCGTAGCGCCGCATGAAACCGATCTGGGCCAGCCGCCGCCCGAGCCGGGCCTCGGCCTCCACCACCCGGAGCGCACCGGTGGAGTCCGGCACCATGGGTTTCTCGCACAGCACCGGCAGCCCGCGCTCGAAGGCCGCGAGCAGCGGCTCCTCGTGCGCCGGGCCGGGGGAGGCGATCAGCACGGCCTCGACACCGGGCGCGTCCAGCGCGGCCGACGGATCGGCGTGGACGGTGACGCCGTCCAGCCCCGCCACCGCCTCCTTGGCGCGGTCGAGGTCGAGGTCGGCCACGGCCGCCACCCGCGCACCGCTCACCACCTGGTCGAGCCGTCGTATGTGGTCGGCGCCCATGTGTCCGGCACCCAGTACCGCAACGCCCAGCAGCTCAGCCACGCTCGCACTCCCTCTCAGCCGACGCCGACGATCACTGCGTAGCGTAGACGTCGGCCGAGAGCGGTCTCATCAGTAGCGCAGCACGCCGGCGATGCCGTTCTCGTCGCCCAGGGTGCCGTCCGGGACGAAGCGGACCTCGGCCCCGGTCTCCAGGCACTGCTCGACGATCTCGTCCACGATGTCGTCGCGGGAGTCCAGGTCGCCGCTCACGGCCGGGACCAGGTGGTCGCCGTCGTCGCGGACCGTGGTGCGGTAGTTCTCCTCGACGGCCAGCAGCCGGACGCGGCCCTCACGGGCGTTCTGCCAGACCTCGTCGACACCGGCCGCGAACGTCTTGTGACCGCGCGCGGATTCGAGCTCGCGGGTCACCGACGAGGTGCTCCGGCGGGACTCCGCGTCGAGATGCGGCCGGATCGCCTGCCACACGGCCTCCGGACCGGACTGCGCGAGCCCGCCGTGCCGCACGGGAATGCTCTCCCTGGCGACGTTGCCGAGTTCGTCCCACAGGGCCAGGGCCGCCTGCTCGCCCGTGACGTAGAGCGGCCGCGGATCCTCGCGCAGCAGCGCGGCCATCGCCGTGTCGGCGTCCCGCAGGAAGTGCTTGGTGTCCTCGTCGCGGAAGGTGCTGGGCATGTCGCCGATCTGTTCCCGGCGCTCGGCGTCGAAGTTCTGCTGGCTGCGCGTCAGCGGGAACCCGCCGGCCCGGCTCTCGGTGACCCGGTCGACACCGCCGTTCCACAGCGTGATGCGGTCGGCCGACACCGACAGCACCCAGAACGGCCGCTCGGCCGCGTGCGCCGAGACCAGGTTCCGGGTCAGGAAGGTGTCCGAGAGCACCACGCGCTCGGGCACGCTGCGGGCCAGTGACCACACCTGGTGCTCGCCCGGCGCGGCGAAGATCACCAGACCGTCCTCGGCATGGGCCAGATCGACCTCGGCGAGGGCCCGGTCGAGCTGGTCGACGACATCGGAACGCCGCTCCCGGGTGACCGAGGGATCGGCTTCCAGTTGCTTCTTCGCCTCGGCCACGACATTGCGCAGCCGGACGGGATCCTGGGCGTTGTCCGGCTCGCGGCGGTGCGTCGGCGTCAGCACGGAGACGGCCGGGTAGAGACGCGGGCGGCGCAGCTCGGCGAGGGACGTTGGACTGAGTGCGTGCTCCATATCAGCACCATAGGGCCGATTCACGACGGGGGCATTTGGGGTAATTCTCTTGCGAGTGGAGGAGGTGGCTGCGATGGCCCGGCTGACCGTGGACGACGGCGAGGTCGTCGTCCGTCTGAGCGGGCCGGAGATGCTGCTCGCCCACCGCCGCCGGGTGCGGGTGCCGCTCGCACAGGTGCGCTCGGCCTCGGTGGAGCCCGACTGGTGGCGGGTGCTGCGCGGCGAGCCGCACCACGGCCACTGGCTGCCCGACCGGTTCTGCGTCGGCGCGTGGGAGTACCCCGGCGGCCGGGACTTCGTCGCCGTCCATGAACACGGCCCGGTCGTCCTGGTCGACCTGGCGAGGTCCGCGCCCTTCGCCCGGCTCGCGGTGTCCGACGACGACGCCGAGGCCGCCGTACAGGCCATCCGGCGCACTCTGTAACCCTGTTGAGGCCGACTTCCCGGTGACGGCAGGCGATGCGGCCGGTTAGCGTACCCGGCAGTAACCGGATCGTGCCCCAGGAGGCCCCCATGCCGCAGCTCGAAGTCGACGGAGCGGCGCTGACCTACGACGACGAGGGTCCCCGTGACGGTGCTGCCGCGCCCCTGGTGTTCATCCACGGCTGGACCGCGAACCGGCACCGCTGGGACCACCAGATCGCGCACTTCGCCGGGCACCGCCGGGTGATCCGCCTCGACCTGCGCGGCCACGGCGAGAGCACCGGGGCCGGCGTGAAGACGGTCGCCGAGCTGGCCCGGGACGTCGTCGCCCTCCTCGATCATCTGGAGGTGGATCGTTTCGTCCCCGTCGGTCACTCCATGGGCGGCATGATCTCCCAGACCCTCGCGCTCACCCACCCCGAGCGGGTCGAGCGGATGGTGCTGGTCAACTCCATCGGCCGGATGACATACAGCCGCGGCCGCGGTCTGCTGATGGCCGCCTCGACCCTGGTGCCGTACAAGATGTTCGTCGCCACCAACATCCAGCGGGCCTTCGCCCCCGGACATCCCCGCGAGGAGATACGCGAGTACATCCGCGCCTCCGCCGCCACCCCGCGCGAGGTCGTCATGACGCTGTACGGCGCCATGCGGGCCTTCGACGTCCTCGACAGGGCCGCTGAGATCACCGCCCCGACCCTGATGGTGCACGGTTACCACGACATCCAGCTGCCGGTGGGGCAGATGCTGCGGATGGCCAAGGCCTACCCGGACGCGGAGGTCCGGATCATCGACGCGGGACACGAGCTCCCGGTGGAGCGGCCGGCCGAGCTGACGGCGACGATCGACCGGTTCGTGACGGCGAAGTGACGGCGAGTTACAGCGAAGTGACGGGGGAAGCGTAGGGCGAGGCGGTGGCAGCGGCAGGTGACCGGCGCCGGGCGGAAAGCCCGGCGCCGGTTTGCTTGGGGAACATTTTGCGCTTGGCCGGTTCCGGGCGGGCCGGGCCCGATGCGGAGCACGGCCGTGGCCCTCGCGCATGCAAAGCGCGGCCGAAAGAGTGAGGGGGATCGGCCGTCCGTGTTACGTCCAGGTTGACCGGCCGGGGTCCCGGGCGCACGCTCGATATATAGGTGCCGAATACAAGTGGTTAGCTCGGGCAATCGAACTCCCGGTGGAAGCCCAGGTGACGTCCGCGCCCGGCCGACCGGCAGCAGGAGGTAACGCATGTGTGGCATCACCGGCTGGGTCTCCTTCGACCGTGACCTCACCACCGAGACACGCGCATTGGATGCGATGACCGAGACCATGGCCTACCGCGGCCCCGACGACCGGGGCACCTGGAGCGAGGGGCCCGCCGCCCTCGGGCACCGCCGGCTCGCGATCATCGACCTGCCCGGCGGCCGCCAGCCCATGAGCGTGCGCACCCCGGACGGCTCCGTCGCGATGGTCTACTCCGGCGAGGCGTACAACTTCACCGAACTGCGCCGCGAACTCGCCGACCGCGGCCATGGGTTCACCACCGACTCCGACACCGAGGTGGTGCTGCACGGCTATCTGGAGTGGGGCGACACCGTCGCCGAGCGACTCAACGGCATGTACGCGTTCGCCGTCTGGGACGGCCGCCACGACAAGCTCGTGATGATCCGCGACCGCATGGGCATCAAGCCCTTCTACATGTACCCGACCCCCGACGGCGTCCTGTTCGGCTCCGAACCCAAGGCGATCCTGGCGAACCCGCTGGTCCGTCCCAGGGTCGGTCTGGACGGCCTGCGCGAGCTGTTCACCATGGTCAAGACCCCGGGCAGCGCCGTGTGGGAGGGCATGCGCGAGGTCGAGCCCGGCACGGTCGTCACCGTCGACCGCTCCGGTCTGCACACCCGCGTCTACTGGCGCCTGGAGACCCGCCCGCACCCCGACGACCGCGACACCACGGTCGCCACCGTCCGCGAGCTCCTCGACGACATCGTGCGCCGCCAGCTGGTCGCCGACGTGCCCCGCTGCACCCTGCTCTCCGGCGGCCTCGACTCCTCCGCGATGACCGCCCTGGCCGCCCAGCAGCTCGCCGCACAGGGCGAGAAGGTCCGCAGCTTCGCCGTCGACTTCGTCGGCCAGACCGACAACTTCGTCGCCGACGAACTGCGCGGCACCCCCGACACGCCCTTCGTGCACGACGTGGCCCGGCTCGCCCGCACCGACCACCAGGACATCGTCCTCGACTCGGGCAGCCTCGCCGACCCCGCCGTCCGCGAGCGAGTGATCCGGGCCCGCGACCTGCCGACCGGGTTCGGCGACATGGACGCCTCGCTGCTGCTGCTGTTCCGGGCCGTCCGCGACCAGTCCACCGTCGCGCTCTCCGGCGAGTCCGCCGACGAAGTGTTCGGCGGCTACCTGCAGTTCTTCGACGAGCAGGCCCGCAACGCCGACACCTTTCCCTGGCTGGTCCAGTTCGCCCGGCACTTCGGCGACGACGCCGACGTACTGCGCGCGGACCTCGCCAAGAACCTCGACCTGGAGTCGTACATCTCCGAGTCCTACCGCTCCGCCCTCACCGGCCTCCGGCGCCTCGACGGCGAGAGCGACTTCGAGTACCGCATGCGCCGCATGAGCTATCTGCACCTCACCCGGTTCGTACGCATCCTGCTCGACCGCAAGGACCGGACGAGCATGGCCGTCGGCCTGGAGGTCCGGGTGCCGTTCTGCGACCACCGGCTCGTCGAGTACGTCTACAACGCGCCCTGGGCCCTCAAGTCCTTCGACGGCCGCGAGAAGACCCTGCTGCGGGAGGCCGCCAAGGACGTCCTCCCGCAGTCCGTGTACGACCGGGTCAAGAGCCCCTACCCGTCCACCCAGGACCCGGAGTACGGCCGCGCCCTCCAAGTGCAGGTCAAGGACCTGCTGGCCCGACCCGACCACCGGGTCTTCGACATCGTCGACCGGGAGAAGGTGAACCGGGCCGCCCACCGGACCGAGCTGAGCACCCAGGCCGCCCGGCGCGGCCTGGAACGCACCCTCGACCTGGCCCACTGGCTCGACCTCTACACCCCCGAACTGACCCTCGCCTGAACCTCAGTCCGGCGAGTCGGTGACGGAGCCGCGGTCGTCGTCCGCCGGACAGGAGCTGCCGTCGGCCGGCAGCGTGCCGTACAGCAGGAAGTCGTCGACCTTGCCGTGCACGCACCTGGAGGACGAGTACCCGGTGTGGCCGTCGCCCCTGTTGTCCAGCACCACGGCCGACGGCCCGAGCCGCTTCGCCGTCTCGATCGTCCAGGCGTACGGCGTCGCAGGGTCCCCGCGCGTGCCCACCAGGAGCATCCGCGCGGAGTCCACGTCCTTCACCTTGTCGCGGATGAAGTCCGTGCCGCGCGGCCGGCCGTAACAGAGCATCACCTGGGTGAGCCGGAGCCGGCCGAAGACCGGCGACGCCCGCTGGTACGCCTCGTTCAGCCGGGCGACGTCCCGGGTGAGCTGCTCCGCACTCGGCCGGTCCGGGTCGTCGGCGCAGTTGATCGCCATCAGGGCCGCCGACAGGTTGTCCGCGGGGATGTCCGCGCTGCCGACCAGGCCGCCGTTGTGCGGCGGCCCGAGCGGGACGGCGTAGCCGCCGGACGCGAAGTTCTGCACCCCCCGGGTGTCCCCGTCCTCGATCAGCGAGGCCAGCGCCCGTTCCAGCCGGGGCCACAGCTCCTTGCCGTACAGCCCCTGCCCGAGGGCACCCACCAGGTCCTGACCGGAGAAGGGGCCGCCGAAGTCCGACACGACCGGGTGCTCGTCGAGCGAGCGCACCAGCCGGACGACGGCGTCCCCGGCCTTGCGCCGGTCCTGCCCGAACGGACATGCCACGTCGGTGACACACCAGTCCAGGAAGTCGTCCAGCGCCGTCTGCTGTCCGCGGGCGCCCGCCATCCCCTGCTCGGCCGGCGACTCGGTCAGCGTGTCCACGCCGTCCAGCGCCATCCGGCCCACCTTGTGGGGGAACTGCGCCGCGTACACCGCGCCGAGCCTGGTGCCGTAGGAGAAACCCAGGTAGTTCAGCTTCTCGTCACCGAGGGCCTGGCGGATGACGTCCAGGTCCCGGGAGGCGTTCACGGTGCCTATGTGGGAGAGCACGGGGCCGGAGTGTGCGGCGCACCGGACCGTCAGCTGCTTCAGCGCCTTCAGCAGGGCCTGCGGACGGCCGGCGTCGGGTATGTCGTCCGCGCTCCCGCCGTCGTCCGTGCTTCCAGCGTCCGTGCTTCCGTCGTCCGCGCCCCCGCCGGTGCCCTCTCCGCAGCTCACGGGGGAGGAGCGGCCGACCCCGCGCGGGTCGAAGCCGACCACGTCGTAGCCGTTGGTCAGGCTCATGAAGTCCTTGCCGGCCAGCCCGAGCTGGCTGACGCCCGAGCCGCCGGGGCCGCCGAAGTTCAGCAGCACCGAGCCCCGTGACCTCCCGGTCGCCCGGTAGCGGGACAGCGCGAGGTCGATGGTGCCCTCGGCGGGTCTCGCGTAGTCGAGCGGGACGGTCACCTTGGCGCACTGCATGTCCTTGGGCAGCTCCACGTCCTTGCACACCACCCACCGGGCCTTCTGCCGGTAGAACCGGGTCAGGTCCGGCTCACCGCCGCCGGCCGCCGCGGCCGCGGGCAGCCCCGCGCCGAGCAGGGTCAGGGCGACGGCTCCGGCACCGGCACAGCGTCGCACGGCGGGCCGGGTTCGGGGATTGGCCGGCATCGAGGGCCTCCATGGACGCTCCGTGACCGGGGCTTTCGATCACCATAAGCGGGCCCCGGGGAGCACGCCTCCCGGCGAGCGGACCGGGCCGGGGCGCCATACTGAGCCGCCGGTCACCCGCTCGGTCAACCCCTCGGTCAACCCCTCGGTCAACCGCTTCGGATCCCTTGCACAGTTTTGCTCCCGGTTCGAGAACAGTGTCGCTCGATGGGGTGAAAGAGGGACAAGCCATAACTCAGATGGTTCGTCTGCGTTTTAACCGTTGCGGGCGAGCGCCCGCAATCATGTCTGGAAGGCAGGGAACCTATGAAACGGGTTACCCGAAACGGTGTGATCGCCGTAGCCGCCGCCTCCGGGGCGATGGCCGTGGCGGTCCCGGCCTGGGCCGACTCCGGCGCGAACGGCATCGCGGCCGGTTCGCCCGGGGTGATCTCCGGCAACGGCATCCAGTTGCCGGTGCACGTCCCGGTGAACGTGTGCGGTAACACCGTGAACGTGGTGGGGCTGCTCAACCCGGCGGCCGGCAACACCTGTGTGAACAAGGGCGGCGGCGCCGCTCACGACACGTCCGGCTACGGGTCCACGCCCGGTGACTCGGCCGTGTCCGGTGACTCGGCCGTGTCCGGTGGCTCGGCCACGTCCGGCGGCGCGTCCGCGCAGGGCGTCGAGAAGGACTCGCCAGGGGTGCTCTCCGGCAACGGCATCCAGTTGCCGGTACAGGTCCCGGTGAACGTGTGCGGTAACACCGTGAACGCGCCGGGGCTGCTCAACCCGGCGGCCGGCAACACCTGCGTGAACACCTCCGGCGACCACCCGAGTCCGCCGGAGACCCATGTCCCGCAGCCGCCTCCCGTGCAGCCGCCCCCCTCCCAGCCGCCCGCTCCCGAGCCGCCGGCCCCGGTCAGGACCCACCCCGGGCCGAAGACCCAGCCCCCCGCCGCACCGCCCACCACGTCCACCCTCGCCCACACCGGCACGGACCTCGCGGGTCCCGCCGTCGCGGGCAGCGCGGCACTCCTGCTCACCGGGACCGCCCTGCACCGGCGCTTCCGGCCCGGCCGGAAGCGCTGACCGGCAGCCGTGATAGCCGAGGCGGGGCGCCGCCGTTCTCATGGACAAGGCCCCATCGGACCCCGACCGGTGGGGCCTTCGCCATGTCCGGGTCCGGCAGCCCTGGGCCGTGTCGGGTCAACGAGCGCCCTGAAACAGCTTGTTGGGCACACCGGCGGCTTGATCCAGGCGTGGCGCCGCGCCCGGTGATCGGGAAGGATGCTGCGGGCGCGGTGCCGGTCGCCGCGCCGCCCGACCCAGCCACACAAGGGAGCGCATCGATGACCTCTCCGGCCCCCGCGGACCTCGTCGTCACCCGGGCCACGCTCGACGACTGGCCGGTGATCAGCGGCTGGGCCGCGGACGAGGGCTGGAATCCGGGTGTGTCGGACGGCCCCGCCTTCTTCGCGCAGGATCCCGACGGGTTCTTCATCGGCCGTGTCGACGGGGAACCGGTCTCGGCGATCTCCGTCGTCAACTACGGCGCCGACTACGCCTTTCTGGGCTGCTACCTGGTCCGCCCCGACCTGCGCGGCCACGGCCACGGGCTGACCACCTGGAAGACCGCCCTCGCCCACGCCGGCAACCGCACCGTGGGCCTGGACGGCGTGGTGGCCCAGCAGGACAACTACCGCCAGTCCGGCTTCGAACTCGCCTACCGCACGATACGGTTCACGGGCGCCGCGCCGGCCGTCGAGCCCCCGTCGGGCATCCGCCCGGTGCATCCCGCCGACGTCGCGGACATCACGGCGTACGACAGCGCCTGCCACCCGGCCGACCGGCCGCGCTTTCTCGCCGCCTGGCTGACCGGCACCGGTCACAAGGCGTTCGTACGCCACGACGGCGACCGCCTCACCGGCTACGGCGTGCTCCGCCCCGGCCGCGACACCCTGCGCATCGGCCCCCTCTTCGCCGACACCGCAGAGGACGCCCGCGCCCTGTTCGCCGCCCTCACCGCCGAGGCGGCCGACGGTCAGGTCGCCATCGACGTGCCCGAGACCAGCGCGGCGGGTGTCGCCCTCGCCGAAGAGGCCGGATTCACCGCCTCGTTCGAGACCGCCCGTATGTACACCGGCCCGGTCCGCGACCACGCCCGCGAGCGGGTCTTCGGGGTCACGACACTCGAACTCGGCTGACCCTTCGTAAATGCGTTGCCGCCGCGGGGCGGGGATGCTGAAGTGCCGGTATGGATCATCAAGCAGTGCTCGCCCTGTACGACCGTGACATGCGCGAGGGCGCCCGGCCCGACGGCCCCGGTGCCCGTGTGGAACGCGTCGGCGGGGTGGTGCGACAGGTCGCGGACGCCGAAGGGTGGAACGGGGTCCTCTGGTCGGGCCTGGACGAGACGACCGCGGATGGTGCCATCGCCGAGCAGATCGACCACTTCGGCGGGCTGGGCCTCGAGTTCGAGTGGAAGCTCTACGGCCATGATCTCCCGTATGACCTCGGCGCGCGGCTCGTCGCGGCAGGGCTGCGGCCGGAGCCCGAGGAGACGCTGATGATCGCCGAGGCCGCCGGGCAGACCGTCGACAGGGCTGAACTTCCCAACGGCGTACGGGTGGTAGCCGCCACGGATGCGGCAGGCGTCGATCTCGTGGTGGACGTCCACGAGAAGGCCTTCGGCACCGACGGGTCCGGGCTGCGGCACCGGTTGCTGGCGCAGCTGGCCGAGCGGCCCGACACCGTCGTCGCCGTCGTGGCGCTGGCCGGGGACGAGCCGGTGAGCGCCGCGCGTATGGAGCTGGTGCCGGGGACGCGGTTCGCCGGCCTGTGGGGCGGCGGCACGGTGGAGGGGTGGCGGGGGCGCGGGGTGTACCGCGCCCTGGTCGCTCACCGTGCGCGTGTCGCCGCGGACCACGGGTACCGGTATCTGCAGGTGGATGCGTTGCCGATGAGCCGGCCGATTCTCGAGCGGCTCGGTTTCCATGCGTTGAGTACGACCACGCCGTACATCTACGCCGTGTGAGCGGCCGCGGGTCGTGGGTGGTTGCTCGCGCAGTTCCTCCCCCGGCCTTCGGCCGGGGGTACCCCCAGCGCCCCTGACGGGGCGCTCTGAAGTCACCGGCGTGATTTGGCCCGGTCCAGGGCCGACACGCCTACCGCCGCCAGCGCGATCTGGATGAACCACTCGATCCAGTCGGGGCCCTTCGTGTCGGCCACGCCGAAGCCCGCCGCTATCGCCGAGCCCAGCAGCGCCGCCACGATGCCGACGACGATCGTCCACAGCAGGCCGATGTGCTGGCGGCCGGGGACGACCAGGCGCCCCAGGACACCGATGATGGCGCCGATGATGATGGCACTGATGATGCCCGAGATCTCCATTTCCGCCCCTCTTCGTCGGTACCCCGCTGCAGTCCAATCTGCCCGCTCAGGCCGGAGCCAGTCCCGTCCGGTTGTTACGGCGGTTTTCTGTTCACCGACCGGACATGCCATGTACCTTTCAATGAGTTGACGCGTGTAGAAATCTCAAGCCTGTTCTACGCGCGCAGAGTTGGCGCCCGCACCGCCTCTTCCCCACCCCTCATGGAGGTTCGCCGGATGCTTGGATCCAGCAGATCCCGCCACAGACTCACCACCGCCCTGGCCGGGTTCGCACTGCTCTTCTCGGGAGCCGCCCTCCAGGTCGGCACCGCCGCCACGCCCGCTCACGCGGCCACCACCTACCGTGTCCTGTTCGACGACGGCCATGCCGAGGAGGCAGGCAACGCGGACTGGATCATCTCCACCAGCAAGCCCGACCCGCTGGCCGAGAACTCCTCCCCGTCCGCGGAGACGGACTGGACCGGTGCGCTGTCGTCGTGGGGCGTCGCCCTGCAGAAGACCGGCAGCTACAGTCTGAAGACCGCCACCAGCGCCCTCACGTACGGCGGTTCGTCCACGACCGACCTGTCGAACTTCGACGCGCTGGTCCTGCCCGAGCCCAACACGCTGTTCACGACGGCCGAGAAGACGGCCATCATGAACTTCGTGAACAACGGCGGCGGGCTGTTCATGATCTCCGACCACACCGGCGCCGACCGCAACAACGACGGCTACGACGCGGTCGAGATCCTCAACGACCTGATGACCAACAACAGCGTCGACTCGTCCGACCCGTTCGGCTTCTCCATCGACTCGCTGAACATCAGCTCCGGTTACCCGGCCGCCATCAGCGACAGCACCGACCCGGTGCTGAACGGCTCCTTCGGCACCGTCACCAAGAGCCTGATCGCCAACGGCACGACCGCGACCCTCACGCCCTCCGACAACTCGAACGTCAAGGGGCTGCTGTACCGCAGCGGTTACTCCGGCAACACCGGCGCCTTCTTCCTGACCAGCACCTTCGGCAGCGGGCGGGTCGCCTTCTGGGGCGACAGCTCGCCGATCGACGACGGCACCGGCCAGTCCGGCAACACCCTGTACGACGGCTGGAACGACTCCGGCGCCACCAACGCCGCCCTCGCCCTCAACGCCACCGCCTGGCTCGCCGGTGCGAGCGGCAGCAGCAGCGGAGGCGGCGGTGGCGGCACCGGTACCTGCACCTCCGCCCAACTCCTCGGCAACAACGGCTTCGAGTCCGGCAACACCACCTGGAGCGCTACCAGCGGTGTCATCACCAACTCCAGCAGTGAGTCGGCCCGTACCGGTTCGTACTACGCCTGGCTGGACGGCTACGGCTCCTCCCACACCGACACGCTCTCCCAGTCGGTGACCATCCCGTCCGCCTGCACCACCGCCGCACTGAGCTTCTATCTGCACATCGACACGGCGGAGACCTCCACCAGCACGGCGTACGACACGCTCAAGGTCCAGGTCCTCAACAGCTCGGGCACCGTACTGGGCACCCTGGCGACCTACTCCAACCTCAACGCCGCCAGCGGCTACACCCAGCGCAGCTTCAGCCTGGCGAGCTACGCGGGCCAGACCGTGACGCTCAAGTTCACCGGCGCCGAGGGATCCACCCTGCAGACGTCCTTCGTGATCGACGACACGGCCCTCAACGTGAGCTGAGGGATAGGGGCCCGGCCGGATCTCTCGGCCGGGCCCGTCCGCTCATCGGGCCGCGTACGTCCGCTCCCGCGCGTTCCAGCCGGAGACCCGCACCCGGGGTGCGGAGCCGTGCAGGTCGGCGGTGCGGTAGGTGGCCGTCAGGGTCGCGGACTCGCCCGGCCACAGACTGACCTCGTTGTCCGACCAGCGCACCGGCAGCACTGGCCTGCCCTGCGCGTCGACGAGATGGACGTCCGTCAGCAGGGACGGGGTCCTGCCCGTGCCCGTGTTGCGGATCGTGACCGTGGTCGTGGACGTGCCGTCCGAGTCCGTCGTCGAGGCCGTCGCCGTGACCGGGACCTCGGCCATCGACGACAGCCCCGTCAGGTCCGCGAAGCCCGTCGTCGGTGTGTGGTACCAGTCGCTCTTCGCCCAGTCCAGGGTGTCGGGCCTGGTGGAGAGCCAGTAGACGTTGCGGCTCACCTCCCTGCCGTCCGCGTCGGTCAGGACCAGTCGCGCCAGATACGTCGACGACAGCCCGCTCACCGACGCCGGCAGCGTGAGAGCGGTGGTGTGCGCTCCGCCGCCGGTGACGGAGAGGCCCGAGACGCTCCTGTCGTACAGCTGGGTGCCGTCCGGGTTGAACAGGGTCGCCCGTGCGGTGAGCCCGGACGCCGGGGCGGGCCGGTTGCCGACCACCTCGACCGCGCGGTTGTCGTAGGAGTACTGGATGTGCAGGGGCTCGTTGGCCTTCTTCGCGCCGAAGTAGGCGCCGCCCTGGTCGAGGTAACGGTCCATCAGCTGCCAGTGCAGGGACGTCCAGCCGCTGTTGAACATCCAGTAGACGACCCCGGTGGACGGCTTCGAGGCGTCGGTCTGGTTGCGTCCGTACGCCTCGTACTGGGCGCGGACGTTCTCGTACTGGGCGAGCTGCGCCTTGCGGACGTAGTCGGTCAGGCCCGTCGGGGCGCCGTAGCGGCCGGTGAGCGCGGCGTCGTAGATCTTCAGGGTGCCGAAGGTCGCGGACGGCGAGCGGTGGTACTGCTTGGCGTCCGGGTCCTTCCAGAGGGTGTCGAGTTCGGCCGGGGTCATCATCCGGCGCAGGGTGTCGAGGGTGGGGATGTCCGGGCCCGCGCTGGTCTCGGAGTTGAAGCCGGTGGCGCCGCCCTCGCGCTTGGCGTACCAGTAGCCCGGCGGGACCCAGTCGTAGGGGCCGGTCATCTTCATGCCCGAACTGCCGAGCTGGGGAGCCGACTTGTCGGAGGCGGCGGGGACCACCGGGACGGCCCAGTCGGCGGCGTCCAGGGCGTCCAGATAGTTCTTCTCGATCTTCGCGTCGGGCGCGGCGTCGCTGCCGATCAGGAAGGAGACCACGCTCGGGTGGTCACGCAGCCGGGCGGCCTCGGCGGCCATCGAGTCCTGGGCGACCGGGTAGTCGGCGGCGGTCCACTTCTGGCCGCTCTCGCCGGGGTTGGTCTGCCCCTCCCACTTGTCGCAGCACTCCCAGCCGGGCAGGGTGAGGACGCCGAGGCGGTCGGCGAGGCCGAAGAACTCGTCGGGCTCGATGTGGCCTTCCAGCCGGATGGCGTTCAGGCCCAGGTCGAGGGCGTACTTCAGGCGGTCCTCGGCATAGGTGCGGTCCCAGCGCAGGAACTCGTCCGGTGACCAGCCGCCGCCCTTGATCAGCAGCCGGCGGCCGTTGATCGAGTACTGGCGGGCGCCGTCGGAGTTCAGGGGGGCCCGGACGTCCCGGACGCCGAAGCTCTCGTGGGCGGTGTCCGAGGCCGTGCCGGCGACGGACGCGGTGAGGTCGAGGTCGTAGAGGGGCTGGCCGCCCATACCCGCGGGCCACCACACCTTCGGGGAGGTCAGGTGCAGACCGGGGGTGTCGGCGGGGGTGAAGGTGACGGTCTTGGTCTGGTGGGCGGCGAGCGCGACCGACCTGGTGAGGGTGACCCCGGCGACGGTGCCGGAGACCTCGGCGGCGACCGGCGTGTCCGAGTCGTTGCGGACCCGCGCCTTCACCGCCAGGTCGGCCGTCGCCAGGGACGGCACCGCGAGCTTCGTCACCACGTGCGCGTCGCGCAGCGCGACCGGGCCGCCGCGCCGGACCAGGACGTCACGGACGATGCCCATGTTCTGGTCGGGCGGCGGCTGCAGCCAGTCGAGCCAGCCCATGGTGAGGTTCTTGTTCGGATCGTTCGGCTGGATGCGGAAGGCGACCGTGTTCGTCCCGGACCTCACCAGTGAGGTGACGTCCAGTTCGTGGTGGGTGTAGCCGCCGGCGATGTCCGCGGCCGTCGCGACCCGGTGGCCGTTGACGTACACGTCGGCCGCCGAGATCACCCCGCTGAAGTCCAGGTAGGTGCGCTGCGCGGTGTCCTTCACCGTGAAGTCGCTGCGGTACCACCACGGCACCTGGAAGGGGGACTTGGGGATCTTCTGCAGATTGGTGGAGACGAACGGGTCGTCGTACACCCCGTCGGCGAGGAGCGCGGCCAGGACCGTGGAGCGGGACCCGGCCGGATACCAGCCCTTCGCCGGATAGCCGGGGGAGGAGACCGCCGACGCGGAGTCGCCCACCTTCGCCGTCGACTGGATCGCGAAGCCCGACAGCGGGGTCCCGGACCCGGCGACCGACGGCACACGGGTGATCCGGGCGTGCCCGTGGGCCGGGTCGCGGGCACCTGCCCAGGCGCTGGTGTTGAGTGAACCGAGCAGGCCGAGGGTCACGGCGGCCGCGCCGAGGCGGTATCCGGGGGCGGGGCGAGGGAACACGATGGTCTCCAGGCTCGTAAAGTTAGGAAACTTTACTAACCTGGCTCAAGCTAGGGTCCCGAGAGGGACGTGTCAATCACCGTGGCGCCCGGGCGAGTTGGCGGCGCCGGATTCAGGAGGCGGCCGACCGGCGCTCGAAGACCAGGTCACGGGCGGTCCCCAGGGCCGTGGCCACCGCGCCGAGCAGCACCGCGTCCTCCCCCAGCCGGCTGGGCGCGAGCTTCGGGCGCAGCGGGGTGAGAGTGCGCAGGTGATCCCGTACCGGGCGCAGCAGCAGGTCGACGCTGTGGCCGACCCCGCCGCCCAGCACCACCAGGTCCGGATCGAGCACGGCCGCGGCCGCCGCCACCGTGTGCGCGATCCGCTCGCCCTCAAGGCGTACCGCCTCGACAGCCGCCTGATCACCCTGACGTGCCGCGTCGAACACGGACTTCGCGGTGAGCTGCCCGGTCATCCCGAGCCGCCGCGCCGTCTCGACCACGGCCACCCCCGACACGGCGTCCTCCAGCCGCTCGGGTTTGCGCTGCTGTCCGGGCCAGGGCAGGAAGCCGATCTCCCCGGCGAGCCCGTGAGCCCCGGTGAACAGCCGGCCCTCGCTGACCACCCCCATCCCCAGACCGGTGCCGATCATGATGTACGCGAACAGCCGACTGCCCGCACCGACGCCGTACGTGTACTCGCCCAGCGCCGCGAGATTGGCGTCGTTGTGCACCTCCAGCGGAACGCCCAGCTCCGCGCGCATCCGGTCGAACAGCCCCGCCCGGCCCCAGCCCGGCAGATGCATGGCGTACCGCACCCGCCGCTGCCGCTCGTCGTACACCCCCGGCGTGCCCACCACCCCGTGCACCACCTCGGCCGGGTCCACCCCCGAGTTGGCGACGACCTGCCGTGCGGTGCCGACCAGCAGGTCGGCCATGGCACCCGAGCCGCGGGCCCGGTTGCGCACGTCGGAGCGGGCGACCAGGGTGCCGTCCAGGTCGGCGACCGCCACCCGCAGCCAGCCGCGGCCGACGTCGATGCCGAGTGCGTACCCAGCCGCCGGGTCCGGCGCGTACAGCACGGCCGTGCGGCCGCGCTCCGGGGCGTGGGTGCCGACCTCGTGGACCAGCCCCGCCGACTCCAGTGACGCCAGCGCACTCGACACGGTCGGCTTCGACAGCCCTGTCTCGCGGGCCAGTTGGGCCCGGGACGCGGAGCCGAGCGCGCGCAGCCGGTCCAGCAGCAGCCGCTCGTTGGTGCTGCGCAGGCGCTGCCGGCTCCAGGGCTGTTCCTGCTGCTCTACGACATCGCTGGCGGCCATCGGACCATTCTCACCGATTCCTGTCGCATACTTGACGCATCTAGTAAGGCTCCTTAACTTTATCGGCCATCCCGCCCTGTCGGCCGACGCCTGCTCCTCCTCGTTCTCCTTGTCCTTGTCGTCCTTCTCGTCCGTCTCGTCCTCCTCGCCCCGTCCCTGCCTCAGGAGCCCCGCCATGTCCGGTAGCCCTGGTAGTCCCGGTAGTCCCGGTAGTCCCGGTAGTCCCGGTAGTCCCCTCGGTCCTGGTAGTCCGCCGTCCGAAGGCGGCTTCGTCCGGCGCGTCGGCCTGTTCCAGGCCACCGCCATCAACATGAGCCAGATGTGCGGCATCGGCCCGTTCGTGACCATCCCGCTGATGGTCGCCGCGTTCGGCGGCCCCCAGGCGGTGATCGGGTTCGTCGCGGGCGCGGTGCTCGCCCTCTGCGACGGCCTGGTCTGGGCCGAACTCGGCGCCGCGATGCCCGGGTCCGGCGGCAGTTACGTCTATCTGCGCCAGGCCTTCCAGTACCGCACCGGACGCCTGATGCCGTTCCTGTTCGTGTGGACGGCGATGCTCTTCATCCCGCTGATCATGTCCACCGGTGTGGTCGGCTTCGTGCAGTACCTGGGCTACCTAGCCCCCGGCCTCGGCCAGACCTCCGGCGACCTGATCGGGCTCGGCGTCATCGCCCTGGTGGTGCTCCTGCTCTGGCGCGGTATCGAGCACATCGCCCGGATCACCGCCGTGATGTGGGCGGTGATGATCGCCTCGGTGCTGCTGGTGATCGTCGCCGCCGCGAGCGACTTCAGCCCGCACCTGGCCTTCACCTACCCGGCGCACGCCTTCGACCTGACCAGCGACCACTTCTGGCTCGGCTTCGCCGCGGGCCTGACCATCGGCATCTACGACTACCTCGGCTACAACACCACCGCCTACATGGGCGCCGAGATCAAGGACCCCGGCCGTGTCCTGCCGCGGTCCATCCTCTTCTCGATCCTCGGCATCATGGCGATCTACCTGCTGCTCCAGATCGGCACCCTCGGTGTCATCGACTGGCACCGTATGACGAACCCGGCCGACATCGCGTCGACTTCCGTGGCCTCGGCGGTCCTCGAGAAGACCTGGGGCAAGGGGGCCGCCGACACGGTCACCGTCCTGATCCTGATCACGGCCTTCGCCTCGGTCTTCACCGGCCTGCTCGGCGGCTCCCGGGTGCCCTACGACGCGGCCCGCGACCGGGTCTTCTTCCGGCCGTACGAGAAGCTCCACCCCAAGCACCGCTTCCCCATGCTGGGCCTCGCGACCATGGGCGTGATCACCGCCGTCGGCTTCCTGATCGGCCGTCACACCGACCTGGCCACGCTCATCCAGCTCCTCACCACCGTGATGGTGATCGTCCAGGCGCTGGCCCAGATCGTGGCGCTCACGGTGCTGCGCCGCCGGCAGTCGGAGCTGAAGCGGCCGTACCGGATGTGGCTCTACCCCGTGCCGAGCATCCTGGCCTTCGCCGGCTGGTGCGTGATCTACGGCTACGCCGACAAGAACTCCCCGGGCCGCCATCCCATCGAGTGGTCCCTGGCCTGGCTCGCCCTCGGCTGCGTGGCGTTCTTCATCTGGGCGCGGCTGGAGAAGGTGTGGCCGTTCGGGGAGCGGGAGATCGAGGAGGACTATCTGACACCCGAGAGCGCTGTTGTGGGGTAAGCTCACCGGCACACGTCCGCCTCGTCCGGCGCGGTCAACTCCCGCTGGACGAGGCTTTTTTCATGACCGAGATCACTGCGTCGGACGTGTCCGTCCGCCCCGCCGTCCCCGAGGACCGCCCTGCCGTCGAACGGCTGTGGCTCATGTTCCGTCACGACCTGTCGGAGTTCCGGGACATCCTGCCGAACCCCGACGGGACCTTCCGTAACGAGCGCGTCCAGGACGCCTTCTCCTCACCGGACTCGGCCTGCTACCTGCTCGTCAGCGGCGAGCGCCCGGTCGGCCTCGCGTTCGTCCGCGGGCTGACCGGGCCGGTGCGGGTGCTCAACAGCTTCTTCGTGGTGCGCGGCGCCCGACGGGCCGGCATCGGGCTGCGCGGGGTCCGCGAGGTCCTCGCTCGGCATCCGGGCCACTGGGAGATCGCGTTCCAGTACGAGAACCCCGGCGCGGTCGCCTTCTGGCGACGCGTCGCGGCGGAGGTCGCCGGGGACGCCTGGACCGAGGAGCCCCGCCCGGTGCCGGACCGGCCGGAGCTGCCGCCGGACGTGTGGATCTCCTTCGAGGTGACGGGCTGAGGACCGGCCGTCGAGGTGAGGGCCGGGCGCGCTAGGCGTCGCGCAGGCGCAGCGCCAGCCCGCCGGTCAGGAGTGCCGCGGTGGCCCATCCGGCGGTGACGCCGAGGCCGGGCCAGGGGCCGATGGGCAGGCTGTGGATGTCGGTGGTGGCCTGGACGGCCAGCCCGGCGCTCATCGGCCCGATCCGCTGGAGCAGGCGCTGCCAGTGCGGATCACCGATCGTCGCGGAGACGACGGGGACCGGGTGGAGCAGGCCGAGGACGATTCCGATACCGGCCGCCGAGTCACGTACGACGGTGTCGATGCCGAGGCTGAGCAGGGCGATCAGGGTCAGGTAGAGGACCGACCCGACGGCCGCACGGAGCGTGGGGCCGTCGGTCGGGGACAGGGGCGGGTGGCCGGGGGCGGCCGTGAAGGCACGGCCGGGCAGGAGGAGCCGCCCGGCCGCCAGCGAGCCGAGAACCGCGACGGTCCCGGCCGCGGCCACGATCCCGGTGAGCGTGACGGCCTTGGCCGCCAGGACGGTGGCGCGACGCGGCATCGCCGTCAGGGTGGTGTGGATCATGCCCGTGCCGTACTCACCCGCGACGACCAGTACGGCCAGGACGACGACCGGCGCCTGGCCCAGTCGGACGCCGACGAGGCTGAGCCTGGTCATGTCACCGCAGCCGGCGGACCCGCAGCTCACCACCGAGCATGCGCAGGCGCTCAGGGCCACGGTCGCCGCGACCGTACCGAGCAGCAGCCACAGCGGGCCGCTGACGGTCCGTGTCTTCGTCCATTCCGCACGCAGGGCCTGTCTCATGCGTCCCTCCGCCGGAGAAGGAGGGCGGCCGCGGCCAGGCTCGCCACCGTGTAGCCGGCCGGGACGGCGAGCCCGGCCCACGGGGCCAGCGGGTAATAGCCGTCGTACGGCGTGTAGTTGCTCGTGACCTGGTGATACCGCACGAGCGTCTGCTGTACGGCGAAGGCCGCGACCGGGGGCACCCGGGCCAGCCAGTTCGCCACGCTCGCGGGCATGAACGGGTTGGCGATCAGGACGTAGGGCAGTACGACGGCCACGGTCACCGTGGTCACCGCGCCGGCGCTGTGCCGGAAGAGAGTTCCGACGGCGAGGGCCGGCACCGAGGCGGCCGCGAGCAGCGCCGCCACCCCGAACTCCACCCGCAGTTCGGCCGAAGTCGTCACCGGGAAGACGTACCCGCCGTGGGACCGGGCGAGCCGTTCGCCGAGCGGAACCTCGACGGCCGCTCCCGCCAGCCCGGCGACGAAGGTGACGCCCCCCAGCACCGCCGCCTTGGCCAGCAGCACCCGGCTCCGTGCGGGGGCGGCGGCGAGCGTCACCCGGATCAGGTTCTCCCGGTATCCCGTGGCGATGAACAGCGCCCCGACGACGACCACCACGATCAGCGCGGCGAACGTGCCGGTGAGGAGGTCGCCGAGGGTGCCACCGGTGGGCAGGGTCTCGCGAACGGCGGGTGCCATGTCGCGGCGCCGGTCACCGTGAGACGGCCGGCGGATCCCGTGAACGAACCCGATGTGTTGCGCGGGTACCCGGCGAAGGCGGGGGATTCGGGCCCCACCTGGGTGCCGGCCCAGTCACCACCGGCCCAGTTCCCCCGGACCCGGAGATCCCCGAAGACGGCCGTGGACACACTGCCGCGGGTGCCCCTGCCGTCCACGGCGGGCGGGGACGCGACGAACAGCCCGCCTTGCACGGTCGGTCCGAGCCCGCTCATGTGCACGGTGCCCACCTTGGTCCAGTGCGTGCCGTCGGCGGAGGCGTAGCCGGTGATCGCGTCTCCCGAGCGGTCCAGCCGCAGCCGGCGGACGGTCGCGGCGGAGGCGGGGCCGGGAGGACCGGCCGTGTCGTCGACGTAGTCGTGCTGCATCCGTACGCCGTGGCCGCTGGTCACCATGATCGCCGCATAGGGCGATCCCTGACGGGTGCTCTGCCTGATGACGAGCCCGGCCTTCGCCCACGGCACGGTGCCGGGTTCCAGGTCCGCCGGTCCGCTCGGGATGCTGCTGCTGAGCGCGGAGACGGAGACGGTGATACCGCCGTCTCCCGTCAGCGGCCGGTGCACGAAGTAGAAGCTGTCGGTGACCGGCTCGCCGCCCGGTCCGACCGGAACGGTCTGCGATCCTCTCTGATCGCTGCTGACCCCGGTCAGCACGGCCACCAGCACCGGCAACAGCGCCGCGACCACCGTGCCGATCACCCAGCCGCGGACGGTCCTCGCGCAGTTCGCCCTCGTCGTTGAGGTCCTCGTGGGTGACGGTGAGCTTGACGATGTCGGCGTGCGGCCGGATGTCGAAGGTGACCCGGGAGTGCTTTTGCCGGTCGCCCTCGTTCTCGGGCGCGGCCCAGGTGGTGACCAGGCGGGTCGGGCGCTCGCTCTCGACGACGGTGCCGACCACGTCGGCGATGCCGGAGCCGTCGGTGCGCCGGTGCTCCCAGCGGGAGCCGGGCCGCCAGTCGGAGACATTGGCGTGGCCCCAGTAGGCGGCGGTCAGGTCGGCGTCCGTGAGAGCGTCCCAGACCTTCTCCGGGGTGCCGGCGATATAGGTGACGTAGACATAGCTGGGCTGGTCGGCCATGGCTTCCTCGGCTCGTCGCTTCAGGTCGCCGAGCGCGCGCAGGCGCGGGCGCTCGAACTTGTCGATCCACCGCTCCTGGACCTCGTGGAGCGGCACGACCGGCAGCCCGCTCCCGCAGGAGCCCTGGCTGGTGCCCGGCCGCTGACCGTGCGGCGGGGCCGGTCCGTCGTCACCGGACCGGCCCCGCGTCCTCCCTTCAAGGGGGCGCTCGATGTGCCTACGTCATGGGCGTTCGCCTGGCCGTCGTGACGGCGCACAGCAGCCCGAGGCAGAGGGCGATGGCGCCGATGACGATGTTGTTGATGATGACGCCCTTGTCCGGGCTGCTGCCGACGATCCAGGGCGCGATGATCAGCCAGACACCCATGGCGCACATGGCCCAGCTCAGGCCGTACATGCGCTCCGGGGCCCTGCTGAACCCGAGTGCCAGCAGGCCGATCGCTATGCCCATGATCAGGTTGTGGGTCGTGAGCGCGGGCTGGCTCGCCGCGTAGTGGACGATCCACGGGGACGCCGCGCAGTACAGACCGAGCAGGAACACCGGTCCGTCCACGAGTGCCACATCGCGACCGCCGAGCATGCGGGCGTAGCGTTCCCGCATTTCGGTCACATCAGGGTGGCTTGTTATGTCACTTCTGCCGTGCGAGACGTTGGCCATGACTCGTCTCCTTTGACTTGCAGGCCTGACCGCGTCTGAAGCGTGCGGTATGCGCCGCTTACTATCATTCTGCTCTTATTTCCTCTTTATGTGTAGCTCTGTGCGTGGCTCGCAGGTGTGCTCAGCCGCGTTCCCGAGCCCGTCGGAAGCGGTCCAGACCGTCCGCCAGGTCGATGATCGGCTCCGGGTATCCGAGCTCCGCCCGCTCCGGGGCGGGCGCCTTCCACGGCTCATGGACCGCCGAGCCCGCCAGCCGCTCCAGCTCGGGTACCCAGCGCCGCACATACGTACCGTCGGGGTCGTACCGCTTCGCCTGGACGAGCGGATTGAGGACGCGGTTGGGGCGGGTGTCCGTGCCGGTGCCCGCCACCCACTGCCAGTTCAGCTGGTTGTTGGCCACGTCCCCGTCGACCAGCTGCTCCAGGAAGTGCCGGGCGCCCACCCGCCAGTCGACGTACAGCGTCTTGGCCAGGAAGCTCGCCGTCAGCAGCCGGCCGCGGTTGTGCATCCAGCCCTCGTGGAGCAGCTGGCGCATCGCCGCGTCGACGACCGGATAGCCGGTACGGCCCGTGCACCACGCCTCGATGTCCTCGGCGGCGGTCTGCTCGGTGCGCCAACGGTCGTGCTTCGTACGGTAGTCGGCCGTGGCCGCCGCCGGCCGTGCGGCGAGCACCTGCCGGTGGAAGTCCCGCCAGGCGAGCTGCCGTACGAACGCCTCGGCACCCGGGCCGCCCGCCCGCCGGGCCCTGTGCGCCAGCTCGATCGGGGAGAGCGTGCCGAAGTGCAGATGCGGCGAGAGCCGGGACGTCGCGTCCCCGGCCAGATCGTCGTGACGCTCCTCGTACGAGGCGATGCCCGTCCGCAGCCAGGCCGCGAGCCGCCTGCGGCCCTCCGTCTCGCCCCCGGCGGCCAGGCCCCGCGAGACCCCGGACAGCCGGTCGCGGCCGGGCAGCGGCTCGGATCCGACGCCGTCCGGGACCCGTACCGTGCGTGGCGCGGCCACCGCATCCCGCAGCGGCTGCCGCGACCACTGCCGGAAGTACGGCGTGAACACCGCGTAGTGGTCCGACGCGGCAGGCGTCACCGCACCCGCCGGGACCGCCGCGGTCACCGCGTCGTGCACCTGCAGCCGCCGGCCGTCCGCCTCCAGGGCCCGCCGCAGCCGCTCCTCCCGGCGCTGCGCAAGCCCGCTGACATCCGCCGCCAGATGCACGGCACCGGCGTCCGCCTCGGCGGCCACCTTGCACACCTCCTCCACCAGGTCGCCCGAGCGGATCACCAGCCGGCCGCCGCGCTCGCGCAGCCCCGCGTCCAGGTCGCGCAGACAGTCGGCGAGGAACGCCAGCCGGTTCGGCACGGCGAATCCGGCCCGGTCCACCGCACGGTCCCGTACGAACAGCGGCACGATCTCGCGCGCGCCGTCGAGGGCCGCCCGCAGCGGCGGATGGTCGTGCAGGCGCAGATCGGCGGTGAACAGGACGACCGAGGCGTTCATGATGTGACTCCGGGAGCGGTACGGCGGGGTACGACCCCCCACGCTCCCACTCCGCCGGGTCCGTGCCACGGACCGGCCACCGGCGCTCTTCCCGCGTTTCGGGCATGTCCGCGTCGATGCGGGGCAGCCGCAGGATACGACGGACACCGATCCGGGAGGTGACGGGCCACTATGGGCGCGAGGGTGCTGGAGCGATTTCCCGCCGGGGCTCCCCGGGGGTCCTGGCCTGCCGAGGAGTACGCGGCGAAGCGCCGTGCCGAGGGCGAGTCGGCGACCGTGGTGATGGACCTGAACACGGACGCCTTCCTGGTCGTGGTCCCCGGCCCGGACGACGACTGACCCCTCGTCGGCCCGGCCGTGCGCGCGTCAGCCGGACAGCGGCTGCTCGGCCCAGATGGTCTTGCCCCGTTCGCCGTACCGCGTCCCCCAGTTCTGGGCGAGCTGGGTGATGAGGTAGAGGCCGCGTCCGCCCTCGTCCGTGTCCTGGGCGCGCCGCACGTGCGGGGAGGTGCTGCTGCCGTCCGACACCTCGCAGATCAGGTTCCGGTCCCGGATCAGGCGCAGGGTGATCGGCTCGCCGCCGTAGCGCAGCGCGTTCGTCACCAGCTCGCTGACGATCAGCTCGGTGGTGAAGGACTCCTCCGCCAGCCCCCACGACGCCAGCTGCCGTGCCGTCAGCTCCCGCGCCCGGCCGACCATCCGCTCCTGCGCCTCGATCTCCCAGGTCACATACGAGTCCGGGGCCAGGCCGCTCACCCGGGCCACCAGCACGGCCACGTCGTCCTGGCGCCCCGGCGGCAGCAGCTCGCGGACCAGCATGTCGCACACCTCCTGCGGGGCGGCCGACGCGGGGGTGCGGGAGAGGGCGCCGCGCAGCCGGCGCAGCCCGGTGTCGACGTCCTGCGCGCGTGACTCCAGCAGTCCGTCGGTGTAGAGGACCAGCAGATCCCCGTCGTCCAGGGCGATCTCGCGCTCCTCGAACATGACACCGCCCAGGCCGAGGGGCGGACCGCCGGCCAGGTCGACGAAGTCGACACCGCCGTCCGCCGACACCACCGCCGGGGGCGGATGACCGGCGCGGGCCAGCCGGCAGCGGCGCGACACCGGGTCGTACACCGCGTACAGACAGGTCGCTCCCGTCACCAGGGACACTTCGTCGGCGCGCTCGTCGAGGGCGCGGTTCATCTGGTCGTCCAGGTGGGTCAGGAGCTCGCCGGGGGAGAGATCGAGATCCGCGAGGGTGCGTACGGCGCCGCGCAGCCGGCCCATGACCACGGCCGACTGCAGACCGTGTCCGACCACGTCGCCCACCACCAGCGCCACCCGGGTACCGGACAGCGGGATCACGTCGAACCAGTCCCCGCCCAGCCCGGTGTGCTCGCTGGCCGGCTGATAGCTGGACGCCGTCCGAACCGCCGAGGGCGACGGCAGTCGCTGGGGGAGCAGGCTGCGCCGCAGGGTCCGTGCCGTCGTCCGCTCCCGGTGGTACCGGCTGGCGTTGTCGACGCACGCCGCCGTGCGGTTCACGATCTGCTCGGCCAGCAGCACGTCGTCGGGCTCGAACCGGCGGGGAGAGCGGGAGCGCATGAAGACGGCGGTGCCGAGCACGGCACCCCGGGCGAGCATGGGGACGAGAAGCCAGGAGTGGACGTCCGGCCCGCCGTCGCGCAGGGCGTCCGGACAGGCACGCACCCCCTCGTCCGTGAGGAGGACGGACTCGCCCTTCTCCAGGGCGTCGAGGAACGGCGAGCCGGGCGCCGTCGCCGCCGTGTCGAGGTCGCCGACCCGCACCGTCCCGGCTCCGCCCGGACCCGGGTCGGCGGCCGGCCCGCTGGACGCCGCCCGGCGCAGCAGCGGGGTCCGCGGCTGTGCGTCCTCGGTCGGCTCGTCGTCGGAGAAGACCGAGTCCAGCAGGTCGACCCGGCAGCTGTCGGCGAAGCCCGGCACCGCGACCTCGGCCAGCTCACGGGCCGTCTGCCAGAGGTCCAGGGTGGTGCCGATGCGGGCGCCGGCCTGGTTCGCCAGGACCAGCCGCTCGCGCGAGCGCACCTGCTGGGTCACGTCGGAGACCACATGGGCCAGGGCGATCAGCGTCCCGGACGGGTCCCTGAGGGGCAGGATGGACTCCGACCACACGTACTCATCCGGCGAACCGGGTACGGGGTGCCCGTCGACCTCGGTGTTGATCAGGGCCCGGCCCGTCTCCAGCACCCGCCGCTGCCGTGCCTCCAGGGCGTCGAGGTCCAGCAGTCCGGGCGGCGCCATCTCGCGCATCGTGTGCCCGGCGTATCCGGTCCCCCGGAACACCCCGGCGCGGCGCTCCGTGAGGTTCTGGGCGATGAACCGCATCCGCGTGTCGAAGAGGTCGATGTGGAAGGGGGTGTCGGTGAACAGCGCCTGCAACAGGGCACGCCCGAATGCGTAGGTGTGGTACGTCCGTGCGGCGGACGCCTGCACGAGCCACTGGCGTTCACCGCGCTCCGAGGTGAGGGGGCGCGCCCAGACCTCGGCCTCCAGGGGTTCCCCGGCACGCCGTCGCAGCAGCAGTGATGCCTGACGCGTGCCTTCTTCCCAGCGCCGCAGGAGATCCGCCGTGTCGGCGGAGCCGTGCAGCAGTTCGTCCGCGCGACGGCCGAGGACCTCCCGCGCCGGGTGGCCGAGCAGCCGCTGGGCTCCCGGCCCCCAGGCGACCACTCGGGCGTGGGCGTCCAGCAGCGCCTCCGCCTCGCCCCCGGGATCCGGGAGCTCACCGCCGCCGCGGAAGGTGATGTCGCGCATCCTCACCTCGAGCACATCCGTGCCGGACTAGGGATGTGGGAGCTATGTGATATTTGCGTAATAAATGATACCTACGTCAGTGCGACCACAAGCGGATCGGTGATGCGACAGATTCTTGACCGGCGCTTCGGCCTCCGCGATGCTGTGTTGCGTTACACGAGATGCGTGTCATATTGGGCAACATCTCGCCACCTCTGTCAGCCGAGGAGTGGCCATGTCTCAGCAGGTCCGTGCTGTCGTCGCGCGGAGCAAGGGCGCCCCCGTCAGTCTGGAAACGATCGTCGTGCCCGATCCCGGGCCGGGCGAGGCAGTGGTCAAGATAGAGGCCTGCGGGGTCTGCCACACCGACCTTCACTACCGCGAGGGCGGGATCAGCGACGACTTCCCCTTCCTGCTGGGGCATGAGGCCGCGGGAGTGGTCGAGGCGGTCGGCGACGGAGTCACCGACGTGGCACCCGGTGACTTCGTGATCCTCAACTGGCGTGCCGTGTGCGGGAACTGCCGGGCCTGTCTGCGCGGACGGCCGTGGTACTGCTTCAACACCCACAACGCCAAGCAGAAGATGACCCTGGCCGACGGCACGGAACTCTCCCCGGCTCTCGGTATCGGCGCCTTCGCGGAGAAGACGCTGGTCGCCGCCGGGCAGTGCACCAAGGTCGACCGGGCCGCGTCGGCGGCCGCCGCCGGACTGCTGGGCTGCGGGGTGATGGCCGGCCTGGGCGCCGCCATCAACACCGGCAACGTGGGGCGCGGGGACAGTGTCGCCGTCATCGGCTGCGGAGGCGTGGGCGCCGCGGCGATCCTCGGCTCGAACCTGGCCGGCGCGGCGAAGATCGTCGCGGTGGACATCGACGACCGCAAGCTGGAGACGGCGCGCAAGCTCGGCGCGACGCACACGGTCAACTCCAAGGAGACCGACGCGGTCGACGCGGTGCGCGAACTCACCGGCGGCTTCGGCGCCGACGTCGTCATCGAGGCCGTGGGCCGCCCGGAGACCTACAAGCAGGCCTTCTACGCCCGGGATCTCGCCGGCACGGTCGTCCTGGTCGGCGTGCCGACCCCCGAGATGAAGCTGGAGCTGCCGCTCCTGGACGTCTTCGGCCGGGGCGGGGCGCTCAAGTCCTCCTGGTACGGCGACTGTCTGCCCTCCCGCGACTTCCCGATGCTCATCGACCTCCATCTCCAGGGCCGCCTCGACCTGGACGCCTTCGTCACCGAGACCATCGCCCTGGACGAGGTCGAGAAGGCCTTCGAGCGCATGCACCACGGAGACGTCCTGCGCTCGGTGGTGATCCTGTGACGGGTGGCGCCCGCATCGAACACCTCGTCACCTCGGGGACGTTCTCGCTGGACGGCGGCACCTGGGACGTCGACAACAACGTGTGGATCGTGGGCGACGACCACGAAGCCGTCGTCATCGACGCCGCCCATGACGCCGACGCGATCCTCGCGGCCCTCGGTGGACGTCGGCTGCGCGCGATCGTGTGCACCCACGCGCACAACGACCACATCGACGCCGCGCCCGATCTCGCCGCCCGCACCGGCGCCCCGATCCTGCTGCACCCCGACGACCTGCCGCTGTGGAAGCAGACCCACCCCGACCGACTGCCCGACGCCGAACTGGCCGACGGGCAGCGCATCGAGGTGGCGGGCACCGAGCTGACCGTGCTGCACACCCCGGGCCATGCCCCCGGAGCCGTCTGCCTCCACGCCCCGCACCTCTCCGCGCTCTTCAGCGGCGACACGCTGTTCGCCGGCGGGCCGGGGGCGACGGGACGCTCGTACAGCGACTTCCCCACCATCGTCGAGTCGATCCGGGAACGCCTCCTCACACTCCCGGAGGACACCGTCGTACACACCGGACACGGGGACACCACCACCGTCGGCGCCGAGGCGCCGCATCTCCAGGAGTGGCTCGACCGCGGTTTCTGACCGCCCCGCGACGCAGCGGCCCTGCCCCGGTGACACCACCGGGGCAGGGCCGTCGCGGCATCCGAAGAGAGGTCGTTTCCCCTGTTCACCGGCGCTGTAGTGGGCAGTTCGGCGTGCCCGGACGACCCCCGTCGCGGCCCGCGTAAACCGGCGGGTGAACTCCTTGACAACGCTTCGGAGCGGCCCCCAAACTGACGTTGCGCTAATCGCAATCCGTTTCGCTATACGCACCGAGGTGTCATGATGATTCCCGCGTGCCGTCTCTCGGATCTGCCGAGAGGCGAGGCCCACCGGCTCGACATCGACCCGCCCGTGTCGGTGTTCCACACCGACGACGGCGAGCTCTTCGCCATCGACGACACCTGCACCCACCAGGACGCCTCGCTCGCCGACGGCTGGCTGGAGGGCTGCGAGGTGGAATGCCCCCTGCACGCCTCCAAGTTCGACCTCAGGACCGGTGCCGTGGACGCACCCCCGGCCAAGCTCCCGGTCCGCACCCACGAGGTCGTTGTCGAGGACGGCATGGTCTACGTCCGGCTCTCCGCCGACGCCCCCAACCTGCCGCCGTGCATCAGCGCCCGCCTCGCCGGAGGCGCCGCGTGAGGACCGTGGCCGTGGTGGGCGCCTCGCTGGCCGGGCTGTCGGCCGCGCGCTCGCTGCGGCAGCGCGGGTACGACGGCCGACTGGTCGTCATCGGCGAGGAGTCCCACCGCCCTTACGACAGGCCGCCGCTGTCCAAGGAGTTCCTGGCCGGCACCATCGGCGAGGCGGACCTCGCGCTGGAGCGGGACGAGGAGGAACTCCACGTGGAGTGGCTGCTCGGCGCCCGCGCCACCGGGCTCGACCGCACCGCGCGGGCGATCCGGCTCGCCGACGGCCGGGAGGTCGGCGCCGACGGCGTGGTCATCGCGACCGGCGCCGCCGCCCGTACCCTGCCCGGCGCCGACGGCCTCGCCGGGGTCCATGTGCTGCGCACCCTCGACGACGCCCGCGCCCTGCGCGAGGACCTCGCCCGGGGCGGCCGTCTGGTGGTGATCGGCGGCGGGTTCGTCGGCGCCGAGGTCGCCTCCACGGCGTACGCGCTCGGCCTCGACGTCACCGTGATCGAGGCGGCGCCGACGCCGCTGGCCGGACCGCTCGGCGAGACCATGGGCGCCGTCGTCTCCGCCCTCCACACCGACCACGGCGTACGGCTGTTGTGCGGGGTGGGGGTCAAGGGGCTGAGCGGTGAGCGCCAGGTGGAGGCCGTGCTGCTGGAGGACGGCCGCAGCGTGCCCGCAGACACCGTCGTCGTCGGCGTGGGCGCGCGCCCCTGTGTCGACTGGCTCGAAGGTTCCGGCATCGCGCTCGACAACGGCGTGAAGTGCGGCGCCGACGGCCGTACCAGCCTGGCCGGGGTGGTCGCCGTCGGCGACTGCGCCAACTGGTACGACCCGCACACCGGGACCCACCGCAGGGTCGAGCACTGGACCGGCGCGCTGGAACGGCCGGCCGCAGCCGTCGCCGCCCTGCTCGCCCACGGTGCGACCGAACCCGGCGTCCCCAAGGCCCCGTACTTCTGGTCCGACCAGTACGGCGTGAAGATCCAGTTCGTCGGCCAGGCCGCCGGGGCCGACAGCGTGACGGTCGAGGAGGGCTCCACCGACGACCGCAGCTTCCTCGCCGTCTACCGGCGGGCAGGCCGGCAGGTCGCCGTGCTCGGCATGAACCAGCCGCGGCTGTTCACCCGCGCGCGCAAGCAGTTCGGCACCGCCGCGTCCTGACCCGGCGTCCGCGCCACCCCACCGATCCACGACGTTCTCCGAGGAGTGCACCGTGACCTCGACCAGCCTGCCGGACAGCCTGATCGCCACCCTGCCCGGTTCCGCCTACACGGACCCCGGGATCTTCGCGCAGGAACAGGAGCGCATCTTCGAGACGATGTGGTTCTGCGTCGCCCGCGCCGCCGACCTGCCGAAGCCGGGTGCGTTCCGCACGGTCGACGTGGGCCGCGAGTCCATCCTCGTCACCCGAGCCCGGGACCACTCGATCCGCGCCTACTTCAACGTCTGCCGGCACCGCGGCGCCAAGCTCTGCACCGAGGAGACCGGCGAGGTCAGGCGCGCCTTCCAGTGCCCGTACCACGCCTGGACCTACGACCTGGAAGGCAAACTGGTCGCGGCCCCCAACCTCACCAAGATGCCCGACGTCGGCCGCACCGAGTACGGCCTGGTGGGCGTGGCCGTGCGCGAGTGGCTCGGCTATGTGTGGGTGTGCCTCGCCGAGAACCCGCCCTCCTTCGAGGAGGACGTGATCGGGGCGGCGGTCGAACGCCTCGGCGACGTCGAGTCGATCGAGCGCTACGGCGTCGAGAACCTCTCCGTCGGCAAGCGGATCGTCTATGACGTCAAGGCGAACTGGAAGCTCATCATCGAGAACTTCATGGAGTGCTACCACTGCGCCACGATCCACCCCGAACTGACCGAGGTGCTGCCCGAGTTCGCCGACGGCTACGCCGCCCAGTACTACGTGGGCCACGGCGCCGAGTTCGGCACGGACATCCAGGGCTTCACCGTCGACGGCTCCGAGGGCCTCGACCGCATCCCCGGAGTCTCCGAGGACCAGGACCGGCGTTACTACGCGATCACCGTCAAACCGCAGGTGTTCATCAACCTGGTGCCCGACCACGTGATCTTCCACCGGATGTACCCGGTGGCCGCCGACCGGACCATCGTCGAGTGCGACTGGCTCTACCTTCCGCACGTCGTGGAGAGCGGCAAGGACGTCAGCCGGTCCGTGGAGCTCTTCGACCGGGTCAACCGGCAGGACTTCGACGCCTGCGAGCGCACTCAGCCCGGGATGAGCTCACGGCTGTACGCCAAGGGCGGGGTGCTGGTGCCCAGCGAGCACCACATCGGTGCCTTCCACGACTGGGTGCACGAGCGGCTCGGTACCCGGCAGCCGGAGTGACGCGGGGGAGGGGCGCCCGTGGCCCGCGCGGGATGCGGACGCGGGCCCTACGGCGGTCGTCCTGCGGGCGCTCGGCCCACGCACTGCTCAGCCCAGGTATCCCATGCGGTGGCTGATCTCCTCCGCGCCCTTGACCAGCACCGGAGCCAGCTCGTGCATACGCTCCTCGGTGAACCGGTAGGAGGGCCCGGAGGCGCTGATCGACGCGATGACCACGCCGTCCCGGTCGCGGATCGGCGCGGCCATGGCGTGCAGCCCGATCTCCAGCTCCTCCAGAGTCCAGGCGTACCCGCGCTCCCGGGCCTCGGCGAGGTTCTTCTCCAGCTTCGCCTTCGTGGAGATGGTGTGCGGGGTGAGCTTCTTCAGACCGCCGTCCGAGATCAGCGCGGCGCGCTCCGTGGCGGGCAGGTGGGCCAGCATGATCTTGCCGCTGGAGGTCGCGTGCAGCGGGGTCAGCTGGCCGACCCAGTTGTGCGCGGTGACGGCGGCCGTACCCCGCACCTGGTACAGGTTGATCGCGTAGTGCTCCTGCATCACCGCGATGTTGACCGTCTCGCCGATCTCCTCGGCCAGTCGCTCGCACACCTGCCGGCCCTGCTGGGTGACATCGATGCGTCCCGTGACGGCGCCGGCCAGGCGTACGATGCCGAAGCCGAGCATGTACTTGCCCCGCTCGCCCGACTGCTCCACGAGACCGCGCGCCTCCAGGGCGCCGAGCAGGCGGAACGCGGTCGACTTGTGAACATCGATCTCGGCGGCCACCTCGCTCACGCCCGCCTCGCCGCGCTGGGCGAGGATCTCCAGGACGCTGATGGCGCGGTCGACGGACTGCACGCCGCCAGAAGATGAGCCGTTAGTTTCGGTATCCGGACTGTAGTTGCTCATAGCGAAACTATACGCGCAGTAAACAACGCACTCCAAGTAACGCGATGTGAACAAAGATCTTACAGGTTGCGTTGTTCGCAACCTGGTGCGTATAGCGATACCCGTACTAGCATGCCGCGCACATCGACGGCGCGAGCGAGACGAGGCACCATGGCTCCCTTGCAGTACGACTTCGTCATCGTCGGCGGCGGATCGGCCGGCAGTGCACTGGCGAACCGGCTCTCGGCCGACCCCGGCAACCGGGTCCTGGTACTGGAGGCGGGCCGCCCCGACTACCCGTGGGACGTCTTCATCCACATGCCCGCGGCGCTGACCTACCCCATCGGCAGCCGGTTCTACGACTGGAAGTACGAGTCCGAGCCCGAGCCCCACATGGGCGGCCGCCGGGTCTACCACGCCCGCGGCAAGGTGCTCGGCGGTTCCAGCAGCATCAACGGCATGATCTTCCAGCGCGGCAACCCGATGGACTACGAGCGCTGGGCCGCCGATCCCGGCATGGAGAGCTGGGACTACGCCCACTGCCTGCCGTACTTCCGCCGGATGGAGAACTGCCTCGCGGCCGACCCGGACGACGAGTTCCGCGGCCACGACGGCCCCCTCGTCCTGGAGCGCGGCCCGGCCGCCAACCCGCTCTTCTCCGCCTTCCTGAAGGCGACCGAGGAGGCGGGCTACGCGCCCACCGACGACGTCAACGGCTTCCGGCAGGAGGGCTTCGCCAAGTTCGACCGCAACGTCCACCGCGGCCGGCGCCTGTCGGCGTCCAAGGCGTACCTCAAGCCCGCCCGGAAGCGCCCCAACCTCACCGTGAAGACCCGCGCCCTGGTCACCCGCGTCCTCTTCGAGGGCAAGAAGGCCGTCGGCGTCGAGTACCGGCGCGGCAGGGGCGCCCTCCAGCAGGTCCACGCCAAGGAGGTCATCCTCTGTGGCGGCGCGATCAACTCACCGCAGCTGCTCCAGCTCTCCGGCGTCGGCAACGCCGAGGAACTGCGCGCCCTCGGCATCGACGTCGTCCACGACCTGCCTGGCGTCGGCGAGAACCTCCAGGACCACCTTGAGGTGTACATCCAGTACGGCTGCAAGCAGCCCGTCTCGATGCAGCCGTACCTGGCGAAGTGGCGGGCCCCCTTCATCGGCCTGCAGTGGCTCTTCCGCAAGGGGCCGGCCGCCACGAACCACTTCGAGGCCGGCGGCTTCTGCCGCAGCAACGAGGACGTCGACTACCCCAACCTGATGTTCCACTTCCTGCCCATCGCGGTCCGCTACGACGGCTCGGTGCCCGCCGGCGGCCACGGCTACCAGGTCCACGTGGGCCCCATGTACTCCGACGCCCTCGGCTCGGTGAAGATCAAGAGCAAGGACCCGGACGAACACCCGGCACTGCGCTTCAACTACCTCTCCACCGAGCAGGACCGCCGGGAGTGGGTCGAGGCGATCCGGGTCGCCCGCAACCTCCTCAACCAGCCCGCGCTCGCCCCCTACAACGACGGCGAGATCTCGCCCGGCCCGTCCGTCGCGACGGACGAGGAGATCCTCGACTGGGTCGCCAAGGACGGCGAGACCGCCCTGCACCCCTCCTGCACCTGCAAGATGGGCACCGACGAGATGTCCGTCGTCGACCCGGCGAGCATGCGTGTGCACGGCGTGGACGGGCTGCGGGTCGTCGACGCGTCGGTGATGCCGTACGTCACCAACGGCAACATCTACGCGCCGGTGATGATGATCGCCGAGAAGGCCGCCGACCTGATCCTCGGCAAGGAGCCGCTGGAGCCCTCCAAGGCCGTCTACTACCGGCACCGCGACGCCCAGAAGCAGGCCGGGTAGCGGACATGGGGGCCGAGGCCCTGCGGGCGCTGCTCGCCCGCGTCCGCTACGAGGTGCTGCCGGCGAAGGCGACCGAGGAGAAGGTCCTCGCCCAGGTGCCCCGCGACGTCGTGGTCACGGTCACGGCATCGCCGGCCAAGGGCCTGGAACCGACGCTCGCGCTCACCGAGCGGCTCACTGCGCACGGGTACCGGGTCGTCCCGCACGTCCCCGCCCGCCTGTTGCGGGACGACACCCACCTGAAGGACGTCACCGAGCGGCTGCTCACGGCGGGCGTCGACGACGTCTTCGTCCCGGCGGGCGACGCCGATCCGCCCGCCGGGCCGTACGACGGGGCGCTGCCGGTGCTGCGCCGGCTGACCGAACTGGGCAGCCCCTTCGCCGAGACGGGCATCACCGGCTATCCGGAGAGCCATCCGCTCATCCATGACGACCTCACCATCCAGGCGATGTGGGACAAGCGGGCGCACGCCACCTACATCGTCAGCAACCTCTGCTTCGACGCGCGCGTGCTCGGCGACTGGATCACCCGGATCCGGGCCCGTGACGTCACCCTGCCCGTATACATCGGCGTCGCCGGGCCCGTGCAGCGCGCCAAGCTGCTGGCCATGGCGACGAAGATCGGGGTGGGGGAGTCGACCCGCTTCCTCACCAAACACGCGTCCTGGTTCCTGCGCTTCGCGGCGCCCGGCGGCTACGACCCGGACCGGCTCCTCGCACGCGGCGCGGAGGCGTTCACCGGGCCGTCGGCGGGCGTGGCGGGCCTGCATCTGTTCACCTTCAACCAGGTCGCCGAGACGGAGCGATGGCGCCGTGCCCTGCTGGACCGGCTGGGCGGCTGACAGCCCATGAGGGGGCGTCGATTCCGCGGCCGAATCGGGACCCGCGAACCCCTTGACGTGCATCAGTCCATTCGGCCAGGGTGTTCCACCACAAGCAATCCAATGCACAATGCGCAACGATTTCGGGCTCGAAGGGCGCGGCCGTGGCAGATCTGTACATGGATGGAAAATGGCGCGCCGCGGTGGCCGGCGGCCGGCGCGAGATCCGCTGTCCGTCGGACGGCACCCTCGTCGCGACGGTCTCGGAGGCCGGCCGCCCCGACACCGAGGCCGCGATCGCCGCGGCCCGGCAAGCCTTCGACGAGGGCCCCTGGCCGCACACCCCGGAGCGGGAGCGCGGCGCGCTGCTGCTGCGCACCGCCGACATCATCGAGCGGGACGCCAAGGACTTCGCCCGTGCCGAGTCCCTGGACAGCGGCAAGCGCCTGGTGGAGAGCGAGTACGACATCGCCGACGTCGTCTCCTGCTTCCGCTACTACGGCGGCATCGCCGGCACCAGCGCGGGACGCGTGGTCGACACCGGCCGTGACGACGCGCTCAGCCGGGTCACCTACGAACCCGTCGGCGTCTGCGGACTGATCACCCCCTGGAACTACCCGCTGCTGCAGGCGAGTTGGAAGGTCGCCCCGGCCCTGCTCGCCGGCAACACGGTGATCCTCAAGCCCAGCGAGCTCACCCCCTCCACCTCGATCCTCCTGATGAAGGCCCTGGAGGAGGCCGGGCTCCCGGCCGGCGCCGCCAACCTGGTGCTGGGCGCCGGGGCCGAGGCGGGCGCGCCGCTGGCCGACCACCCGGACGTCGACATGGTGTCCTTCACCGGCGGCCTGCACACCGGCCGGCACATCATGGCCACCGCCGCCGCCACGGTGAAGAAGGTCGCCCTCGAACTCGGCGGCAAGAACCCGAACGTGGTCTTCGCCGACGCCGACTTCGAGACCGCCGTCGACTTCGCGCTCACCGCCGTCTTCCTGCACTCCGGGCAGGTCTGCTCGGCCGGCGCCCGGCTGATCGTCGAGGACTCGATCCACGACGCCTTCGTCGACGAGGTCGTACGCCGTGCCCGGCTCATCCGGCTCGGCGGCCCCTTCGACCCCGAGGCCGAGACCGGCGCGCTGATCTCCGCACAGCACCGCGAGAAGGTCGAGGCGTATGTCGCCGCCGGGATCGCCGAGGGCGCCGTACTGCGCTGCGGCGGTGCGCGCCCCGACGATCCCGCGCTGGCGAACGGCTTCTACTACCCGCCCACCGTCCTCGACGAGTGCCGGCAGGACATGCGTGTGGTGCACGAGGAGTCCTTCGGGCCCGTGCTCACCGTCGAGCGGTTCCGGGACGAGGACGACGCCGTCCGCATCGCCAACGACACGGAGTACGGCCTCGCCGGAGCCGTCTGGACACAGGACGCGGGCAGGGCGCAGCGGGTCGCGCGCAGGCTGCGCCACGGCACCGTGTGGATCAACGACTACCACCCCTATGTGCCGCAAGCGGAATGGGGTGGCTTCGGGCACTCGGGCGTGGGCCGGGAGCTGGGACCGACCGGCCTGGACGAGTACCGAGAGCCCAAACACATCTGGCAGAACATCCAACCCCGGCCGCAGCGCTGGTTCAGCGGCTGACGCCGAAAAGAGGCCGATCATGACCCCAGCCACCGAGGTGTCGCAGCGGCGCGGCACGTCCCAGGACCCTCAGGATCGCACCCCGGTCATCTCCGTGCGCCGGCTGTGGAAGGTGTTCGGACCCAAGGCCGACGAGGTGCCGGGATCCGAGGAACTGTGCGGGCTCACCCGCCGCGAACTCATGGACCGCACCGGCTGCACCGCCGCCGTGCGGGACGTGAACTTCGAGGTGTCGAACGGCGAGGTGTTCGTCGTGATGGGCCTGTCCGGGTCCGGCAAGTCCACGCTGGTGCGATGTCTCACCCGGCTGATCGAACCCACCGCCGGCGAGATCGTCTTCGAGGGCGAGGACATCCGGGGCGCCGACGCCCGGCGGCTGCGCGAACTGCGGCGCAGCAAGTTCTCCATGGTCTTCCAGCACTTCGGTCTGCTGCCGCACCGCAAGGTCGTCGACAACGTGGCGTTCGGCCTGGAGATCCGGGGCATGAGCAAGGCCGAACGCATGAAACGGGCGATGGAGACCGTCGAACTGGTGGGCCTCGCCGGCTACGAGAACTCCTACCCCGACCAGCTCTCCGGCGGTATGCAGCAGCGCGTCGGCCTCGCCCGTGCCCTGGCCGGCGACCCCGACGTCCTCTTCTTCGACGAGCCGTTCTCCGCACTCGACCCGCTGATCCGCCGCGACATGCAGAGCGAGGTCATCCGCCTGCACCACGAGGTCGGCAAGACCATGGTGTTCATCACCCACGACCTCTCCGAGGCCCTCAAGCTGGGCGACCGCATCCTGATCATGCGGGACGGCAAGATGGTCCAGTGCGGCACCGGCGACGAACTCGTGGGCGCCCCGGCGGACGACTACGTGCGGGACTTCGTCAAGGACGTGCCGCGCGGTGACGTGCTCACCCTGCGCTGGATCATGCGCCCGCCGGCGGACGGCGACGAACTGGACGGGCCCGAGCTCGGCCCCGACGTCGTCGTGCGCGAGGCCACCCGGGCGGTGCTCGCCGCCGAGAAGCCGGTCAAGGTCGTCGAGAACGGCAAGCTGCTCGGCATCGTCGGCGACGAGGAGATCCTCTCCGTCGTGGCCGGACAGGAAGGCGGCGCCTGATGGCCGCCGTCGCCGACGCCACCGCGCCGGTCGCGTCGATACGGCAGAAGGTCAGCCGCCCGATGGTGGTGGCCGCGATCCTGGTCCTGTGGCTGCTGCTGTTCGCCGTGCTGCGCGGCCGGCAGACGCTGACCCTGGCCGCGGCCGACCTGACCGGTCTGCACCGCTGGCTGAACGACGTCAACGACAGCATCGGCGCCAACCGCAACTCCAACCCGGTCTTCCTGTACTTCTTCAACGAGATCCGGCTGGTCATCGACAACCTGGTGACCTTCGTCCAGTCGCTCATCTCCCAGCCCAGCGGCTCCCGCCCGGTCCCGCAGATCGGCTGGCTCGGCGTCGTCGGACTCACCGGTTACGTCTCCTGGGCCGTGGGCAACTGGCGGGTGGCGCTGCTGGCCGTGGCCGGCTTCACCTTCTTCGGGCTGCAGGGCCTGTGGCAGGAGAGCATGGACACCCTGGCGCTGACCCTGTCGGCGGTGCTCGTGGCGCTGGTCATCGGGATCCCGCTGGGCGTCTGGGCCGGGCTCTCCGACCGGGTCAACCGGATCATGACGCCCTTCCTGGACTTCATGCAGACGATGCCGACCTTCGTCTACCTCGCCCCGCTGACCCTGATCTTCCTCATCGGCGGCGCCTCCGCCGTGATCACCACGGTCATCTACGCGGCCCCGCCCGCCATCCGCATCACCGCGTACGCCATCCGCTCGGTCCCCGAGACCACCGTCGAGGCGGCCGACTCACTCGGCGCCACCCGCGCGCAGCAACTGGTGAAGGTGCTGCTGCCGATGTCGAGGCGCACGGTCGTCGTGGGGGTCAACCAGACCATCATGGCCGCCCTGGCCATGGTCACCATCGCGGCCCTGATCGACGCGCCCGGCCTCGGCAAGACCGTCGTCCAGGCTCTCCAGTCGCTCGACGTCGGCACCGCCTTCAACGCCGGCCTCGCCATCGTCGTCATGGCCATCGTGCTGGACCGGGTCACCACGGCGGCGGCCGTACGCACCGAGACCCGCCGTACGGGCGAGGGCCGGTTCGCCAAGTGGCGCCGCCCGCTGCTGGGGGCGGGCGGGGTCGCGGCCCTCGTCCTGGTCTACCTCTCCCACACCTACGTCTGGGCGGCCGAGTTCCCCGGCGACGGCACCGTCGGCAGCCACATGGCGAGCGCTGCCGACACCACGTCCACGTGGCTGCAGGACCATCTCTTCGGCCTCACCAACGCCCTGCGGGACGCCGTCACCAACGGCCTGCTCAACCCCTTCCAGACCCTGCTCACCGACTCCCCGTGGTGGCTGGTCGGCGCTGTCCTGGTCGCGCTCGGCGCGGTCCTCGGCGGCTGGCGGGCCGGGGTGACGGCGGCCGTGTGCGTCGGGCTGCTGGTCGGTACCGGACTCTGGTCGGACAGCATGACCACCCTCGCCTCGACCGTCGTGGCCACGATCCTGACGATGCTGGCCGGCGTCGTCTTCGGCGTGTGGATGGGCCGCAGCACGCTGGCGGACCGGCTGATCCGGCCCACTCTGGACGCCGCGCAGGTCATGCCGCCGTTCGTCTATCTCGTGCCGTTCCTGGCGCTGTTCGGCGCCACCCGCTTCACCGCGATCATCGCGGGCGTCGTCTACGCGGCCCCCGTCGCCATCAAGATCATCGCGGACGGGGTGCGGAACGTCTCCGAGTCCACCGTGGAGGCGGCCACCTCGGCCGGGTGCAACTCCTGGCAGATCATCACCAAGGTCCAGCTGCCGATGGCACGCAGCGCCCTGACCCTCGCGACCAACCAGGGCCTGATCTACGTGCTGTCGATGGTTGTGTTGGGCGGCCTGGTTGGCGCAGGCGCTCTCGGCTACGACGTCGTGGCCGGTTTCTCGCAGGGCGAGCTGTACGGCAAGGGGCTGGCGGCAGGGCTCGCCATCGTACTGCTCGGAGTCATGTTCGACCGGATCACTCAGGCTGCGGCGCGACGCACCAGGGCATAAGGAGCGCGACACCATGTCAAGACACTGGCGAGCCGGCGCGGCCGGCCTGGCCGTCCTCGGCCTCACTCTCACGGCGTGCGGCGGCGCGAAGGTCGGCGACAGCTCCTCCGCGGGCTCGAAGAGCTCCGGGGGGAAGTGCGGCACCTTCAACCTGGCCGTCAACCCGTGGGTCGGCTACGAGGCGGACGCGGCGGTCGTCGCGTACGTCGCACAGCACGACCTCGGCTGCACGGTCAACAAGAAGGACCTGAAGGAGGAGATCGCCTGGCAGGGCTTCGGGACCGGCGAGGTCGACGCCGTCCTGGAGAACTGGGGCCACGACGACCTGAAGAAGAAGTACATCACCGGCCAGAAGACGGCCGTCGAGGCGGGCTCCACCGGCAACAAGGGCATCATCGGCTGGTACGTGCCGCCGTGGCTGGCCAAGGCGCACCCCGACATCACCAACTGGGAGAACCTGAACAAGTACGCCGCCAGCTTCAAGACGTCCGAGTCGGGCGGCAAGGGCCAACTCCTCGACGGCGACCCGTCGTACGTCACGAACGACGCCGCCCTGGTCACCAACCTGAAGCTGAACTTCAAGGTGGTGTACGCGGGCAGCGAGACCGCGCTCATCCAGGCCTTCCGGACGGCCGAGAAGAACAAGCAGTGGCTGATCGGCTACTTCTACGAACCGCAGTGGTTCCTGTCCGAGGTGCCGCTGGTGAAGGTGAACCTGCCCAAGTACACGACGGGTTGCGACGCCGACGCGGCGAAGGTCGCCTGCGACTACCCCGTCTACGACCTGGACAAGATCGTCAGCTCGAGCTTCGCCAAGTCGGACAGTCCGGCGTACAAGCTGGTGAAGAACTTCAACTGGACCAACGACGACCAGAACACCGTGGCCAAGTACATCGCCCAGGACAAGCTGTCGGACGACGCGGCGGCGAAGAAGTGGGTCGACGCCAACAAGGACAAGGTCGACGCCTGGCTGAAGTAGCGGCAACCGAGCTCTGGAACAGGCCGGTCAGAACGCCCGGCGGGCGGTGCGCAGCTGGTGCGCACCGCCCGCCGGGCGTTGCCGTTCCCCGGGTCTTCGTGCGACGTCACCGCCCCCTTGACACCTCTCCTCGGTGACGGGCACATTGAGTTGCGCAACCTGAATCAAGTTGCGTACACAGCAACTGCACCGGTCTCAAGTTCGGAGGTTGGGCGATGGCGGGACCCCGAGTGGTCATCATCGGAGCGGGTGTCGTGGGGGCGGCCCTAGCGGACGAGATCTCCGCACGCGGCTGGACCGAGGTGACCGTGGTCGACCAGGGCCCCCTCCCGGCCACCGGAGGCTCGTCCTCGCACGCGCCGGGCCTGGTCTTCCAGACGAACCCCTCGAAGACCATGACGGAGCTGGCGCGCTACACCGTCGAGAAGTTCTGCTCCCTCGACGTCGACGGCAAGCCCTGCTTCCTCCAGGTCGGCGGCCTCGAAGTGGCGACCAGCCCCGAGCGCCTCGCCGAACTCCACCGCCGCCACGGCTGGATCACCGCCTGGGGCATCGAGGCCCGTCTGCTGACCCCGGACGAGTGCGTCGAGCAGCACCCACTGGTCAACCGCGACCGGGTCCTCGGCGGCCTCCTGGTCCCCACCGACGGCCTCGCCAAGGCCGTCCTCGCCGTCGAGGCGCAGATCCGCCGGGCCACCGAGCGCGGTGTGCGCTTCCTCGCCCGCCACGAGGTCCTCGACGTCCGGCAGAGCGAGGGCCGCGTCACCGGCGTGCTGACCGACCAGGGCGAGCTCCCCGCCGACATCGTCGTGTGCTGCGCCGGCATCTGGGGCCCGCGGATCGCCCGCATGGTCGGCATGAACCTCCCGCTCACCCCGCTCGGCCACCAACTCGCCTGGACCGGCCCGGTCCCCGCCCTCGCCGGCCAGACCGAGGAGGCCGTCCGCCCGATCCTGCGCCACCAGGACGCCGACCTCTACTACCGCGACCGCTTCGACGGCATCGGCATCGGCTACTACGGCCACCGCCCCATGCCGATCTCCGCCGACGACATCCTGTCCGTCGACGAGGCCGACCAGATGCCCTCGGTCCTCAAGTTCACCGAGGAGGACTTCGAGGACGCCTGGACCGAGACGCAGTCCCTGCTCCCCGCGACCCGCGAGGCGAAGGTCGAGGAGGGCATCAACGGCCTGTTCTCCTTCACCACCGACGGCTACCCGCTGCTCGGCGAGTCCCCGGACGTCAAGGGCTTCTGGGTCGCCGAGGCCGTCTGGGTCACCCACTCCGCGGGCGTCGGCCGCGCGGTCGCCGAATGGCTGGTCGACGGCCACTGCTCGTCCTTCGACCTCCACGAGTGCGACGTCAACCGCTTCGAGCCGCACCAGCTCGCCCCGGAGTACGTCCTGGCCCGCGACTGCCAGAACTTCGTCGAGGTCTACGACATCCTTCACCCGCTGCAGCCGTCCGGGAAGCCGCGCCCGATCCGCACCAGCCCCTTCCACACCCGCCAGCAGGAACACGGCGCGTTCTTCCTGGAGGCGAACGGCTGGGAACGCCCCCAGTGGTACGAGGCGAACGCGGGCCTGGTCGAAGGCCGTTCGATCCCCACCCCCAACGACTGGGCGGCCCGCTACTGGTCGCCGATCGTCGGCGCCGAGGCCCAGGCCACCCGCGAGACCGTCGCGATGTACGACATGACCGCCCTCAAGCGCCTTGAGGTGAGCGGCCCCGGCGCCGCGGACTTCCTGGAGGGCCTGGTCACCGGCAAGGTCGCCAAGTCCGTCGGCTCGGTCACCTACACGCTGCTGCTGGACCACGACGGCGGCATCCGCAGCGACATCACCGTCGCCCGCCTCGCCCGCGACCTCTTCCAGGTCGGCGCCAACGGCAACCTGGACCTCGACTGGTTCAGCCGTCACCTCCCGGCCGGGGGCACGGTCCAGGTCCGCGACATCACCCCGGGCACCTGCTGCATCGGTCTGTGGGGCCCCCTTGCACGCGAGGTCCTCCAGCCGCTCACCGACGAGGACTTCTCCAACGACGGCCTCAAGTACTTCCGCGCCAAGCGCGCCTACATCGGCTCGGTGCCCGTCACCGCGATGCGGTTGTCGTACGTCGGCGAACTCGGCTGGGAGCTGTACACCACCGCCGACCAGGGCGCGAAACTCTGGGACACCCTCTGGCAGGCCGCCGAGCCGCTCGGCGGCGTCATCGCCGGCCGGGGCGCCTTCAACAGCCTGCGCCTGGAGAAGGGTTACCGCTCCTTCGGCACCGACATGACCTACGAGCACGACCCCTACGAGGCCGGGGTCGGCTTCGCCGTCAAGCTCGACAAGGGCGACTTCGTCGGCAAGGCCGCGCTGGAGCGGCGCAAGCGCGAGGTACGGCGCCGGCTGAGCTGCCTGACCATCGACGACCCGCGGGCCGTCGTGATGGGCAAGGAGCCGGTGTACGACGGTGAGCGGGCCGTCGGGTACGTGACCAGCGCGGCGTACGGCTACACGGTCGGCAAGGGGATCGCTTACGCGTGGCTGCCGGAGGAGTTGGCGGTGCCTGGTACGTCGGTGCAGATCGGCTACTTCGATCAGCGTGTCGAGGCGGTCGTCGCCGAAGAGCCGTTGTTCGACCCGGCGATGTCTCCTCTTCGTGGGTGAGCGTTCCGAGGGCGGTGCCGCGATGTGTCGTTGTCCGGGTGCGGCCGCTTCGTGGCTGGTCGCGCAGTTCCTCCCCCAGCCTTCGGCCGGGGGTACCCCCAGCGCCCCTGACGGGGCGCTGTGGTTCAGCCGCTGGGAAGGAGAACCTCCGGTGACCGCACAAGTGCTGGACGGGAAGGCGACCGCCGCCCTCATTCGTCGTGAACTCGCCGAGCGCGTTGCCAAGTTGACCGCCGGCGGTGGTCGTCCGCCGGGGCTCGGTACCGTGCTCGTCGGCGACGACCCCGGCAGTCACGCCTACGTCGCCGGCAAGCACCGGGACTGTGCGCAGGTCGGTATCGCCTCCCTGCGCCGGGAACTCCCCGCCGACGCCTCGCAACAGCAGGTCGAGGACGTCGTCGACGAGCTCAACGCCGACCCGGACTGCACCGGCTACATCGTCCAACTGCCGCTCCCGCGCCACCTGGACGCCAACGCCGTGCTGGAGCGCATGGACCCGGCCAAGGACGCCGACGGACTGCACCCCGTCAACCTCGGTCGGCTGGTGCTGGGTGTCGAGGCGCCCCTGCCGTGCACCCCGCGCGGCATCGTCGAACTGCTCCGTCGCCATGAGGTGCCGATCGCCGGAGCGCGGGTCTGCGTGATCGGCCGGGGCATCACCGTCGGGCGGCCGCTCGGGCTGCTCCTCACCCGCCGCTCCGAGAACGCCACCGTCACCCTCTGCCACACCGGCACCAAGGGCCTGGCCTGGCATGTCCGCGAGGCGGACATCGTCGTCGCGGCCGCCGGCTCGCCCGGACTCATCACCAAGGACATGCTGCGTCCCGGCGCTGCCGTCCTGGACGTCGGCATCACCCGCACCGAGCACGGCCTCGCGGGCGACGTCCACCCGGAGGCCGCTCAAGTCGCGGGCTGGGTGGCGCCCATGCCGGGAGGAGTGGGCCCCATGACCCGGGCGATGCTGCTCGCCAACGTCGTCGAGGCCGCCGAGAGGAACGCGGACCCCGCTCGAACCCGCTGAGCGTGCCCCTGGCGGAGAACGGCCCCGAGCCCACGCCGTTCTCCGCCCGCGGAAAGCGGTGGTTCCGGTCCTGGCCCCGGTGGGTCAGCGGGGTCGCTCGGCGAGCCGCTTCAGATGTGCCGTGCGTGATTCGCCGGTCTGGCCCTGGACCAGGAGGAACAGGCCCTCCCTGGCGAGGCGTTGGGCGCGGTTGCCCAGGGACATGGCGCGGCCGCCTCCGGTGACCAGGGCCGCCGTCGTGGCCGTACGCATCAGCGTGAACGCCTCTTCCCGGAGCGCCAGGCGTTCCTCCGTATGCTCGTGCGGCACCGGATGATCGGCCAGTGTGTAGGCCCGGTGCCGGATCTCCTCCAGGCGGAGCCGCAGCGGAGCGGCGTACTCCTCCTCCACCAGTTCCAGTGCCGCCGACGTGATGCCGAAGACCGCCGGGTTGGCGTTGCGGGTCTTCGGGCGGTCCATCGCCGCCCAGTCCCCGAACGGCAGCCGGAGCGCCACCGCCTCCTCCGGCACCCGCAGGCCGTCCAGGCGCACGGAGACCGTCCGGGAGGCGGTGAGCGCCGCCAGCCGCATCGGCTCCGACACGGCCAGGCCCGGCTGCTCCCGTGCGTCGGTGAAGGCGAACAGCGCCTCGTCGTCCTCGGTCACCCCGGCCAGCAGCATCACGTCGTTCAGGCCCCAGCCGGTGTACCAGGGGACCGTTCCCCGGAAGTGCCAGCCGTCCGCCTGCCGCCTCACCCGCACGGGGAGCCGCGGATACGAGCGCAGATGCGCGTACGCCACCCCGGACAGCAGCTCACCGCGCGCCAGCGGGCCCAGCAGGCGTTCCCGCACCGGCAGTCCGGTCGCCGTCAGGGTCGTCACCGGCGTGTGGTGCTGGGTCTGCACGAACCAGGTCGAGCAGCACGCCCCGGCCAGGATCTCCGACGTCTCGCGTACGACGGCCACGGGTGCCGCCGAGCCGCCGTACTCCACCGGCGCGTTCAATCCGAGCAGGCCCGAGCGCCTGATCGCCTCGATGTGGCTCGCCGGCACCCCGTCCTGGTCGACGCGTTCCGCGGCGGGGGCGAGCAGGCCGTCGGCGAGTTCCCGGGCGCGGGTGACGAGCGGATGTGCGGTGACGGTCATGGACAGGATTCTTTCGGTTTCCCCGGGTGAGGTGTCGATCCGCGGGTCTTCCGTTCGTGTAGAAGGCGAAAACACCCCCGACGACACCCCCGATGACATCCCATGACGACCGAGGAGAACATCATGAAGCACTACCTGCTCAGTGTGGTCCAGCCGGCCGACGGCACCCCGCCCTCGCCCGACGCGCTCGCCGCGATCATGCGCGACGTCGAGGCGTTCAACGACGAGCTGCGCGCCGCCGGCGCCTGGGTGTTCGCGGACGGTCTGCACGGCCCGGAGACGGCCACCGTGCTGCGGCCCAAGGACGGCGACGTGCTGATCACCGACGGGCCCTATGCCGAGGGCAAGGAATACCTGGGCGGGATCTGCCTGATCCGCGCGGAGGACCTGGACGCCGCCCTGGAGTGGGGCCGCAAGTGCGCCCTCGCCACCACCCTCCCCATCGAGGTGCGGCCCTTCATGGGGCAGTACTGATGGCGGACCCCGCCGACGTCGAGGCCGTCTTCCGTACCGAGTACGGGCGCGCGGTCTCGGTCCTGGTCCGCTTCCTCGGCGACATCGACCTCGCCGAGGAAGCGGTCCAGGACGCCTTCACCACGGCACTGGACAGATGGCCGGAGAGCGGGGTGCCGCCCAGCCCGGCCGGCTGGATCATCACCACCGCCCGCAACCGCGCGCTCGACCGGCTGCGCCGCGAGTCCTCCCGGGACGCCCGGCACGCCGAGGCCGCCCGGCTGTACGCGCCCGTCCCACCGGCCGAGGAGGGCCCCGTGCGCGACGAACGGCTCCGTCTGATCTTCACCTGCTGCCATCCCGCGCTCGCCCTCCAGTCCCGGGTCGCCCTCACCCTGCGCCTGCTCGGCGGGCTCAGCACCGCCCGGATCGCCCGCGCCTTCCTGGTCCCCGAGGCCACCCTCGCGCAGCGCCTGGTGCGCGCCAAGGCCAAGATCCGCGACGCGGGCATCCCGTACCGGGTACCGAAGGACGCCGACCTGCCCGACCGCCTGAGCGGGGTGCTGGCCGTCGTCTACCTGATCTTCAACGAGGGGTACGGCGGTGATCCCGCCCTGTGCGCCGAGGCCGTCCGGCTGGGGCGGCTGCTGTACGGGCTGATGCCGGACGAGCCCGAGGTCGCCGGGCTGCTCGCGCTGATGCTGCTCGTCGAGGCCCGCCGGCCCGCCCGGGAGCCGGACGGGGGCGAGCTGGTGGCGCTGCCCGAGCAGGACCGCGGCCGGTGGGACCGGGAACTGATCGAGGAGGGGCAGGACCTGGTCCGGCGGTGTCTGCGCCGCAACCGCCCCGGCCCGTACCAGATCCAGGCCGCGATCAACGCCGTACACAGCGACGCACCGGCCGCCGAGGCCACCGACTGGGGACAGATCCTGCGGCTGTACGACCAGCTCACGGCCGTCGCCCCGAGCCCGGTCGTCGCGCTGAACCGGGCGGTCGCGGTGGCCGAGGTCCAGGGCCCGGGCCCGGCCCTGGAGCTGGTCGACGCGCTCGATCTCGCCGGGTACCACGTGCTGCACGCCGTCCGCGCCGACCTGCTGCGCCGCCTCGGCCGGGACGCCGAGGCGGTGGCCGAGTACGACGCGGCCATCGGTCTCGCGGACAGCCTGCCCGAACGGGCACACCTCGCCCGGCGGCGGTCCGAACTCGCCGGTTGAGCGGATGTGACCTTCGTCAAGCGACGTGGTTTCGACGCGCCGGAATTTACTTCGGCCCATGAATGGTTGCAATATGCATCTTACTGTCGAGACCGCAGTCGGGCCGCAAGGCCCGTGCGCACCACCAGCGAGGCATCCGTGAACCAGTCCACCCCCGAGCAGCCCGCCGACATCGCGGCCCGGCTGCGCGCCACCTTCCGCACCGGCCGCACCAGGCCCGTCGAGTGGCGCACCGGCCAGCTGCGCCGGCTGCGCGCCATGCTCACGGAGCGCGGCGAGGAGCTGGCCGCCGCCCTCCACGCGGACCTGGGCAAGAGTTCCGGCGAGGCCTACCGTACGGAGATCGACTTCACCGTCCGGGAGATCGACCACACCCTCGACCACCTGGAGGAGTGGCTGCGCCCCGAGCCCGCCCCGGTCCCGGCGCACCTGGGCGCGGACGCGACCGCCTGGACGCAGTACGACCCGCTCGGCGTCGCCCTCGTCATCGCGCCGTGGAACTACCCGGCCCAGCTGCTGCTCTGCCCGCTGGCCGGTGCCCTCGCCGCAGGCAACGCGGTGGTCGTCAAGCCCAGTGAGCTGGCCCCGGCGACCTCGGCCGCGCTGGCCCGGCTGCTCCCGGACTACCTCGACACCGACGCCGTCGCCGTCGTCGAGGGCGGCGTCCCGGAGACCACGGCCCTGCTCGCCGAGCGCTTCGACCACATCTTCTACACCGGCAACGGCGCGGTCGGCCGCATCGTCATGCGCGCCGCCGCCGAGCACCTCACCCCGGTCGCCCTCGAACTCGGCGGCAAGTCCCCGGCGTTCGTCGACCGCGGCACCGACCTCGCGGTGGTCGCGGACCGGCTGGCGCGCGGCAAGTTCCTCAACGCCGGGCAGACCTGCGTGGCCCCCGACTACGTCCTGACCGACCCCGAGACGGCCGCCGCCCTGGAACCCGCCCTGGCCAAGGCGATCGAGGCGCTGTACGGAGCCGAGCCGAAGGAGTCCGGCGAGTACGGGCGGATCGTCAACGAGCGGCACTTCGACCGGCTCAGCGGACTGCTCGGCTCGGGCCGGGTGGCCGTCGGCGGCGACAGCGACCGCGCGGCCAAGTACATCGCGCCCACCGTGCTCGCCGACGTCGACCCCGAGTCCCCGGTGATGCGGGAGGAGATCTTCGGCCCGATCCTGCCCGTCGTCACCGTCGCGGACCTGGACGACGCGATCGGGTTCATCAACGACCGTGACAAGCCTCTCGCCCTCTACGTCTTCAGCGAGTCCGCGGACACCCGGGAGCGGATCGCCGCCGAGACCTCCTCCGGCGGCCTGGGCCACGGCCTCCCGGTCGCCCATCTCACCGTCTCCGACCTGCCGTTCGGCGGGGTGGGGGAGAGCGGCATGGGCAGCTACCACGGCCGCTACTCCATCGAGACGTTCAGCCACCGCAAGGCGGTCCTGGCGAAGCCGCTGAGCTGATCCGCCGACACCCGCCGGGCCCGGCCGCGTTGTGGCGCGACCGGGCCCGACGGCTGTCCGGGGCGGGTCCGACTTCTCTGTTTCCGACCGCAACCGGGAGAGACCCGGATCGGGGGCCGACGCCCGAATGACTGGTCTACACCCTTGACTGGTACAGACCAAAGCAGTTGAGTGTGCCTCACACCCCCCACCGCGGCCGCTCCCCCTTCCAGGGGTGCGGCCGTGCTCCGCAAAGGAGTTGATCCATGTCGAGGCGCCGTATCGCCGCACTCCTGACCTCGCTCGCCATAGGCAGCTCCGTCCTGGTGCTCCAGGCGGCCCCCTCGGCCTCCGCCGCCGGCTTCGTCGTCAGCGAGGCGCAGTTCAACCAGATGTTCCCGAACCGGAATTCCTTCTACAGCTACAGCGGTCTCACCGCCGCGCTCAGCGCCTACCCGGCCTTCGCCAACACCGGCAGCGCCACCGTCAAGAAGCAGGAGGCCGCCGCCTTCCTCGCCAACGTCAGCCACGAGACCGGCGGGCTGGTCTACATCGTCGAGCAGAACACCGCCAACTACTCGCACTACTGCGACCGGAGCCAGTGGTACGGCTGTCCCGCCGGGCAGTCCGCCTACTACGGGCGCGGCCCCATCCAGCTCAGCTGGAACTTCAACTACAAGGCCGCAGGCGACGCGCTCGGCATCGACCTGCTCAACAACCCCTGGCAGGTGCAGAATAACTCCGCCGTCGCCTGGAAGACCGGCCTGTGGTACTGGAACACCCAGACCGGCCCCGGCACCATGACCGGCCACAACGCCATGGTCAACCAGGCCGGCTTCGGCCAGACCATCCGCAGCATCAACGGCTCCCTGGAGTGCGACGGCAAGAACCCGGCGCAGGTGCAGAGCCGGGTCAGCGCCTACCAGAAGTTCACCCGGATCCTCGGCGTACCGACCGGCAACAACCTCTATTGCTGACCCCTGCGCCGAGGCCGTGTGCCAGACTCCGCCGATGACCTCCGAAACGATCACCGCGGACGCCTCCGGCACCTGGAAACTCGGCGACCTGCCCGTCCGCCGCCTCGGCTTCGGCGCGATGCGGCTGACGGGCAGCGCCGCCTTCCACCACGGCACCCCCAGCGACCGCGACCGCTCGATCGCCGTACTGCGCAAGGCCGTCGAGCTCGGCGTGAACCACATCGACACGGCGGCCTTCTACTTCTCGGCCCTGCGCTCCGCCAACGAACTCATCAACACCGCGCTGTCCCCGTACCCCGACGACCTCGTGATCGTCACCAAGGTCGGCCCGTACCGGGACTACTCGGGGGAGTGGGGCACTCCCGCCCGGCCGGACCAGCTGCGCGGGCATGTCGAGGAGAACCTGCGCCAGCTCGGCCGCGACCACCTCGACGTCGTCAACCTCCGTCGGATGCGGCAGGACTCGATCGCCGAGCACTTCGGCGCCCTCGCCGAGCTGCGCGAGGCGGGCCTGATCCGGCACCTCGGCGTCTCCGACGTCGAACCGCGCCACCTCGACGAGGCGCTGGCCATCGCCCCCGTGGTGTGCGTGCAGAACCGCTGGGGACTCGACGCGACGAACCCGGTGACCGACGAAGTGGTCCGTATCTGCGGCGAACGCGGCATCGCCTTCGTGCCGTTCTTCGCCGTCGCGGGCGACGCCGGAGCGCACGGTGCCACCGACGACCACGACGACGAGGTCCTCGCCGTAGCCCGGGCGCACGACGCCACCCCCGCCCAGATCCGCCTCGCCTGGACCTTGCACCAGGGCCCGCACGTCCTCGCCATCCCCGGCACCGGCAACCCCGACCATCTGACCGAGAACGTGGCGGCGGGCGCCGTCCGGCTCACCGACGAGGAGCTGGCGCGGCTCGACGCCCTGCACACCAAGGCGGGCTGACGGTCCGGGTCAGACCACCCACACCCCGTTCCGCATCAGGTGCCGGCCGCGCAGCTCGCGCTCCCCGTGCCAGGCCTGCACCGCGTCCGGCCGGATCCGGAAGAAGGCGTACGACGGGCTGTCCCCGCTCGGGTCCCAGCCCGTCTTCGCCCGCAGCGCCCCGGCCGCCGCCTGCGGCACGTCGGCCGGGGTGAAGACGGTCACCTCCCCGTCGAGCAGGACGACGTCGAGGGTGTCCCCGAGCGCGAGCCGGGCCCGGCCCCCGTCCCGCAGATTGCGGCCGGTCGGACTGGTGATCCGGGTCGACAGCCACACCGCCTCCCCATACCAGACGAACCAGAGCGGCACGAGACACGGCAGCCCGGCGTCGTCGGCCGTGGCCACCCAGATGTCGGTCTCCCGCTCCAGCCGGGACAGCACGTCGTCCTTGCGCCGCTCGGCGGAACGGGGCGGCTCCGTGATCTTCATGGCCGCGAAACTACCGGCCAGGCCCGTCCCGCACCTCGGGCCCGCGCCCTAGGTCTCCGGTACCGGTCAGGGTGGGACATCTCATCCGCCGGTGACGGCGGCCCCTCCCATAATGGGCTCACGGGCGGTGGCCGCCGCCCGGTTGACTACACTGCCGTAGACGGTCTGCCGGACTCGACGAAGAAGGGGTGAGGAACCTTCCATGGCCGACGCGAAGGACGAACGCAGGCCCGCCGGCGAACTCGAGGCGAGCGTGATGGCGGCACTGTGGGCCGCCGGTGCGCCCCAGACCCCCGGACAGGTGCAGCGCAGCCTCGGCACGGACCTGGCCCGTACGACCGTGACGACGATCCTCTCCCGGCTGCACGACAAGGGCGTGGTCCACCGGCACCGGCAGGGGCGCGGCTTCGCCTACGTCCCCGTCCAGGACGCACAGGGCCTGACCGCGAAGCGGATGCACAGTGAACTCGACCGGGACAGCGACCGGGAGACCGTGCTGGCCCGCTTCGTCGCCCAGCTCGGCCCCGCCGACGAGCGCATCCTGCGGGAGCTGCTCGAAGCCGACGAGCAACCCGGTGGATGATGACCGCGCTGCTGATCCTGCCGCTCCTCGTGCCGTTCGCCCTGCCGGCGCTGGCCCGGCGGGCCCTCGACCGGCTGACGCCCACGGTCGCGCTCTGGGCGGTCACCGGCTCGGCCGTCGCCCTTGCGGGGTGCACCCTGGCCGCGCTCGGCGCGTTCGTCCTCACCGGGCTGTTCCAGCTGTCCTTCTTCGCCACGCTGGGTGAGCTGATCCGGCCGCTGCACACCGCCTCCGACCGCTTCGTGCTGCCGCTGGCGGCCGTGTCGGTCGGCGGCCTCGCCGTGTGCGCCTGGACCTGCACGCGGTCGGCGCTCCGGCAGATCCGTGCGTTCCGGGCGGCCCGCACAGCGGCCGGGCGGGGGCCCGCCGCGGGTGACCTGTGCGTGGTCGACTCCCCGGGCGCGGACGCGTACGCGCTGCCCGGACGGCCGCACCGGATCGTGGTCACCACGGGGATGCTGCGCAGCCTGGACGGGGCCGAGCGGGAGGCGCTGTTCGCCCACGAACGGGCCCACAACGCCGGCGGTCACCATTACTTCCTCGCGGCGGCCGAGCTCGCCGCGCACTGCCATCCGGCGCTTCGGCGGGTGCGGGACGTCATCCGGCTGGCCGTGGAGCGGGTCGCCGACGAGGCCGCGGCGAGCGCGGTGGGGGACCGGCGGCTGACGGCCCGCGCGATCGCCCGCGCCGCGCTGGCGGGGCGGGGCGGGGCGATCGAGCGGCCGGCGTTCGTGCCGGGGGCGGTGTCCGGGCCGGTGCCGCGGCGGGTCGAGGCGTTGCTGACCGTGCCGGCGGCGGGGCGGCGGCGGGCCGGGGCATGGGTCGCGGTGCTGCTCGCGGCCTGCGCCGCGGTGTCGTGTGTCGCTTCGGCGACCGGGGTGATCGACTTTCACCATCGGGTGGAGGTCGCGCAGGGGGAAGCGGAGCGATAGGGCGGGCGCCGTTCGAGGGTGCGGGCTCGTGGGGGCTGGTCGCGCAGTTCCTCCCCCAGCCTTCGGCCGAGGGTACCTCCAGCGCCCCTTACAGGGCGCTGCAGGCACCCTTGGGAAAAGGCGGCTGGCATCCGTTACGTTTTACGTATAACCTCTCCCGCTAACCGCCCCCACCGAAAGGCCCCCATGCGACGCGTCGCCCTGGTCACCCTCGTCGTCGGCGACTACGACGAGGCGATCCGCTTCTACACCGAGGCCCTGGGGTTCCGGCTGGTCGAGGACGAGCCCCGCCCGGACGGGTCCCGCTGGGTCGTCGTGGAACCCGGCGCCCAGGGCCACGGCACCGGACTGCTGCTCGCCCGGGCCAAGGACGGGGACCAGCGTGCCCGCGTCGGCGACCAGACCGGCGGGCGTGTCGGGTTCTTCCTGCACACCGACGACTTCGCCCGCGACCACGCCCGGATGGCCGCCGCCGGTGTGACCTTCCTGGAGGAGCCGCGGCACGAGCCGTACGGCACCGTCGCCGTCTTCCAGGACCTCTACGGCAACCGCTGGGACCTGCTCCAGCCCGCCGCCTGACCGAACACCCCGAACCAGTTGCCGAGGAAAGCTCCACCATGACCGCTACGCGCGTAGACGCAGATCTGATCCGCCGCCTCCCCAAGGCCGTCCTGCACGACCACCTCGACGGCGGCCTGCGCCCCGCCACCCTCGTCGAGCTCGCGGCCGAGATCGGGCACACCCTGCCCACCACCGACCCCGACGAGCTGGCCGCCTGGTACTTCGAGGCCGCCAACTCCGGCGACCTGGTCCGCTACATAGCCACCTTCGAGCACACCCTCGCCGTGATGCAGACCGAGGAAGGGCTGCGGCGCGTCGCCGAGGAGTACGTCCTCGACCTCGCCGCCGACGGTGTCGTGTACGGCGAGGTGCGCTACGCGCCCGAGCTGAACGTCAACGGTGGGCTGACGCCGAACGAGGTCGTGGAGGCCGTCCAGGAGGGCCTCGCGGCCGGTATGGCGAAGGCGGCCGCCGCCGGGACGCCCGTCCGCGTCGGTACCCTGCTCTGCGGCATGCGCATGTTCGACCGGGTCCGCGAGGCCGCCGAGCTGGCCGTGACCTACCGGGACGCCGGTGTCGTCGGCTTCGACATCGCCGGCGCCGAGGACGGCTACCCGGCCGTCGGCTACCTGGACGCCTTCGAGTACCTGCGCGGCGAGAGCGTGCCCTTCACCATCCACGCCGGTGAGGCGTTCGGGCTGCCCAGCATCCACCAGGCGGTCCAGGCGTGCGGTGCCCAGCGCATCGGACACGGCGTGCGGATCACCGAGGACATCGTCGACGGCAAGCTCGGCCGCCTCGCGAGCTGGGTGCGCGACCGGCGTATCGCCCTGGAGATGTGCCCCACCTCCAACCTCCAGACCGGCTGCGCCACCTCGATCGCCGAGCACCCGATCACCGCGCTGAAGGAGCTGGGCTTCCGGGTCACCCTCAACACCGACAACCGGCTGGTCTCGGGGACGACGATGACCCGGGAGATGTCCCTTCTCGTGGCGGAGGCGGGCTGGACCGTCGAGGACCTGCGCACGGTCACCGTGAACGCCCTGAAGAGCGCGTTCATCCCGTTCGACGAGCGCAAGGCCCTCATCGAGGACGTCGTCCTGCCGGGCTACGCCTCCGCGCTCTGAAGCAGCCCCCGCAGATAGGCCGCCTGTCCGGCGTGCTGAAGATCGTCGGACAGGACGCTCACCAGCCGTACGCCCAGGGTGACCGGCGGATCCCAGCGGACGTCCACGATCCGTTCGAGATCCGTCGCGGGGAGGTCGCGCAGCACCCTCAGGGTCTGCTCGTGCACCGCGTCGAAGTAGCCGGTCAGCAGGTCGGCGGAGTCCACCGTGACCTTGGCGACCTGCTCGGAGGTGTGGCCGTACCCGTGGTCATGGGGTGGCAGGTCGAGGCCGAAACGCTTCTCCCAGCCATGGGTGAGCCACACCTGGTCCAGGTCGAAGGCGTCGGCGATGTGGTCGTCCTGGATCCGGGTGAGGTGCCAGACCAGCCAGGTGACGGAGTTGGCGTCGGGGGCCGGGCGCCGGTTGAGCAGGTCGGGGTCGAGGCCGTCGAGGGCGGCATGGACTTCTTCCTGGATGCGGCCGAAGCCGTCGATGAGGATGTCCCTTGCATGCATGCGACCACGATCGCGCATCGCCGGTCGTCCTGCGTGCGGAATCCGGCATCCGTCGTCCGTGAGGCGACGACGGGGCGCCGTTCGAGAGTGCCCGGATGCGGCTCGCCCCGGGCCTGTACCGTGAGCGCCGCAGACCTCGGTGACGGATTGAGCGGGTGCCCATGCAGGTGATCAGGCGTGTCGTTGCCGGTGTATTCCTGCTGAGCGGATCATTGCTCTGCGCGCGGGAACTCCCGCGGCAGGCTTCCGGCCGCAGCGGGAGCAAGAGCCTGCTGGGGCTTGCGTTCGCCCTGTGCGCAGCCGGTGTGCTGATCAGCCAGGCATAGCGGATGCGCAAGGCCGTCACCCGTTGCGGGCCCCTGGTCCTACTGAGTCTCGTCCCTCTCTGTCTTGCCGGCTGCAACCCGGATCCGACCGACCCCGAGAACGTCGCCCCGATCACCCTGACGAACGGCACGTCCGACGCCGTGCGCGTCTTCTGGTGTGCCGGCGACGGGGACGACGAATGCTCGGAGCAGGAGAGCCTGGGAGTCGTCGCAGCGGGCGGCACTCGCCGCGTACGGATTTCGTCCTACGAAGTGCTGCTGCGGATCAAGCCTTCCTCGGGTCCAGGGGGATACGTCTGCGAAGACGACGCCCCGGGCAACCGGATAGCCCTGAGCACGTCGTATCCCTCGGCGGAGTCCGCATACGACCACTGCGCCGACGGATCGTCCGCGAGCCCGATGGGCTGAGCGTCACCTGGGGTCAGGAGGGGCAGGCCCCGTCCGGAGGCGTGGCCAGGTCCCCGGTTTCGAGGAGGGTGATCAGGGCCCGGGCCGCCGGGCTGGTGGCCGTCTCGGGCGGCAGCAGGGCGACCGTCTGGTAGGCGGCCTCGTCCGTGCCTTTCAGGGCGAGCGCCGTGAGCGAGGGCCGCTTGTGGCGGAAGTGCCGGGGTACGACGGCTATGCCGAGGTTCTCGTCCACCAGGTCCAGCAGGCTGTGCACATCGTTGACCTCCAGGGCGACCGTGCGCCGGGTGCCGGTCGAGGCGAAGGCCGCGTCGGTCGTGCGGCGCGGGCCCCAGTCCGGGTGGAAGTCGACGAACACCTCCCCGTCGAGATCCTCCGGGGTCACGGCCGCGCCGGCCGTGGCGAGCCGGTGGCTGGGATGGCACAGCACCGTCATCGGCTCGCCGGTCAGGGACACCGAGCGCAGCTGGTCGGTGTCGTCCTGGGTGCGGTAGGCGAAGGCCAGGTCGAGCCGGCCCGCCGCCACCTCCTCGGCCAGCGCACCCGAACCCGCCTGCCGCAGCCGGATCTCCACGTCCGGATGCCGGCGCCGGAACGCGGCAAGCAGCCCCGCCACATGCACCCCGGCGATGCACTGCTCGGTGCCCAGCGCCAGCGTCCCGCGCAGCACCCCCTGCACCGCCGCCACCGCCTCGTGCGCCGACCGCACCTGGGCCAGGATGCGCTCCGCCTCGCCGAGCAGCGCCCGGCCCGCCTCGGTGAGGGTCACCCGGCGGGTCGTCCGCACGAAGAGCGGAGCCCGCAGCTCGCGCTCCAGGGCGCGGATGGAGGCGGACAGGCCCGACTGGGACACCAGCAGCCGTTCGGCGGCCCGGGTGAAGTGCTGGTCCTCGGCGACCGCGACGAAATGCTGGAGGTGGCGCAGTTCCATGATTGAGAAGCGTAGCCGCTCAATTCCATCGGATTCTTCTGTTGGACCGCTGCCCGCGGCTCGGGAAAGAGTGGCATTGGTAGATCTTGTGCCCACCCCCCTGGAGTCGCGTTGTACACCGCACACCCCGACCGCTACGCCGACATGCCGTACCGCCGCACCGGCCGCAGCGGCCTGAAGCTCCCCGCGCTGTCGCTCGGCCTGTGGCACAACTTCGGGCCCGACCGGCCCGTGACGACCCAGCGCGCCATCCTGCGCCGCGCCTTCGACCTCGGCGTCACCCACTTCGACCTGGCCAACAACTACGGCCCGCCGCCCGGCGCCGCCGAGTCCGCGTTCGGCGAGGCGCTCAGGGCCGACTTCGCGGCCTACCGGGACGAGCTGATCATCTCCACCAAGGCCGGCTATCTGATGTGGCCCGGCCCGTACGGCGAGTGGGGCTCGCGCAAGTACCTGATGTCGTCCCTCGACCAGTCCCTCAAGAGGATGGGCCTGGACTACGTCGACATCTTCTACTCGCACCGCCCGGACCCGGAGACTCCCCTGGAGGAGACGATGGGCGCCCTGCACTCGGCGGTCCAGCAGGGCAAGGCGCTCTATGTCGGCATCTCCAACTACTCGGCGGAGCAGACCCGGGAGGCCGCCCGCATCCTGGGCGAACTCGGCACCCCGCTGCTGATCCACCAGCCGCGCTACTCGATGCTCGACCGCCGCCCGGAGACCGAGGGCCTCCTCGACGCGCTGGACGAGCTCCAGGTCGGCTCCATCGTCTTCTCCCCGCTGGAGCAGGGCCTGCTGACCGGCCGCTACCTCGACGGCATCCCCGAGGGCTCGCGGGCCGCGAGCGACAGCCCGTTCCTGAACTCGGACGCGGTCACCGAGGACCTGGTCGGCAGGCTGCGCGCCCTCGACGAGATCGCCAAGGGCCGTGGTCAGACCCTGGCGCAGCTCGCCCTGTCCTGGGTGCTGCGCGGCGGCCGGGTGACCTCGGCGCTGATCGGTGCCAGCAGCCCGCAGCAGGTCGAGGACTGCGTCGGCGCCATCGGCAACCTCGACTTCGACACCGAGGAACTGGCCCGGATCGACGAGATCGTCAACCCCTGAAGTGTCCGGTGAGGCGGACGCACACCGTGTCCGCCTGCCGGTCCTGAACCCGCGGTGGTCTCCAGTTCTTGTCCTCAGGAGACCACCGCGAGGGCACCGATCCGTCGGCCGCCGGCTCAGGCCCCGGCCGGAACCCGGTCCAGGAAGCCCAGCACCTGCCGGATCCGGCCCTCCTCGTTGAGCGTGACCACGTCAAATCCGGCCACCGGGGCCGAGTCGTCGGCCTCGTTCACCAGTTCCCAGCCGAAGCGGGCGGTGTCGTGGTGGCCGTCGACGGCCCCGAGGGGACGGAACACGAAACCCGGGAACTGCTCGTGCACCGCCGCGATCACGGCCGTGATCTGCGCGTGTCCGGAGACATCCGCGAGCGGGTCGGTGTAGCCGCCCTCCGGAGCCCAGGCCTCGGCGACCGCCTTGCCCAGCGCCTCGGGCCCGGTGGCGTTCCAGGCCTCGAAGTAGCGGGCAGCGGCGGTCTGGTAACGGTCGGTGTTCACGGACATGGCGAATCAGCCTCCATCGAGGGTCGTCACTGCTGGTCAGGGGGTGGATCGCGGCTTGCGGCGATCCGTTGGCACCACCATGCCCGGATCCGGGTGACGGGTCGATTACCCCTCGGGTAATGAAGGCTGGCCGGTACAGCTCGCGCATTTCGGCCAATTCGCGAGGGGAATATGCCAAGAGACTGGCCGGAAAGGCGTGGTGACAGTGTTTCGAAAGTGAACATACTCGAATCTCGGGAGCACTTCACCGCACAGGAGCCGCACGGAAACCGGCCCGCGACGGCACACCGGCGAGCTACGGGGGAGTGATCGTGCACGACGAATTCCTGTGCCATGTGACGGCATACGGCATCTGCGGCGGACAGCGCATCGGCGTACCGCTCGGCACCTACCGCGCGCCGACCCTGGCACTGGCGCTGTGGTGGTTACGGGACCGGGCGTCCTGGATCGCGGAGCGGCTCGACCCCTTACCCGAGAACCCCAGATTCCCGCAGGGGGCGCTCGTCCCGGTCGGGGAGACCGTCTCCGACGTCCCCGGGATGCTCCGCGCCTGGTGCGCCGACGTGGTCCGGCAGGAGCTGGTCGCCGACGAGCTGGCCGGCGGACGCCTGGTACGGATCGCCCTCCAGGACGACACCACCGAGTACGAACTGCTCGCCGAGTCCGTCGACGCCCTCCGTATGCAGCGCACCATCCCGGCACTCGTGGTACCCGTCGCCTGACACGTGACAGCCGCCGTCCGCGCGGAACACGGCCGGGCGCACAAGCAGACAGATCGGTAGAATTCTGCCCATGGCGGAGTGGCCGGTCGCCGAGACCGCGCCCGAACTCGTCCTGGAGACCGACACCGGCTCCACGGTGATGAGCCCGGGCCGCGACTACCACGTCGGGCGTGACCCGTACAGCGACATCGTCATCGACGATGCCCGGGTCTCGTGGCACCACGCGGTGCTACGGCCCGAGGACGGCCACTGGACGCTGGCCGACGAGAACAGCACCAACGGCACCTACGCCGACGGCCGCCGCATCCGGGAGTGGGAGGTCGGACCGGGCACGGTGATCCGCTTCGGCAGTCCCGCCGACGGCCCGAGCGCCGTCCTGGTGGGCCGCGCACCACCCGCCGGGGACCGTCCCTCCGCCGTCTCGATGCCCAGCCGGACCGGCACCTTCCGGCAGCCCTCCTCGGTACGACGGCTGCAGGCCCGCACGGTCCGCATCGGCCGCGCCGGCGACAACGACGTCGTCGTGGACGACCTGGTCGTCTCCCGCCACCACGCCGAACTGCGCGCCCACCCCGACGGCAGCTACGAGATCGTCGACCTCGACAGCCACAACGGCACCTTCCTCAACGGCCGCACGATCACCCGCGCCCCCGTCGGCCCCCGCGACGTCGTGGGCATCGGACACTCGGCGTTCTGCCTGGTCGACGGCCAGCTGCAGGAGTACGTCGACACCGGTGAGGTCTCCCTCGACGTCCAGGACCTCACCGTCACCGCCGGCCGCGACCGCAGGATCCTGCTGGACCACGTCTCCTTCCCGGTGGGCGAGAAATGCCTGCTCGCCGTCGTCGGACCGAGCGGCGCGGGCAAGTCCACGCTGCTCGGTGCCCTCACCGGACAGCGCCCCGCCGAACACGGCACCGTCCTCTACGACGGCCGCGACCTCTACCGCGACTACGCCGAGCTGCGCCAGCGCATCGGCCTGGTCCCGCAGGACGACATCCTGCATGTCCAGCTGACCGTGCGCAGCGCCCTCACCTACGCCGCCGAACTGCGCTTCCCCGAGGACACCGCGAAGGCCGAGCGCCGGGAACGGGTCGAGGAGGTCATCAGGGAACTCGGCCTCGAACAGCGCGCCGAGCAGCGCGTGCACAGCCTCTCCGGCGGGCAGCGCAAACGGGTGAGCGTGGCCCTGGAACTGCTGACCAAGCCGTCACTGCTCTTCCTCGACGAGCCGACCTCGGGACTCGATCCCGGCATGGACCGTTCGGTGATGAACATGCTGCGCGGCCTCGCGGACGACGGCCGTACCGTCATCGTCGTCACCCACAGCGTGCTCAGCCTGGACGTCTGCGACCGGCTCCTGGTCCTTGCGCCCGGCGGCCGGACCGCCTACTTCGGGCCGCCCGGCGAGGCCCTCGCCTTCTTCGGGTTCGACGAGTGGCCCGAGGCCTTCGAGGCGTTCGAGCGGGACACCGACCGGGACTGGGCGGGGGAGTACCGCGCCTCGTCGTACCACCGGAAGTACATCGTGAACGCCAGCGCGCAGCCGGTGCTGCCGCGCAGCGGCCCGGTCGCCCCGGCCCCGCCGCCGCGACCGCGCAGCTGGGGCGCCCAGTTCTCCACACTGGTGCGCCGCTACACGGCCGCGCTCGCCGCCGACCGGACCTTCCTCGCCATCATGATCGCGCTGCCGTTCGTCATGGGCGCGATGGCCCGGGCCGTCGCCGGCAGCAGGCTCACCCTCGACACCGCGACCAACGTGCTGCTCATCCTGTGCGTGGGCGGCGTGCTGATCGGCGCGGCCAACGCCGTCCGCGAACTGGTCAAGGAACGCACCGTCTACCAGCGGGAGAGAGCCGTCGGCCTGCCCAGGTCGGCGTACGTGATGTCGAAGGTCGTCGTCCTCGGCACGATCACCGTCCTCCAGGCGATCGTGCTCACCCAGGTGGGCCTGGCCGGCGTCGCCCTCGACGCGCCCGGTGGCAAAGGGGTGCTGATGCCGCCCCTGCTGGAGATCACCGTCGCCGTGGCCGTGCTCTCCTTCACCGCGATGATGCTCGGCCTGCTGATCTCCGCGCTGGTCCGCAAGGAGGAGGTGACGATGCCGTTGCTGGTGCTGCTCACCATCGTCCAGGTCGTCTTCTGCGGGACCGTGCTGAAGGTGAACGGCGTGCCCGGAATCGAACAGATCGCCTGGCTGGTGCCCGCACGGTGGGCGCTCGCCGCCATGGCCGGCACCGTCGACCTGCACCGCATCGTGCCCGGCAGCCTCACCGCGGACCCGCTCTTCCGGCACTCGGCGAGCGTGTGGCTGCGCAACATGGTCATGCTGGTCGTGCTGGCGCTCGTCTTCGGGCTGGTGCTGTCCCGGCTGCTGCGCCGGCACGAACCCGCCGTGATGCGGAAGTAGGCGACGCGGTCATGCGGAAGGAGGCGAGGCGATGACGACGACCACCCCGGGATTCCGGCCCACCCACGTCGTTCCGGCCGACGGCATGCCGGCCTGGGAGGCCCCCGACCCGGGCCGGCCCACCGTACCCCTCGACCCGCTGCTGCCGGTGCAGCTCGTGGAACGACGCGGCGACTGGGCCCACATCAGCTGCGCCAACGGCTGGGCCGCCTGGGTCGACGGCCGCTACCTCGTCGCCGTACCCCATGACCCGCCCCTCCCCGGCGGACCGGCCACCGAGGCCACCGACCCGCGCCCCCTGCTGGCCCGCGCCCAATACGCCCTCGCCGACTACCGGGCCGCCGTCGAGGACCTCGCGGGCGGCGGTCTCGATGGGGAGTCCTTCCGGGGCCGGACCCACGGGCTGCGCATCGGGGTGGTCGTCGACGGGGAGTCCATGTGGCTGTACGACCCGGCCCAGGGACGCTGGCTGTACGGCGACGGACGGCGGCTGTCGACATACGTCACCGACCGGCCACAGCCGGGCCACGACGGCCCCGGTCACGATCCGACCCGGGTGGTCACCCCCGAGGGCTAGGCCGGTGTCACCTCGCCCGGCCGGTGCACCGGACGGGCCGGCAGGGCGCCCAGGAATCCGGCGACCAGCCCCCACAGGGCGCCCAGGCCCACCGCCGACCACAGCTCCGGGTCCAGCAGCAGTTGACCGGACAGGTTGCCGCCCAGGTCGCCGATGCCGAGCAGGGAGAGGCCGTAGTGGGCGGAGATCCGGCCGGTCAGACAGAGGGTCAGCATCGTCAGCGCGAGGGCGATCGCGAGATGCAGGGCGTGTTGCCAGGGGCGGATCCGGGCCGGGGAGCGCACCGTCATCAGGAACGCCACCGCGAGCAGCAGCACCGCGGCCACCCCGGCGAGCCACCACCAGCGGCCGTCGTGGGCGGTGATCGTGCGCAGGTTCAGGGCCGAGACGTCCGGGGTGCGCAGCACCTCCGCGAGCACATGCGGTACCGGCAGACCGAACGGGCCGTCGACCCTGCCGTGCCAGGTGGCGCCCAGACCGAGTGTGAGGGCCAGCCACGCCAGGTTGGGCAGCCCGAGCAGGACGACCGCGAGGGTCTCCCTGGCATGCCCGCGCGTCACCATCGCGACCAGCGCGGCCACCAGGGCCAGACCGACGTACGCCAGCAGGAGCACGACCATCGCGTACGCCGCCGGGCGCACCGACGCCTGGAAGCGCAGCAGCCGCCCCGGCAGCGGTGCCCCGGGCGACACCAGCAGCGCCAGCAGCAGGATCCCGGCGAGCCACAGCACGCCGAGCACCACCGTCAACGGCACGTCCGTCGTGAACCCCACCCTCGGGGAGGCGTCCAGCAGGCCGGCGAGGTCGCTGAGCGTGCCGCTGCCCACGTCCAAGGCGAAAGTGTGCCGGGCACCGAGAGCGAACCCGAGCAGCGCCAGCACCCACAGCACCGCGATCCGGGCCGCCCACCCGGCCAGCTCCCGGACACCGGCCACCGCCCGGTGCCGCAGCGGCCGCAGAAAGCCCCCCGCGACCGTCAGCGCTCCGACCAGCGTCACCGACAGCGGTACGACGGTCAGCCCGGCGTTGGTCCGGGCCAGATCGCCCGCGTTGCCCGACAGCTCGACGGTGCCGCCGACCGCCGTCACCACGGTCGCCAGCACCACCGGCAGGAACGCGCCCTTCGGAAGGTCCGACGCGCCCGCCGCCCACAGCCCCACGGCGGCCACCACGACCATGGCGGCCAGCGCCGCCACCACCGCGGCCAGGGCCGGCGGCCAGCCGTGCCGGGCCACGGACCGGCCGGCCGGCGCGGCCGCCGGCCGCGCGGAGGCGATTCGCGGGCTCACGCTGTCACGCTAAGCAACACCCGGACACCCCGCCCGCCGAGTGGGCCGTACGCGTCGGCTTGCGGGCGGTACCGGACCGGCGCACATTGGGCTCGCTGTGCATTGAATGAGGCATTTATCGCAAATGCCGTTTAACGCCACGGGGAGATGAGCGCGTGAGCGTCGAACCGCCGTCGTCCGGCCGCCCCGCCGGGCCTCCCTCCGGACCGCTGTCCGGGCCCTCGGGTCCGCCCGCCGGACCCCCCTCGCAGCCACCGGGCGGTGGCGGTCAGGAGGAAGGGCCGCACCGGCCGTGGTGGAGGTCCGCGCCCCGGATCGCGATGCTCACCACCGCGGTGGTGGTCGCCGCGGCCCTGGCCGTGGTCCTCACCCGGGTGGGCGGCGGCTCCGGCAGGCACGGCGAGGTCTTCCTCCAGGCCGCGAGCAGCGCCGGCCAGGACCCGTTCACCGAGTCCAGCGCCGAGAAGAGCTCCGTCGCACCGGTGACCCCCGCCCCGGCCGCGTCCGCGGCGCCGGCCGACCAGTTGCGCGGGGTGGACGGCGGGGCGCCCGGCCTCTACAGCGGCACCCGGTACACGAGCAGCTGCGACGTCGAGAAACAGATCAAGTACTTCCAGGACTCGCCCCCGCGCAACAAGGCGTTCGCCTCGCAGGTCGGCGTCCGGCCCGCAGGCGTCCCCGCCTACCTGCGCTCGCTCACCCCCGTACAACTGCGCGCGGACACCCGGGTCACCAACCACGGCTACCGCGACGGCAACACGACCGCCTACCAGTCCGTCCTCCAGACCGGCACCGCCGTCCTCGTCGACGGACACGGCATGCCCCGGGTGCGCTGCGCCTGCGGCAACCCGCTGACCCCGCCGGTCGCACAGCAGAGCACCCCCACGGCCATGGGCACCGCATGGCCGGCGTACCGGCCCTCGAACGTGGTCGTCGTCACACCCGCCGCGCAGATCATCGACGTCTTCGTCATCTTCGACCACGAGCGCGACGACTGGTTCGGCCGCGACCGGGGCGACGGCACCGGGCGCCACGACCGCCCGGCGAAACCCCCGGCCGACCCGAACCCGATGTACCCGCCGCCCCAGCCCGGCTGCCCGCCCACACCAGGGCAGAGCGGCGCGGCCGGCACCACGCCGTGCCCGCCGGCCCCCACCGGCCCGTCGCGGCCGTCCGGCCCCGGCACGGCGCCGAAGTCCCCGCCGTCGAACTCGCCGTCCGCGCAGTCACCGGGCTCCAAGTCACCCTCGTCCGAGTCCCCGTCCTCGAAGTCCCCGTCCTCCGAGTCCCCGCCTTCCGGGTCGCCGCCGACTGAGTCCCCGAAGAGCGAGTCGCCGTCGGCCGAATCGCCGAACACCGAATCGCCGTCCACCGAGGGCCCGTCCTCCGCGCAGCCGGTGTCCCCGGCGTCGTCCGGTCCCCAGTCGTCGCTGTCCTCGCCCGGCTCGGTCTCCGAGGGCCCCGGTTCTCCGCAGGTGTGAGCCATGTGACGCCCTTGTGCGCGGTCCGCGAACATTCCCGGGGACTGCCGGACCGCAGCCGGGGTACGAGCATGGGTGCAACAGCCACCGGCCGGACCGGCCTCCGAGAGAGACACGCATGATCGAACACCTGGGCGGGGCAGTGATACCGACTGGCTTCGACGTACCCGTGGAGCCGCTGCGGCGGGCGGCGCACTACACCGGCGAACCCGGCTGCATCGCGGATGCCCGCGACTTCGCGGCCCGCTTCCTGGAGCAGCTCAGGACCGAGTGGTGCGCCGCGATCGACCCGCGGGCCGACGGTGAGCTGCTGCTGGTCGTGAGCGAGCTGATCACCAACGCGGACCGGCACAGCAACGGTCCGTACATCCTCGAACTGGAGGGCACGGACAGCGCGGTCCTGGTCTCCGTGTACGACAGCAGCGCCGCCCTGCCCCGGCGCTTCCCCAAGGACCCCGAGCGGGTCGGCCGGCACGGTCTGGAGATAGTGCACGCCCTGGCCACCGAGGTCACCGTGGAGCGGGTGCCGGTCGGCAAGCGGGTGCGCGCGCTGCTCCACCTCCCGCAGTGACACCCGTTCCCCGGCGACCGCCGTTCCGACGGCGGCATGCCGCGGGCGCCGCCCCGCGCGCCGGTGCGGGGCAGCGCCCTGGGGCCCGCCGTCTCAGGCGCAGCCGAGTTCGCCCAGCATCCCCTGGCGCAGACGTGTGATGATCCGCTTGATCAGACGGGAGACATGCATCTGGGAGCAGCCGAGCCGCTCGCCGATCTCCGCCTGGGTGGCCTCCTCCACGAACCGCAGATGGATGATCTCCCGGTCGCGTTCGCTCAGTTCGGCCATGAGGGGGGCCAGCGACTGGAAGTCCTCGACGAGCCGCAGGCCCTCCTCCTCGACACCGATGAAGTCGGCCAGCACCGACTCGCCGTCCTCGGGGCCGTCCCCGGTGAGCGCGGCGTCCAGGGAGGAGGAGTTGTAGCCGTTGGAGGCGAGCTGCCCCTCGACCACCTCGTTCTGGGAGATGTTCATGAGTGTGGCGAGCTCCGCGACCGTCGGCTCCCGGTCGAGCCGGCTGGAGAGCTCCTCACGGGCCTTGGCCAGCTCGACACGGAGTTCCTGGAGCCGACGGGGTACGTGCACCGCCCAGGTGGTGTCCCGGAAGAACCGCTTGATCTCGCCGACGATGTACGGCAGCGCGAAGGAGGTGAACTCGACCTCGCGCGACAGTTCGAACCGGTCGATGGCCTTGATCAGGCCGATCATTCCGGTCTGGACGATGTCCTCCATGTCGTCGCCCCGGTTGCGGAACCGTCCGGCCGCGAACCGTACCAACGACATGTTCATCTCGATGAGCGTGTTCCGGGCGTACTGGAACTCGGGAGTGCCTTCTTCCACCTCAGCGAGCCGTTGGAAGAACTGGCGGGACAATTCCCGCGCGTCACGCGGCGCGACGGTCTTCGGGTCCTCGATTCCTGGCAGTGCCCCCTCGGCTGTCCACTCCTCGGCGGGGTGCGCTGTGTCCACTGCTTCCGACCGGATCCCGGCGGTGTTCATGTGCCTCTCCCACGTAAGTCACGGTTCGGCGTCTGCCTCTTCGGCCTGTGCCGTTCCGGCCCTGTCCAGGTTTTGCCCTGGCCCGGGTACCCGGAATCGGACGTCCCATGCGTGCCTTGACGGTTCGGGTACCCGGGGTGACGCGGCGCATGCGTCCTGTCCCCCCGGGTGGCGGAAAACAGTCGCCGACGTCGGTCACGGTCCGTGGCGCAGGACCTCAGTCCCCGACGCGCACGGCGGTGATCAGCTCGTGCCAGTAGCGCTTGGTGACGGCACCGTCGTAGCCCGACTCGATCAGCTCGCGGATGTCCGCCAGCAGCCCGTTCCTGGCGGGCTCGGGTAGCGCGCGGTGGTTCGAGTACGTGAGGAGCACGTCCAGGTAGGTGTCGGCCGTGTATGTGATCTCCTGTGCGTGGCCGTGCACGGTGACGTCGGTGAAGTACGGGGAACCGGTGAACTCGCCCGTGTCGGTCGCGATGTCCGATTCCCGGGTCTGGCGCAGCCCGGGCGGGGTGGCCGGATCCCAGCGCTCGTAGCACTCCTGGACCTCGGCGAAGAAGTCCTCGGTGCCGCCCGCCACATGGTGGGTGGCGACCACGCCGAACAGTCCGCCGCGGCGTAGCGCCCGGGCCGCCTTGGGTACCCGGACCGCCGGGTCGAGCCAGTGGAACGCGGTCGCGCAGACCACCGCGTCGAACGGCTCCGGCGGCAGCTCCCACTGTTCGAAGGCCGCGACCACCACGTCCGCTTCGGGAAACCCCGCCAGCCGCCGACGGGCCACGGCGGCCATCCGCGGGCCGATCTCCACGCCGGTGACCGAACAGCCGGACCCGGCCAGATCGACGGTGAGTTTGCCGGTGCCCGGGGCGATCTCCAGTACCCGTACCCCTGGCCCGGCCCCCGTGACCCGCACCAACTCCTCGATCAGGGAGGCTGGATAGCGGGGGCGCGCCCGCTCGTACAGCTCGGCGTCCTGGTCGAAGATGTCCCGCAACCCCGGCTCAGGTGTCATGAAGTCCAATGCGTCCACCCAAGGCAGAATGCCGATCCTGCCCTCCCGCGGGCCAATGCTTTTAGGCTGAGGGGGTGAGCAGCCAACCGCCGAACCACGCCCGCGTCGCGCCCGTCATCCCCCTGCGTCCGCAGGAGCCGGCCGCCGAGCCCCGGGAGCCGCTCTGGCGCGACCTGGTCGGAGACGTCCTGCGCCGGGAGCGGCTGGACCAGGAACGCACCCTCAAGGACGTCGCCGACGCGGCCCGGATCTCCCTGCCGTATCTGTCGGAGATCGAGCGCGGCCGCAAGGAGGCCTCCTCGGAGGTCCTCGCGGCCGCGGCCCACGCACTCGGCCTCGACCTGGGCGGTCTGCTGTCCCTGGTCCAGACCGAGTTCACCCGGAAGGCCGCCGTCGGCCGGCCGGTGTCGGGGCCCTGCAACGGCCTGTGCCTGGTGGCCTGACGGGGCTCAGGCTCCGCTCTCCTCGCGCAACTGCCGGAAGAACGCCCGGACATCGCCCACCAGCAGGTCCGGCTCCTCCATCGCCGCGAAGTGCCCGCCCCGGTCGAACTCCGTCCAGCGCACGATGTTCTCCGTGCGCTCGGCACGGTGCCGCAGCGGACGCTGGATCTCGGCCGGGAACACGGCGACGGCGGTCGGTGCCGTCGAAGGCTCGGTGGGCCTCGCGGTGCGGGGGCCGGTGGCATGCGCCCGCTCGTAGTACAGCCGGGCGGACGACGCGGCCGTGCCGGTCAGCCAGTACAGCATCACGTCGGTCAGGAGGCGGTCCCGGTCCACCGCCTCCTCCGGCAGCTCGTCGCAGTCCGTCCAGGCCTGGAACTTCTCGGCGATCCAGGCGAGTTGCCCCACCGGTGAGTCCGTCAGCGCGTACCCGAGGGTGTGCGGGCGGGTGCTCTGCAGAGCCGAGTACCCGGTGCCCTCCCTCGTCCATCGCTCCCAACGGTGCCATGACTCGAGGACGTCGGCCCGCTCCTCGGGGCCGAGCGCGGCCAGTTCCCCGTCCGTGGGCTCGGTGTTCTGCTGCGCGCCCGGCAGCAGATTGAGGTGCACACCGATGATCCGCCCGGCGTGGGCGCGGCCCAGCTCGCGGGAGATCATCGCGCCCCAGTCACCGCCCTGGGCGCCGAACCGCTCATAGCCCAGCCGGTGCATCAGCTCGACCCAGGCGCCCGCGATCCGTCCTGCCTCCCAGCCGGGCTCGGTCGTCGGACCGGAGAAGCCGTAGCCGGGGATGCCGGGCAGTACCACGTGGAAGGCGTCGGCCGGATCCCCACCGTGCGCCGCCGGGTCGGTGAGCGGCCCCACGATGTCCAGGAACTCCACGACGGAGCCCGGCCAGCCATGGGTGACGACCAGCGGGGTGGCGTCCGGCTCGGGGGAGCGGATGTGGGCGAAGTGCACGTTCGCGCCGTCGATCGTGGTGGTGAACTGGGGCCACGCGTTGAGCTCCGCCTCGGCCGCGCGCCAGTCGTACTCGTGCCGCCAGTAGCGCGCGAGGTCCCGCAGATACGGCGTCGGCACGCCGTACGCCCAGCCTGCGCCGGGGAGCTCGGCCGGCCAGCGGGTGCGGTCCAGGCGGTCGTGCAGGTCGTCGAGGTCGCTCTGCGGGATCGAGATGCGGAAGGGACGGATACCTGACGAAGAGGTCATGGTCCGGATGGTAGGGGCGGCGACCGATGAGTTTCCCGGTGCGCGCCGGTCGGTACAGATGACCGCGTTCCACGCTCCAGGAGGTGTCCATGACCACCGACGGATTCACCACGTGTCTCTGGTTCGACGGGCAGGCCGAGGCGGCCGCCCACTACTACGTGTCGATCTTCAAGAACTCCAGTATCGGGAAGGTCGGCCGGTACAACGAGGCCGGACCGGGGGAGCCGGGTTCCGTGCTGGCCGTCGACTTCACGGCCAACGGGCAGAAGTTCGTCGCCATCAACGGCGGCCCGCAGTTCAGGTTCAGCGAGGCGATCTCCTTCCAGATCTACTGCGACGGCCAGGAGGAGGTCGACCACTACTGGGCCAAGCTCACCGAGAACGGCGGCGAGCCCGGCCCCTGCGGCTGGCTCAAGGACAGGTACGGCGTGTCCTGGCAGGTCATCCCGGACGGGCTGATCGAGATGATCGGCGACTCCGACCCGGAGAAGGCCGCGCGCACCACCCGGGCCATGTACTCCATGGGCAAGCTGGACATCGCCGCGCTGCGCAAGGCGTACGCGGGGGAGTGAGCCGTACGGGGACGGGGGCGGTGTCCGCGGACACCGCCCCCTCGTGGCACCGCCGCCGGGTCAGACCCGGTCGGCCACGATCAGCAGATACTGGAAGCTGCCGTTCTTGTACGCGGTGAGGAACGCGTCCTCGACCCCCGTCACCAGGTGCTCGGCCTGCTTGCGCAGTTCCCAGTATGGGATCGTCGCCTGGGTGAGGTCCTCCACATGGACCGGCACCAGCCGGTTCTTCGCCATCGCCCGGAAGTACTCCGACCGCGGGTGGATGTCGCAGATGTAGTGCGCGTTGATCAGGGACACCTCGCGAGAGGCCTGCCCGTAGGTGTTGTTGTAGCAGCCGGTGATGGTGACGTAGCGGCCGCCGCGGCGCAGCAGCCGGGCGTGCTCGGCGAACAGCAGGTCCAGCTCGACGTACATCGTGGACTCGTTGTTCCACGAGGCGGCGTACGCGCCCGTCTCGAAGCCGGTGTCCAGCATGTTGCGGTGGTGGTAGCGGACCCTGTCGCCGACCTCCCGTTTGCGGGCCATGTCGTTGGCGAAGTCGGCCTGCTTGGCGGAGATGGTGACCCCGTCGGAGCGGCAGCCGTAGCGCAGGTTGGCCACGATGCTGCCGCCGCCCCGGCCGCAGCCGGCGTCGAAGACCCGGTCGGCCGGCGTGAGCGCGCCGAGGTGGGAGGCGAGCAGTTCGGCCTGGGCGTGCTCCAGGCGGTGCAGTTCGCCGGTGATCCGCTCCTTGCGCAGAGCGGGGTCGGTCTCGTCGAGCACCGACCAGTCGGCCTCACCGATGCCGTAGTGGTGGTGGTACAGGTCGTCGATCTTTCCGAGTTCGAGGTTGACCGGGTTCTCCTCGGCGTTCCAGTAGTCCGCGACGCTGTTCTGGTACCTGGACTGGGTCGGCACCGGGGCTGACGTGGTGGTCTTCCGAGCGACAGGGGCGGTGGTCAACAGTTGCTCCTCGAAGTGGTTCTGACGGTGTTCCGGGTTGGTCGTGGGCTACCAGTAGTCGGGCAGGTGGTAGCGGTTGGTGTTGGTGGAGTGCCACTCGTGGTTGCCCGAGACCCAGGCGGCCAGGCTCTCCGCGTAGCGCGCGACGACGGGCGAGGTGGCGGCCAGAGCGGCCGACTCCTCCTCGAAGGCCTCCATGATCCGGTTGTGGATGCCGACGGACTTCAGATAGGCCGACTTCAGCCCGTGCCCGTCGTTGGCGGCCACCACCTGGGGCAGATTCAGGTGGTCCGGATCGCTCGCCAGCTCCTTGGTGAAGGAGTACAGGTCGTTCATGATCGTGGTGGCGTTGCAGGCCAGGGCCGTGATCCGCTGGATCTCCGGGCGGGCGTAGACCGGTTCGGGCAGCTCGTAGCCGTCCACCGCGTCGACGATCGACAGACAGGGCCGGAAGTTGTTGTACTGCCGCATCACCAGGTACTCCCAGACCCGTGGCGTGTACCCGGTCTCCATCCAGGCCGCCTCGCCGAGATAGCCGAGGTGCAGCCGGGCCATGTCGTGCACGAACCGGTCGGTCTGGCTCGGTGTGGCGAAGGCGGCGAAGTCCGTGAGGGCGAAGTGGTACGAGCGCAGCGGACCGTCGGCCCCGATGCCCGCGCGCCACTCCTCCTCCAGCTCCGGGACGCCGTGGAAGGGGTCGAGAGCCGACTGGGCGATGATCAGCGGGCCGCCGAGCCCGCGCCGCGATCCGCCCCGCCCCTCGTCCTCCTCGCAGTAGCAGGAGTCCACGATGTTCTCGGCGAGCAGCAGCTTGCCGGCGACGGTCAGGCGGTCCAGGTCGAGCCCGCCCGGATGCTGGAGTACGACGGCCCGGCCGAACTGGAAGTCCGAGAAGTCCCCCTTCCACGCCTCGGGGAACAGGTCGAGCTCACGGGCCCAGGTCTCCAGGCGGTCGTCCAGCTCGGTGGCCTTCGCCGGGTCGGCGGGCACGGCCGGCCGGTAGTGGAGTCCGGGGATCGCCCCGGTGCGTCTGGCCGGGCGCAGGCTCTGCGCGAGGTTCGGCGGCCCTGGCAGGACGTAGGAGGTGGTGGCTGTGCTCATGGATGTGCTCCAGGCCGTCAGTCGGCGGTGCGGCCGAGCTGGACGTTCTCCAGGATCCCGGCCGCGTCGGGGACCAGGATCGCCATCGAGTAGTAGGCGGTGACCAGGTAGTTGACGACGGCCTGCTCGTTGATGCCCATGAAGCGGACGTTGAGACCCGGCTGGAACTCCTCCGGGATGCCGGTTTGGTAGAGGCCTACGACACCCTGGTCGGCCTCGCCGGTGCGCAGCGCGATGATGCTGCTGGTGTGGTCGTCACTGATCGGGATCTTGCTGCAGGGATAGATCGGGACCCCGCGCCAGGCCGGGATCTCGTGCCCGTCCACGTTCACGCTCGGGGGCACAAGACCGCGCCGGTTGCACTGCCGGAAGAAGGCCGCGATCGCTTTGGGATGGGCCAGGATCACCTTGGTCTTGCGGCGCATGGAGATCAGCTCGTCCATGTCGTCCGGGGTGGGCGGCCCGGTGAAGGAGCTGATCCGCTGCCCGTAGTCGATGTTGTGCAGCAGCCCGAACTCCCGGTTGTTGACCAGCTCCCACTCCTGGCGCTCGCGGATCTCCTCGACCGTGAGGCGCAGCTGCTGCTGGGTCTGGTCCATCGGGTGGTTGTAGAGGTCGGCCACCCGGGAGTGCACCCGCAGCACGGTCTGGGTGAGCGACAGCTCGTACTCGCGCGGCGCGAGGTCGTAGTCCACGAAGCCGCCCTGCAGCGTCGGCTCGCCGCTGTGGCCCGCCTGCACCGGTACCTCGGCCTCGCCCTTGCGGTTCATCGGGAGGCGCTGCCGGTCCACATAGGCCTGGAGATGGGCGCCCAGCGACGGCACCCGTTCCATGATCTCCTCGGCTACCGACCAGGGCAGCGCCAGCACGACCCCGGCGGTCTCCGCCCGGACCGAGGTGAGCCACAGCGGGTCGGTCTGGCCGACCGCCTCGTCGCCCATCTGGTCGCCGTCGGTGACGACTCCGACGACCTCCTCCTCGCCGTACTTGCCGGCCGCGTACCGGGTGAAGCGGCCGTGCACCACCAGGTAGGTCTCGGTGACCGGCTGCCCGGCCTCGAACAGCACCTGCCCGGCGCGCACCTCGCGGGGCTGGAAACGGCCGGCGAGCTCGGTCAGTGCGTCCGGGTCGTCGTAACCGCGCAGGATCGGCAGTTCGGTGAGGGTCTGCGGGATGACCCGGATGTCGTTCCCGCCGTTCTGCTCGAAGCTCACCCGGCCGCGCCCGGTGCGCAGTTGGAGGCGCCGGTTGACCCGGTAGGTGCCGCCCCTGACGTCCACCCACGGCAGTGTCCTCAGCAGCCACCGGGAGGTGATGGCCTGCATCTGCGGTTCGGACTTGGTGGTCGTGGCGAGCTGGCGTGCCGCCCGGGTGCTCAGACTGGTGAGCTGCCCGTCGGCGGTCGGATCCGGCTCGGGCTCGTCGACGGCGGAACCGATGACGCTGTCCGGTGTGGACACATTCCCTCCAGCAGAGCGGTGAACACAGGTGACCCGAAAGGTCGGTGGTGTGCGAGGTGGTGGTGCGCACCGACAAGCCAAACAGTCCGGGTGATCTCCGGGTACGGCGCAAATGGGGCGGTTGTCTGCCTTGGTTGCGCAAACACCTTGCCCGGTGCGGAAAGGGGCGCGTCGCATGATCACGCGCCGGTCGCCCGCTCTTGTGCCCGGGCGGGCGGAGGATTGGATTCAGGAAAGGTCGTTCACCAGCACCGCAGCCCCGTCGAAGCGCCCGGCCTTGAGGTCTTGCAGGGCTTTCGGGGCTTCGGAGAGCGGATACGTGTGGGTGGTCGCGTGCACTCCGTACCGCTCGGCGAGGTCCAGGAACTCCCGCCCGTCGGCACGGGTGTTCGAGGTGACACTGCGCAGCTCGCGTTCGTAAAACAGTTCGCGTTCGTAATTCATCGGGGGTACGTCGCTGAGGTGGATGCCCGCGACCGCCAGCACCCCGCCGCGGTCCAGGGCGCGCAGCGCCACCGGGACCAGGTCGCCGACCGGCGCGAACAGGATCGCGCTGTCCAGCGGTTCGGGCGGCTGCTCGTAGGCGTCCCGAGCCGAGGCCGCGCCGAGCTCCAGGGCCAGCCGCCGGGCCTCGGCACCCCGGGTCAGCACATGCACGGTCGCGCCCTGGGCGAGGGCCACCTGGGCGCAGAGATGGGCGCTGCCCCCGAAGCCGTACAGGCCGAGCCGGCCGCCCGGCGGGAGCGAGGCCCGGCGCAGCGCCCGGTAGCCGATGATCCCGGCGCACAGCAGCGGTGCGAGTGCCGTGTCGTCGAGGCCGCCGGGCAGCCGGTAGGCGAAACCGGCCGGCACCGTCGTGTACTCCGCGTAACCGCCGTCGGCGTCCCAGCCGGTGTACTCCGAGTGCGGGCACAGGTTCTCCGCGGCCCGCCGGCAGTACCCGCACTCCCCGTCCGTGCGCCGCAGCCAGGCCACCCCGACCCGGTCGCCGACCGTGAAGTCCGCCACCTCGGCGCCCATGCCCGCGACCTCGCCGACCACCTCGTGCCCCGGTGTCACCCCGGCCCTGTGCACCGGCAGATCGCCCTCCGCGACATGCAGATCGGTACGGCACACCCCGCAGGCCAGCACCCGGACCAGCAGCTCGTCGGCCCCGGGCACCGGCACCGGCCGCTCCACGAGCCGGAGCAGCTCCGCCTCCACCAGCGCGGGCCGTACCACCGACCATGCCCGCATCACGTCCGCCATACCGCGCCCCGTCCGCCGAAGGCCGTGGACCCCCTCCCAGTGTCCGCCGGAGTCCACCGTTCGGCGCGCGGGCGGACCGCCGGATGGATAGCGTGAGGAACCGGGAGAATCCGCTCGATCGGAAGGGCCGCGGCCATGGCCGTACAACCTGAAGGCACCCCCTGTTGGACCGACGCGATGTTCAGCGACCTGGAGGGCGCCAAGGCCTTCTACGGCGAGGTGCTCGGCTGGACGTTCGGCGAGTCGTCCTCCGAGTACGGCAACTACACCCAGGCCTACGCGGACGGCAGGGCCGTCGCCGCCGTCGTACCGCCCATGCCCGGCCAGGAGGGGCAGTCGCAGTGGTGCCTGTACTTCGCCTCGCCGAACGCGGCGGCCGCCGCCGAGCGGATCCGGGAGCACGGCGGCGAGGTGCTGATGGAGCCGATGCAGGTCGGCGAGTTCGGCACGATGTGCCTGGCCCGGGAGCCCGGCGGCGCGGTGTTCGGCATCTGGCAGGGCGGTGTCCACGAGGGCTTCGAGGCGACGGCGGTGCCCGGCGCCTACTGCTGGGCGGAGGTCTTCACCCGTGAGCCCGAGAAGACCGACCCCTTCCTCGGTGCCCTCTTCCCCTACACGTCCAAGCAGATCGAGGACGACAACGTCGACTTCCGCATGTTCGACCTCGGCGAGCAGACCGTCCTCGGCCGGATGCGGATGACCGACGACTTCCCGCCCGAGGTGCCCTCCTACATCAACGTGTACTTCACCGTCGCCGACTGCGACGAGGCGGTCGCCAAGGCCACCAAGCTCGGCGCGGTGCTCCGCTTCGGTCCGATGAGCAGCCCCTTCGGCCGGTTCGCGGCGCTCAGCGACCCGCAGGGCGCCAACTTCTCGGTGATCGACATCACCACCACCGAGGGTGACATGCCTCAGGTCAAGGACGTCTGACCAGGGCGGATGCGGACCACGGCCGGGCACCCCGCCCGGCCGTGGCATGATCGGGCCCATGCGTGAACGAGTGGTGGCCGCGTGCGACGGGGCTTCTAAGGGAAACCCGGGACCGGCAGGCTGGGCCTGGGTGGTGTCCGACGACGCGGCGACTCCGGCCCGCTGGGAGGCGGGCCCGCTCGGCAAGGCCACCAACAACGTGGCCGAACTGACTGCCCTGGAACGGCTGCTCGCGGCCACCGACCCGGACGTGCCCCTCGAGGTGCGGATGGACTCGCAGTACGCGATGAAGGCGGTCACCACCTGGCTGCCCGGCTGGAAGCGCAACGGCTGGAAAACCTCCGCGGGCAAGCCGGTCGCCAACCAGGACCTGGTCGTCCGCATCGACGAACTCCTCGGCGGCCGCACCGTCGACTTCCGCTACGTTCCCGCCCACCAGGTCGACGGCGACCCGCTGAACGACTTCGCCGACCGTGCGGCCAGCCAGGCGGCGACGGTCCAGGAGGCCGCGGGCAGTGTCCTCGGCTCGCCGGTACCGCCGCCGTCGCCCACGTCCGCCGCCTCCGGTGCGGCCCCGCGCCGCAAGGCGGCACCCCGCAAGACGGCGGCCGGCAAGGTGGCGGCCGGCTCCTCCTCCCGCACCATCAAGGCCAAGTTCGCCGGGCGCTGCCTGTGCGGCCGCTCCTACGCGGCGGGCGAGTCCATCGCCAAGAACGGGCAGGGCTGGGGCCACCCGGAGTGCCGTACCGCGGAGGCCTGATCAGGCCTCCAGGGTGTCGAACGTGTAGAACTTCGTGTGGTCGAGCAGATCGGCCGGCCGCACGTCGTTCCACGGCTTCATGGTCTCGTCCAGGTCCACCACGTCCGGTGTCCCGCCGCCCGGCACATAGGCCGCCCCGGGGTGCCGGCGCTGCCACTGGGCCCACAGCTTGTCGATGAAGGCGTGGTGCAGCCAGAACACCGGGTCGTTGGGGGAGACCCCGGTGGCCATCTGCCCGCCGACCCAGACATGGACCCGGTTGTGCAGATTGACCCCGCGCCAGCCCTCCAGATGGTTCCGGAAGCCGTCCGAGGCGCTGTTCCAGGGCGCCATGTCGTACGTCGCGATACCCAGCACGGAGTCGACCTCGGCCCGGGTCGGCAGCTCGCGCACGCTCGTCCCGAGCGACCTGCGCAGATAAGTACGGCCGTCCACCCGGACGTTGAGCGGCCAGTTGCCGCCCGCCGCGGCGAACGGCCCGTCCATCACCCGCCCGTCCGAGCTGCGTCCGGCGCCGCCCAGGAAGTCCGGCGCCCACAGCGAGGCACGCAGGGTGCGGTCGGCGCTCCAGTCCCAGTAGGGGAGGGCGACGGAGGGGTCCACCGACTGCAGCGCCTGCTCGAAGTCGAGCAGGAATCTGCGGTGCCAGGGCAGGAACGACGGCGAACGATGGCCCGTGCGTTCGGAGTCGTCGGTGTCGGACATGATGAAGGCGTTGTGCGTGCGGACGAAGTCGTCGTAACGCCCGCCGCGCTTCAGCTCGATGACGGCGGCGACGAACCGCCGCTTCTCGTCGGCGGTCAGAGCGGCCTGGTTCTTGCGTACGGTCATGTGCTTCGAGGCTCCGGAAGTCCTTGCGGGGGCGGTCAGTTGGCCGGGAACGGCAGCAGCGCGGCGCCCTGCAGCTCGTCGACCGCGGCACGGGCGGCGGCGCGCGGAGTGGGCACCGGGTCGTAGTGACTGACCACGCTGATCCAGCTGCCGTCCGCGTTCCGCATCACGTGCAGCTCGACGCCGTCGACGAACACCGCGTATCCGGTGCCGTGTTGATGGTGGTGACCACCGCCCATGCCGGCCATGCCGCCCATGTCGTCGGACGGACGGCCCTGTATCCGGCGGCCCTTGTAGACCTCGTCGAAGGGTTCGAGGGATCCCCCGTGCCGGTGATCCGCTGCGGCGGCACCGGGTGCGACGAGTGCCTGGGTGCCGGCCGTGGCGGCGATGGCGGCCGCCGCGGTGAGCGCGCGACGGCGGGTGAGTTCGGGCATACGGATGCCTCCTGTGGTGGGTGCGGGTGATGACCCCGTATGCCTATCCGCCGGTTCCGGAGCGGGAGAAATCGCCCGGATCGGGTTGGCTACGATCAGGACAATTGACTACATGTCATACAAGATTGAACAAAGATGATCTTGCTGTCATGGTGTCGTCGCCGCTTCCCGGGCGGGAAGATCCGCGCTCGGGGCCGGGATTTCCGGTGATCTTTTGCGGTGGTCCGCCGACCGGGTGGCGTGGCTCACGACGTCAAACTGGCGCGATTCGCAAACCCGGCCGGGTGCACGCGCGCTGCTACCCTGCGGTGCCAATTGACCACGTTCGGTGATTCTTAGGGGTGTGTGCGTGAAGGTCGTCTGCGTCGGAGGCGGGCCCGCCGGCCTGTATCTCGCGATCCTGCTCAAACGGCAGAGCCCGTCCCACGACATCACCGTCCACGAACGCAACCCCGAGGGCTCCACCTACGGCTGGGGCGTCACCTACTGGCGGGCCCTGCTCGACAGGCTGCACACCTACGACCCCGAGTCGGCCCGCGCCATCGAGGAGAGCTCGGTGCGCTGGCACCAGGGCGTCGCCCACGTCCGCGGCCAGGTCACCCGGCAGCCCGGCGATCCCGGCCACGGCATCGGCCGCCACCGCCTCCTGGAGATCCTCGCCGAGCGGGCCCGATCCCTCGGGGTGCGGCTGGAGTTCGAGGACGAGATCGCGCCCGGGAGCCTCCCCGAGGCCGACCTGGTCGTGGCGGCGGACGGCATCCACAGCGCCCTGCGCACCCGGCACGGCGACGACTTCGGCACGCAGCTCGCCGAGGGCCGCAACCACTACGTCTGGCTCGGCACCACCAGGGTCTTCGACTCCTTCACCTTCGCCTTCGCCGAGACGGAGCACGGCTGGGTCTGGTGCTACGGCTACCCCTTCGACGGCGCGAACAGCACCTGCGTCATCGAGTGCGCCCCGGAGACGCTCACCGGCCTCGGCCTGGACGCGATGGACGAGGGCGGCCAACTCGGCGTGCTGGAGAAGCTGTTCGCCGACATCCTCGACGGCCACGCCCTGATCGGCGGCTCCTCGGCGGCCTGGCCCACCTTCCGCACCCTCACCAACCGCACCTGGCACCACGGCAATCTCGTCCTGCTCGGCGACGCCGCGCACACCACCCACTACTCCATCGGCGCCGGCACCACCCTCGCCCTGGAGGACGCCATGTGCCTCGCCGACGTCCTGCGCCGGCACGGCGCCCTGCCCCAGGCCCTCGCCGCCTACGAGCGGCAGCGCAAGGCCGAACTGCTCTCCGCCCAGAGCGCCGCCCGCCTCAGCGCCCGGTGGTACGAGAGCCTGCCCCGCTACATCGACCTGCCCCCGCACCGTATGTTCGCCCTGCTCGGCCAGCGGCACTCACCGCTGCTCCCGTACGTACCGCCGCAGCTCTACTACGGCCTGGACAAGGCGGCGGGGCGGCTGGAGGTGCTGCGCCGGATCAAGCGGTGGCTCGGACCGCGGGCGGCGCGGGCTCTGCACGTGCGTTCGTAGGCGTCGCGTGGCGGTGGAACGGCGTTGGTGAAAGGTAATTCACCCGATAGGGTGAATTCACATTCACCTTCCTTTCCGTGCCGCCCGCAGGAGTGCCGATGGACCAGCCCGCCCCGACCGTCAGCCCCGTGGGCCCGCCTGCCGCACCGCCCCGGCTGCGGCAGCGGCTGACCATCCCGGTACTGGCCTTCGGCGGGATCCTGATGGCCGTCATGCAGACGGTGGTCGTCCCCCTGCTGCCGGACCTGCCCCGGCTCACCCACTCCTCGGCCGGCGCCGTCTCCTGGACGGTCACGGCCACCCTGCTCTCCGGGGCCGTCCTCACCCCCGTGCTCGGCCGGGCCGGTGACATGTACGGAAAGCGCCGGGTACTCACCGGGGCCCTCGCCCTGATGACCGTGGGCTCGGTGATGTGCGCCCTGTCGTCGGACATCGCCGTGCTCATCGCCGCCCGCGCGCTCCAGGGCGCCGCGGCCTCCGTCGTACCGCTGTCGATCAGCATCCTGCGCGACGAACTGCCGGCCGAGCGCCGGGGGTCGGCGGTGGCGCTGATGAGCTCCACCGTCGGCATCGGGGCCGCGCTCGGCCTGCCGCTCGCCGCGCTGGTGGTGCAGTACTACGACTGGCACACCATGTTCTGGCTGACCAGCCTCCTCGGAGCGCTCGGCGTGGCGGGCGTGTGGTGGGCGATCAGGGAGTCACCGGTGCGCGAGCCGGGCCGGTTCGACGTGCTCGGCGCGCTCGGGCTGGCCGTCGGCCTGACCTGTCTGCTGCTCGGCGTCTCCCAGGGCGGCCAGTGGGGCTGGGGCAGCCCGCGCGTCCTGGCACTGTTCGCCGCCGCGGCCCTCGTCCTGGTCCTGTGGTGGTGGCAGCAGCTGCGGACCGAGCGGCCCCTGGTCGACCTGCACCTCGTCACCCGCCCCCGGGTCGGCCTGTCCCATGTCGCCGCCCTGCTGACCGGGTTCGCCTTCTACGCCAACTCCCTGGTGACCGCCCAGCTGGTACAGGCACCGAAGGCCACCGGCTACGGTCTCGGCCTGTCCATCGTGGCCACCGGCCTCTGCCTGCTGCCCGGTGGCGTCACCATGCTGCTGTTCTCCCCGGTCTCCGCCCGGATCTCGGCATCCCGGGGCCCGCGCGTCACCCTCGCCCTCGGCGCCGCCGTCATCGCCTGCGGATACGTGGTGCGCATCGCCGACAGCCGCGACCTCTGGATGATCATCCTGGGCGCCACCGTCGTCGCCACCGGCACCACTCTCGCCTACTCCGCGCTGCCCACGCTGATCCTGCGGGCCGTCCCGGCGAGCCAGACCGCCTCCGCCAACGGCGTCAACGTCCTCATGCGCACCATCGGCCAGGCCACCTCCAGCGCTGCTGTGGCCGCCGTACTCACCCACCACACCAGCCTCGTCGGCGGCGCATCCATCCCCACGCTGCACGGCTACCTCCTGGCCTTCGCCATGGCCTGCGCCGTCGCGCTCGCGGCCAGCGCGGCGGCCCTGTCCATACCCGGCGACAAGGCCCCGGACGACGCCCCGCGCGCCCGGGGCCGCACCCAGGGCGCCCGGGACGACGCGCTGGAGGGAGCATGAGTGCCGTGAGCACCCGAACCGGCACCGCCGCCGCGCCCGCCCGCCGGGACGCGGAGGCCACCAAGGCGGCCATCCTCAAGGCCGCCCGCCACCTTCTCGCCCGGCACGCCCACGCCGACATCACCCTCAAGGACGTCGCCGAACGCGCCGGCGTCAGCGCGCCGCTGATCCTCAAGTACTTCGGCAACAAGGACGGCCTGTTCGCCCGGGTGATGTCCTTCGACACCGACGCGGCCGCCCTCCTGGACGCCCCCCTGGACGAGCTCGGCCGCCACATGGTCCGGCACGTCCTGGAGAGCCAGCGCGACCGCGGTGCCGACCCGCTGCTGCGGATCGTCTTCGCACCCCTGCACGGCGACCACGGGGACGTGCTGCGCGCCAACTTCCGCGCCCATGTGGTCGAGGCCCTCGCCGCCCGGCTCACCGGCCCCGATCCCGGCCTGCGCGCCGAACTGGCCGTCGCCCAGCTCATCGGCCTCGGCGTGATGTACGGCATCGCCCGTGGCCCACGCCTGCGCGAATCGGCGATCACCGACATCGCCGACCGCTACGGCCCGGCGGTCCAGGCCCAGTTGACGCCCTAGACGATTGAGTCCAAGGGCTCGTAGCCGTAGGCCGCCAGCGAGCGGTGTCGCAGTCGCTGCCATCGCTCGCCCAGCACGTGCAAGGCGTGCCCGTTTCATCCTGGCGGTCAGCGGAGAGCGCGCAACGCATGCTCCAGCAACTCGGAGGACGTCTCGTGGTCGGGCCCTGCTTGGGAATGGCCTTGAGTCTCCAGTGACTGGAGACAGCAGAGTTGGGGACATGGACGTTACGACCCTCTACTCGATCGGGGAGCTTTCCCGGCGGACCGGCTTGTCTGTGAGGACCATCCGGTTCTACTCCGATTCGGGGGTGGTAGCGCCGACCACCCGTAGCCCCGCCGGTTACCGGCTCTACGACCTCGACGCACTGCTTCGTCTGGAACTCCTCCGCACACTGCGCGAGCTGGGCATGGACCTGGCCACTATTCAACGGGTACTGGACCGCGAGCTTTCGGTGGCGGAAGTCGCCACGGCGCACGCCGACGCCATGGACGTCCAGATCCGGGTGCTGCAACTGCGTCGGAGCGTTCTGCGAGTCGTGGCCAGACGCGGGTCCAGTCCTGAGGAGACCACACTCATGCACAGGCTCACACAGTTGTCCGGCGAGGAACGCCGACGTTTGATCGACGATTTCGTGGATGGCACCTTCGGCACAGTGGATGCCGACCCGACCGCGGTGGCCATGGTTCGCGCTGCCACTCCCGACCTCCCCGATGATCCGACCAGCGAGCAGGTCGCCGCGTGGGTGGAGCTCGCCGAACTGGTCGGCGACGAGGATTTCCGTGCCCGGATGCGCCGGACGGCCGTACGTCAGGCCGCCGGACGCCCGCTCGACATCGAATGCGATGCCGGCGCGGAACTGATGGAATTCACCCGTCAGAAGGTGGCCGAGGCCATGGAGTCGGGCATCGACCCGCTCAGCGACAGGGGCACACCCGTCATCGACGACCTCGTGCACCGCTTCGCCGAGGTGCTCGCGCGCACCCCTGACACGGAATTCCGGGACTGGATGGCCCAGCAGTTCGAAGAAGCGCACGATCCCCGGGTAGACCGATACTGGCGGCTGGTGTGGATCGTCAACGGCTGGCAGGTAGTACCGAACCTGATCCCGGTGTACCCCTGGCTCATCCAGGCCCTGCGAAATGACCGTGCCGCATAGTCACTGCAGTGGGCACGCCCCGGATCCCTGAATGAGTCCAGGGGATCGCCTGCGGACATGAGACAAGGGCGTCCAACGTCGATGTGTGACTGACGACCTGGACACCCTCGCAACGGCACTCTATGCCCGGATCGACGACGAGTTGAAGGCTTCGCCGTGGCTGGCGCCGTGGCGGCCTGCCGTCGGAATCACGCCCACGCTCAGTGACGCCGAGCTGATCACGCTCGCGGTCATGTCGGCGCTGCCCGGATACACCTCTGAGCGGCGCTGGCTTCGCCGCGTCGGGCGGGACTTCGGCCACCTGTTTCCCTACGTGCCCCAGCAGTCCGGCTACAACAAGCGGCTGCGCGCCGCGTTCTCACTGCTCACCAGCATGATCCGGATCGTGGCCCGCGATACCTCACTGTGGAGCGACGATGTGTGGCTGGTCGACTCCACACCGGTCGGTTGCGGTTGCTCCCGTGAGACGGCCAAACGCTCGGACCTGGCAGGCTGGGCCCAGTACGGCTACTGCGGATCACACTCGCGATACTCCTGGAGGCTGCGTCTGCACCTGGTGTGCACACTCGGCGGACTGCCGGTCCTGTTCGCACTCACCGGGGCCAAGGCGGACGAGCGCGAAACACTGCGCGACATGCTCGATACCGCGCCAGACGTCCTCGCCGTTCACCCCGGGCAGACGATCATCGGGGACAAGAACTACTTCGGCCGCGAGTTCGAGCACGGCCTTGCCGGGCGTCACCTGAAGTTGCTGCGGCCAGCCCGCAAGGGGGAAGCCGAGCGGGCCGGGGCGCACCTGTTCAAACCGCTGCGGCAGGTCATCGAGTCGATCAATCAGACCTTCAAGGGGCAGCTCGACCTGGAACGACACGGCGGCAAGAGCGCTGCAGGGGTGTCAGCCCGGGTCTTGTGCCGGATCCTCGCACTCACAGCGGCGATCTGGCACAACGACCAAACTGGACAGCCCATCAAGCGATCACTCACGGCCTGCGATCACTGACCGCAACAACACCCCGTGGACTCATTCATCTAGACGAATGAGTCCGGTGTCGGGGCCGGTGGCTCGGACGACGGTGGTCAGCGCTTCTCGCGTCGGCTGCGGATGCTCAGGGCGATGACGGAGACAAGGAACCAGAAGGCACCGAAGGCCGAGTATCCGGCGACGGTGGACAGGCTGCTCGTCGCCGAGGCGGACATGGCCGCGAAGGAGGCACCGGCGAGGACGGACTGTCCACCGCTGATGACCATGGGCCACTGGGCACCGACGGTGCGTCGGCGCCGGATGGCCACGACGAGCTGGATCGCTCCGGCAAGGAGGGCCCAGATGCCGAACACGAGCAGGGCTGTCCCGATGGTGAAGAAGACGGCGATGATCATCCCGGCGGCGGTGGCGAGGCCGAGAGCCATGTTGGTGGTACCGACGCGGTCCGTGGCGCCGGTGCCGGCCATGCGACGCTCGAGGACCGTGGCGATGACGTCCCACAGGGGGTAGATGACCAGCAGCACGGCCGCGATCACTGTGGGCCTGTCCGTCGACACGAGCGAGGCCGAGGTCGTGACGACGAGTGTCACCCAGATCAGGGAGAAGGCGACTCGGATCAGGTGGAGAGATCGGAGCCCGGAGGGCGTGGTCCCGGTCGTGGTCGTGTTCGACGTCATGGTGGTCTGCGTCATCGGGTGTCCCGTATGTGATCGTGATGGCCTGAGACGGTTGCCTCGATGAGGAGTCTCAGCGGCCTCGGGACGGGCGGTGTACTTCGAACGAAGTAGTTCTGACATCCACTTCGGATCGAACCAGTTCTGCCGTCTCCATGGCCCGGACCGGGCCGTCTACATCATTCGAAGTACACGGCTGCAGCACACGTGGACGAGAATCAGGCCATGGTCAAGGCGCAGAACAATCCGGACGGGCCCGTGGCACCCCTGTGGGTCCGCCGCCCCGAGGCGCTGCATGTCGTCGCCTATTCGGTGGCCGCGCTGGTGTTCACCGGCCAGATCGTGGCAGTGATCCTGCGAGGGTCGGACTGGCCGACGGCCCTCTCCGTGCTCCTCGCCGGTGGCGGTGTCGCCCTCTCATGGTGGATGCCGTGGGCAGGACTGGTCGTGGCGAGCACGGCGTCCTTCGCCGTCACAGCGGTGGGCCACGACCCCCTGTCGGTGTGGATGATGGCGGTGCTCGTGCTGTTCTCGGTCACCCTCAGGGGGAAGCAGCCGCTGGCCGGAACCGGCATCGTGGCGGTGTTCTTCCTGGGGGCGTTCATGACGCTGGGAGGATTCCGTGGCGGCGCTGTCGTGGGAGCCGCCGCACTCTTCTCAGCCGTGGCAGGAGGTGCGACAGGAGCCGCGCTGCGCATCCATCGAGAGCACTGGCGCACCTTGGAGGAACGGGCCGAAAGCGCCATCGCCACCCGCGAGATCGAAGCCACTCGACGGGTGACCGAGGAACGGCTCCGCATCGCCCGGGACCTCCACGACGTCATCGGCCACCAGGTCGCGATGCTGAGCATGCATCTCGGCGCCGCGGAGATCGGGCTGCCCGAAGACGCCGAGTCCTCCCGGCAGGCCCTGGTCTCGGCCAGGTCCAGCGCCCGCACCGTCGTCGTCGAGACGCAACGGATCCTCGCGCTCCTCCGCCTCGGAGACGACATCTCCGACGACGAGGCGCTCCGGCCCACCCCGGCGCTCAGCGGCCTGGAAGGCCTTGTCGCATCTTTCGAGAGCATCGGCCTCGACGTCCGGCCCTCCATCGACATCCCCGCCGGTTTCGTGGAGCCCAGCGTCGGCGTGACGGTCTACCGGGTCGTTCAGGAAGCACTCACGAATGCCTACCGGCATGGAGAGGGGGCGGCAACGGTGGATGTCCACGAGCGTGACGGCAGGATCTGCGTCACCGTGGAGAACCGTGTCGGTCACTCACTGCGCGGCTCCGGCTCGGGCAGCGGATTCGGGCTGGTGGGGATGCGCGAACGCGTCGAGTCCTCCCATGGGCGGCTGACGATCGTCAGTGACAACGGGCGATTCCGGGTCCATGCGGAGTTCAGCCCCCTGGGAGCCGTCGTATGAACACGCGGATTCTGATCGTCGACGACCAGGAGGAGATAAGGGCCGGCATCAAAGCGATGCTCCGGCTCGACCCCGGTCTCGTCGTTGTGGGTGATCTCTCCGATGGACTCCAGGTCGTCCCGTTTCTCCGGGACCACCCGGTCGACCTGGTCCTGATGGACATCCGGATGCCCGGCATCGACGGTGTCGAAGCCACCCGCCGGATCCGCAAAGAGCACCCACCCGAAAAGCTGCGGGTGATCGTGCTGACCACTTTCGACCAGGACGACATCGTTCTCGCCGCCCTTCGCGCGGGCGCCAACGGTTTCCTGAGCAAGACCGTGAGCCCCGCTGAACTCGTCGCCGGAATCACCGAGGTCGTCGGCGGTGGCGGTGCGCTGTCGGCCGCCGCGACGGCCGCGCTCATCGGTCACATGACCGACAGCCCGCCCCCGGTGATCGACCAGGAACTCCTGCGACGCTTCGACGCCCTGACACCCAGGGAGCGAGACGTGGTCGTTCTCGTCGCGAGCGGTCTCGGCAACGACGAGATCGCGGCCCAGATGTCGGTGTCGCCGCTCACCGTGAAGACGCATGCGGTGCGGGCCATGACGAAGGTCGGTGCACGTGATCGAGCCCAACTCGTCTCGTTCACCTTCCGGGCCGGCCTCTACCCCTGAGCCTGCCGAGCAGTGAGGCGGGCCCGGACCTGTACCTGCCGACCAGCGGTCGGCAGGCCCTCGTCCCACCGGCCCTGCTCGGCCGAGGCCGCGGCTTTTGGACCATGCCGCCAGGTGAGCGGGTGACTGCCTCCGGCCCGTCCGTGGAGGGGCGTTGGTGCCGTGGATGGTGTCGGTCACCACGGTCGGAGGCCCCAGGCCCCAGCCTGCCGGCGTGTCGAGCATGCCCGGGGCAAGGCGCCACTCCTCGCGGTGTGTGATGTCCGCCGGGATGCGGGCGAGGCCCCGGCGAGCGGTGTCCGACGCCCAGTTCTCAGGCAGGAACAGCCGCCACTGCAGCGCCATCGGATCCCACGTCGACTGGTTCACGAACTGCTGCAGGTTCTGCTCATCGCAGTCCGGCAATCGCGAGGCCGTGACCAGCCCCCACCGCCCCGCAGATCTCAGCGACGCACAAGCACCCCGTCCAGGAACCCGTTCCCGAAAACACCGTGCGGGTCGAGGCGATCGAGTTCATCGACCGCCGCATTCCACACCGCGCCCCCGAACGAACCCGGAATCCTCGTGCCGATCACCTCCTCGTCACTCCACACACCGGACTCGGTATAAGCCCACCCCTTGGACCACTCCACCCGAGTCCCCTCGAACCTCTCGAACAGAAACGTCTCCAACTCCCGCAAGAACGCCTCCGCATAAGGCGTCCCCGGCAACGTCAGCACATCCAGCCACACAGCCGTATCGGCGGTCCCACCCTCCGGTCGCAGCGCGGACAGCAACGGCACCTGGGCGCCGGCCACCCCGGCATCCCCCGGGTCGTCCAGTCCCGTCACCCGTATCTCCACCGACCCGTTCACGGGGAACCGCCCCAACGCCGCGTAAGCGGTGAGTCGTTCGCGATAGAAGGAGGTGAACTCGGCCACCACCCGCTGTACTTCGGCGCGCTCGGTCAGCACCGCGTACCCGTTCGCGTTGATCCGCAGCGTCGTCGGCCTCACATACAGCAGTGTGTTCTTCGACGGCCCCCAGATGTCCGCGGACAGTGTCGCGACCAACCCGGCCGTGGCCACGTCCAGTTGCGCGTTGCCCAGTACCGGCGCCAGATACCAGGCCGCGTCGGACACCATCCGCCCCACCAGGTCGGCGACCACCGTCGGGACGTTGTCGGAGAACGGGTAGTTGTACGGCGAGGTGACGTGCCGCGAGGTCAGCGGCCTGGTCGGCGTGACGCTCCACTCCTTCAGCCACGGGTACTCGGTGAAGGCGAACCAGATCGCCTCGATGCGCCCGGACCGCCTGAGGAAGGTGTCGAGGGTCCGCCCGCCGGAACCGGGCGCCGCGAAGAGTTCGGCGGCCGGGATGTCGGTCCGGCTGACACACCGCAGATCGCTGTCGGCCCCGACCCGCAGCACGACCTCGGTCACCAGGGTCCGGCCGAGGTGTGTGAGCAGGGCCGCGCAGTCCGCCTCGTCGCGGCGGAACGTCCGCAGGACGTACGTCCCCGTGCCCTCGTCCCACACGACCGCCGTCAGCGACAGCACCAGATTGCTCAGCGAGCCGTAGGTGTGTCCGGACAGCGGCTCCTCCCCGTCGGCCGGTACGGCGGTGCCGTGCGCGTCGATCGCCAGTGCGCCGCCGAGCGTCAGGTCGCCGGGCGCGGGTGCGGCGGTGAGCCCGAGACCGTGGTCCGCCAGGAAGGTGAGCAGCGCTTCCAGGGTGACCCCGGTCCCCGCCCGTACCGCCGAGCCACCCGAACCGGACTCCACGGAGAGCCCCGTGAGATGTGTCGCGGTGTCGACGAGCAGCACCTTGTCGTCGGCCGTGGTCCCCTCCGTGACGGTCAGCGGCGACCACCCGTGCGAGGAGCCACGCGCGCGTACCCGCCGGGCGTTGCGCCAGGCCCAGTCGACGACCGCGAGCACCTCACCGGCGTCGGCCGGGGCACAGGCCCACAGCCCGTCCGCCGTGATCTCGCCGACCCAGTTGCGGTAAGCCGACCGGTACAGGGCGACATCCGCCGGGAAGCCGGGCAGTTCGGCGGCGGCCACGGCCGGATCCGCCGCGAGCAGCACCGGGACGGCGGTCAGCGCGGCGGCCGACCGGAGGAAACCACGGCGGCTCCAGCCGTCGTTCCAGGACTTGTTGTTCTCTGAACCATCAGTCACGCCGACACGCTAGGTGTCCGGTTGACGCACATCCGATTTCTGTCGAACACAATCACCCGTGTGAGTGAAGGATTCATAGGTGGGCGGGGTCGGACCGCCCCATGACAGCGTTGTCGGCGGCGGATGACAGACTGGCGCCATGGACGAACGTGTAATCGACAGGTCGGGACAGCGGGCATCTGTCGTCGGCCTCGGCACCTGGCAGCTCGGCGCCGACTGGGGCGATGTCGACGAGAAGGACGCCCTCGCCGTCCTGGAGACGGCGGCCGAGTCTGGGGTGACCTTCTTCGACACCGCCGACGTGTACGGCGACGGACGCAGCGAGCAGACCATCGCGGGCTTCCTGAGCGGCAGGCCGGACCTGCATGTGCTGGTGGCCACCAAGATGGGCCGCCGGGTCGACCAGATCCCGGAGAACTACGTCCTGGACAACTTCCGCGCGTGGAACGACCGCTCGCGCCGCAACCTCGGCGTGGACCGCCTGGACCTGGTCCAGCTGCACTGCCCGCCGACCCCCGTCTACTCCTCCGACGAGGTGTACGACGCCCTCGACACGCTGGTCGAGGAGGAGCGGATCGCCGCCTACGGGGTCAGCGTCGAGACCTGCGAGGAGGCGCTGACCGCGATCGCCCGCCCGGGCGTGGCCAGCGTCCAGATCATCCTCAACCCGTTCCGGATGAAGCCGCTGCGCGAGGTGCTCCCGGCGGCCCGGGAAGCCGGCGTCGGCATCATCGCGCGCGTGCCGCTCGCCTCCGGTCTGCTGTCCGGCAAGTACACCAAGGACACCGTCTTCGCGGCCGACGACCACCGCACCTACAACCGGCACGGCGAGGCCTTCGACCAGGGCGAGACCTTCTCCGGCGTGGACTACACGACGGGCGTCGAGGCCGCCGCCGAGTTCGCCGCCCTCGCCCCCGAGGGATACACCCCGGCCCAGCTCGCCCTGCGCTGGATCATCGACCAGCCGGGTGTCACCACGGTGATCCCGGGCGCCCGCAACCCGGAGCAGGCCCGCGCCAACGCGGCCGCCGCCAAGCTCCCGGAGCTGCCCGCGGAGACGGTCACCGCGATCCGAGAGCTCTACGACCGCCGGATCAAGGACCAGGTCGAGAACCGCTGGTAGACCATCCGCCGGGAGCGGTACGCACACCACCGCTCCCGGCCGTCCGGCCCCTGCCCCCCCCGTTTGAACGATCTTCCGCGCGGTTACCCGCACCGCATGAGCGAGCCAGCGCGGCGGACCGGCCGCGACGAGACGGAGGAGGAGCGCGCCGACCGGATGTGGACCGAGCTCATCCAGGAGGTGCGCGTCGCCCAGACCGGTGTGCAGATCCTCTTCGGCTTCCTGCTCACCGTGGTCTTCCAGCAGAAGTACACGGAGCTGTCCCACACCGACAAGACGATCTACATCGGCACCGTGGTCCTCGGCGCCTCCGCCACGGGAGCCCTCATCGGTCCCGTGTCCCTGCACCGGCTGGTCGCGGGCCGGAGGGTGAAGCCGCAGGCGGTACGGCTGGCCGCCCGGCTGACCTCGGTAGGCCTGTTCCTGCTGCTGGCCACCATGGCCGCCTCCCTGGTGCTGATCCTCCGGGTGGCCACCGACGGCAGCCTTGTCACCTGGGTGGTCGCGGTCGTCGTGGTCTGGTACCTGGTGTGCTGGTACGGCCTGCCGCTGTGGTCCCGGCGCCGTCACACCACCCGCTGAGCCGCCTCCAGCGCATGCACCTGACGGTCGTGCACCCCGCTGAGCAGCAGCAGTGACGCCGTCGCCCCGATCAGCGCGCAGAACATGTCCCACTGGGTGTCCCACACATCGCCCTGCGTGGCCAGGAAGGCGTCCGCTCCGTGTCCGCCGATCTCCGCCGCCAGCCACTCCAGCAGCTCGAAGAACACGCTGAACGCGAGGCACGCGCACACGGTCAGCGGGGCCAGCCAGCGGCTGCCGCGCAGCGGAGAGGTACGGGTGAGCAGCTCCCGGACCAGGATCGCCGGCACGAAACCCTGCATGAGGTGGCCGAAGCGGTCGTACGGATTGCGGGCCAGGCCGAAGGTGTCACGCACCCAGTCGCCCACCGGCACCTCGGCATAGGTGTAGTGACCGCCGACGGCGAGCACCAGCGCATGCGCCGCGAGCAGCCCGGCCAGCAGTCCGGTGAGCGGGAAGCGCCGCCGGGCCAGCACCACCAGCGGCAGTCCGACCAGCACCCACACCGTCTCCAGGAACCAGGTCGTACGGTCCCGGGCGCCCCACGCGGACACGGCCATGCCGGCCACGACCACTGCGGCGAGCGCGGCGGGCGGGACACGGCGCGCGACCCGGTGCGGAAACGGGCGCGGGTCGGGGTGGACTGCGGTCATGGCGGACTCCTTCTCGTGGGAGCCCCATCGTGGCCGCAGCGCTCGGGCGGAACATGAGTACGGCTACTCAGCCGGTGGCGAGGATCTCCGCGAGTACGTCGTCCACGCGGACCTCTTCCCGGCCGGGCGGCACCGCCATGTACGTGTCGCTCAGGAAGGCGGCGAGCGCCGGAGCCCACACGAACACCACCGCATGGTGCCGCTCGCCGCCAGGCAGCCTCTCGCCGAGGAAATCCATCCGCACTTCCCTCCAGCGCCCCTGCCGTACGGGGCGCAGCCGTACGTCCCCGACCCCGACCGGCTCTCTCAGAGCGTCGTTCAGCATCTCCCGGTCCAGCCGCCACCGGGCGAGTACCCTGCCGTCCAGGGCGAACACCGCGGTGACGGCGAACGGGTCGTCGGCGTCGTACGCCAGATGGGCCAGGACGGGGCACCGGCCCGTCCCGTCCGCGCGGAGCTGTACCACCAGGGTCCTGTGCACGACGGGGTTCACGCGAGAGGCCTCCGAGAACGATCGGCTTGGTGCCCTCTAGTACCCCTCCCACGTGGAAAATGCTCAATCCGGAGCGGAATTGCCCCACGGGGCCCGGGAGACCGGCGCGATCCGCGGGGCCCGGCCCACTTACGCGCCCTCCGTGCCCTTCGTACCGCGCAGCGCGGCCAGGCAGGAGCCGATGGCCTGCTGGAGGTCCTCCAGGCGCTGGACCATGTCGTCCTCGTAGAAGTCCTGGGCGTCGTCGAAGGTCAGCTCCTCGAACGCCTTGGTCGCCTTCTGCAGGCTGCTGTAGAACTTGGTGCGCTTTTCCTGGACACGCAGTTCCGGGTCGGCCTCGACCGCCTCGACGACCAGGTTCTTCATGGTGTCGTAGGCGTCGGTCGCCCACTCGCCGGTGTCCTCGTCCTCGTCCAGTTCGTCGAGGAGCGACAGATGGCGTTCGGCCTCCTGACGCAGCTCGACGGGGGCGTCGACGGTCTGCCCGGCCGGGGTCTTGATCTGGCCGGACTCGGCGATCTGCCGGACATAGCCGATGCGGTCCGCCGAGCGGCTCTCGGTGGCCACGGCCTTCTTCAGGTCGGCGGTGCGCACCACGTCCCGGGCCAGCACGGTCTGCAGGTCCGGGTCCTCCTTGATCCGGTCCAGGAGCGCGGAGCGGGCGGCACGCGCGGTGGACGGGTCGGCGAGGATCGCGGCGCGCAGCGCGGTCGGGTTCTCCGCGACCTCCAGGGCCTTCGTGGGCCGGATGCCCTCGGCCTCGGCGGCCTCGGCGATGGCGGCGCCGCGCTCGGAGGTGGCGCTGCTGCGGGAGACGTAGTAGCTCAACCACACCTCGGAGTCCGGGAGTTCGACCTCCTGGCCCGGGGTCAGTGCCTCGAAGTGCGGGACCAGACCGTCGTCGGCCGCCCGGTCCCAGGCCTTGTAGTAGCGCATGACCCGCTCCGGGGAGCAGCCGGCCAGCTCGGCGAACTCCTTCGCCGACACCTTCGGCGTCTCCTCCGCGCCCTGTCCGCCCGGCCGCACACTGCGGGCCACCATCAGACCGAACGTCCAGCTCCCGGTCCGCACATAGGCGCCGAACTCACGGGCGTCCCGCGCCACCAGGTCGGACAGAGGAGCCGGGGACTCGGTGGACGTCTCGGACGGGTCGATCGCTAGGGTCACGGAGGACACTCCTGAAGGCTGCCGGACTGCGTATGTACAGAACGGCAGCCTATATCGACCCATTGGCCGGGGTTTGCCACACCGTCGAAGATCGGCCGAGTGCGTCGCGCAGCGCCGGCGACACCGTCTGCCGGGACCGGCCCAGGCACTCCGGCCGGGACCCGCGCGGAAAACGGCTCGGCCCCACTACACCCGGAACGTGGCCAGGAACGTCTTCATCGCCAGCTGGTCGGCGGCGTCGTCCCAGGCGGCGGCGGGTGTCGTGATGCGCAGCGAGAAACTGCGGCCGCCGCCGAGCAGGAAGCCGCGGCCGAAGGTGTGCACCCGGTCGGCGCCGGTTCCGGACAGCCACTCCATGTCGGCCCCCTTGTAGCCCTGGTAGGTGGTGGCCTTGATCTGCCCGACCCGCTGGTAGCCGGGCAGCTTCTCCAGCTGCGGCTCCACGTCGTCCCGCCAGACGGCGACCGGATCGGGCCCCGCCTGGGTGCTGTAGGTGATCGCCAGGGTCCGCAGGTCGTCGCCGCCCGGACCGAACGTGATCCGGTAGGCGTCGCCCGCCCGCGAGGTGTCCAGCCGCTTCCAGCCCGTCGGGAGCGCCACGGAGAACCCCTCCGGGGCGGTGTACCGGTGGAAACCGGCGGGGAGGGCGCCGGCCGTGGCCGTGGCCGACGCGGAGGGCGACGAGCTGGGACCCGGCGATGCCGACGTCCCGGACGGGGACGGGGCCGCGCCCGACGTACCGCCCTTGCCGTCCGTGCTGTTGCCCGGGTCCGTGGCCGGTGCCGAGGCGGCCGGCGCCGACCCCGCCGTGTCGCCGCCCGGCAGCCCCTGGGTCGCGGCCAGCACCGCGACCGACACGGTCACCACGGCCAGCGCCGTCCCGCCGATCATGGTCGTCCGGCTCCACCCCGACGACCGGGCCGCCACATAGGCACCGCGCAGCCGGGACACGGGGGCCGGCTGCACCGTGGCGTCCGGGTCGTCCTCCAGGACACGTGTCAGCGCATCGCGCACCAACGGCCGGCTCAGCCGTTCCCGGGAGTTCTTCCGCAGCAGCCCCTGCACCACCTGGGTCAGCGGCCCGGCGCGCAGCGGGGTGCGCAACGGCAGCCGGTCCACGCCCTTCAGCGTGGCGTCGGCCTTGCCCCGGTCCCGGAACGGCGGCCGGCCCTCGACCATCGTGTAGAGAATCGCGCCGAGCGCCCACAGATCGGCCGACGGCCCGATGCGCTCGTCCCGGGCCTGCTCCGGGGACGCGTACGACGGCGCGGTGACCCGGGGGGCCAGGGTGGCGCCCGCGAGACCGAACCCGGTGATCACGACCGGGCCCTTGTCCCGGACGAAGATCTGGCCGGGGCTGAGCTCGCCGTGCGTGTAACCGTCGCCGTGCGCGGCCTCCAGCACGTCGAGCACCTCAAGGCCGATCCGGGCGGCCCGGATGTAGTTGAACGTGCTCTGGTGGGCGAGGAGTTCACTGAGCGGGGTGCCGTCGATCAGCTCCGTGACCGTCCACAGCGCGCCCGCCTCCTCGAAGGCGTCGATCACCATCGCGACCCGGCCGGGGCGCAGCGCGCTCATGACCTCGGAGGAGCGCAGGATGCGCGCGGTGGTCCGGCGCACGATGTCGTCGGTGAGGGCGCCGGGCAGCACGATCTGGGTCACCAGGCGCGGTCGCTCGGCCTGTATGTCCTCCGCGTACCAGCTGATGCGGTTCGGCTCGCGGTCGGCGACTTCGAGGAGCCGATACCTTCCGGCGACCAACTCTTGTGCGGAGACATGCGCCTTGACCATCGTCATCCCTCGCTGAAACCCCTGCCTCGTCTTGACCAGAGGTACGCGGGGCGAACCCGGGTTTGTTCAAAGAATCTGCAACTCCGGGCCCCTTCTTGCCTTTTATTCAACCGGCGTCAGTCGCCGTGGACTTGAGGAAAACGGCGAATGACCGGGCTCCGACCTGTGGGTAACCGACGGTAAAAGCCCGGCCGCGGTCCGCTGCTCAGCCCAGCCCGAAGCGCTCCGTCCACTCGGCGATTTCCCGGTGTGTCACATTGCCCCCGCACACCACGAGCCCGATCCGCGCTCCGTCACCGACCCGCTCCAGCACCCGACGGGTGGCGGGCAGCAGACATCCGGCGGCCGGCTCGGTCCACACCTTGGCGTGCTCGGCGAACTCCAGACTGCCCCGCACGGCCTCCCGGTCGGGGACGACGAGGACCTCCTCCACCAGCGCCGACACATGGTCGTAGGTCAGCTGCGACACGGACGGCGCGCTGAGCGTCGTCACGATGGACGACACCGCGACCGGCAGCGGCCCGCCCGCCCCGAGCGCCTCGGACATGGCCTGCGCGCCCTCCGTCTCCACACCCCACACCCGCACGTCCGGGCGCCGGGCGTGCAGGGCCGCCGCGACGCCCGCGATCAGGCCCCCGCCGCCGATACTGACGATCACATCGGTGAGGTCGTCCGCGTCCTCGGCGAACTCCAGGCCCACCGTGCCCTGCCCGGCGATCACGACCGGGTCGTCGAACGGGTGTACCAGGGTGAGCCCTTCGTCCCGCAGCCGCGTCACCAGCTCGAACGCCGAACCCATCCCGTCGGTCAGCCGCACCGACGCCCCGGCCGCCTCGACCAGCCCGATCGACCGGGCGGGCGCCGTACGGGGCATGACCACCGTCGCCTTCACATGGAGGTCCGCGGCCATCACGGCGAGGGCGATGCCGTGATTGCCGCCGCTGACGGCCACCACGCCGGCCGCCCGCTCGGCCTCGCTCAGCGACAGCAGTTTCGCCGTGGCACCACGCGCCTTGAACGAGCCGGTGCGCTGGAGGAGTTCGAGCTTCGCCGTGACCGGGGCGCCGAGCAGCTCCGACAGACCGGGGCTGGGCACGGTGGGCGTGCGTACGACATGTCCGGCGATGAGCCGGGCCGCGGCTTCGATGTCCGAGATGCCGATCAAGGCGGTTCACCCTTCCGGCGCGGGGGCGGGAAGCCGCGCCGTTCGCACCCTCACCCGATACGACGGCCCAGGTCAACCCGGTTTCAGAGATCCCGGCGCACCAGGAAACCGAGCAGGTCACGCAACTCCGCCGATGCCGATGCCGATGCCGATGCCGATGCCGACGCCGGCGGCAGTCCGGCGAGCAGTGCCTCGGCCCGCGCCGTGTGCCGGCGCGCCTCGGCGAGCGCGGCCGTGCGCCCGCCCGCCTCCTCGATCAACGCGGCCGCCTCCGCCGTGCGCCCGGGCGTGTCGAGGAGCTCGGCGAGCCGCGGGCCTGCGGGGGAGCCGAGCGCGGCCAGCACGGGATACGTCTTCTTCCGCTCCCGCAGATCGCCGTGCACGGGCTTGCCGGTGACGGCAGGGTCGCCCCAGATCCCCAGCACGTCGTCGACCAGCTGGAACGCCACACCGAGCTGCCGCCCGGCCCGGTCCAGCGCGTCCACCGTGGTCTCGGACGCCCCGCCGAGCGCGGCCCCCAGCGCGACGGCACACCCCAGCAGCGCGCCCGTCTTGTGCTCGGCCATCACCCGGTACTCCCGAGCCGACACACCGGTCCAGGGCCGCTCCGCGAACAGCAGGTCGTCCGCCTGCCCGCGCACCAGATCCGCCAGCGCGGCCGACAGCAGCCGTACGGCACCCGGCCCGCCCGGGGCGTCGGCCAGGGTCTGGACGGCGAGCGCGAACAGGGCGTCGCCGGCCAGGACCGCCGGTCCGGTGCCGTACGCCCGCCACACCGCGGGGCGGCGGCGCCGGGTGGCGTCGCCGTCCATGATGTCGTCGTGCAGCAGCGAGAAGGCGTGCACCAGCTCCACCGCGACCGCCGCCGGAACCCCGCGTTCCGCGGGCGCGCCGGCCGCCTCGGCGCCGAGCACCGCGAGCGCCTGCCGTACCCCCTTGCCGCCCGGGACGTCGGCGGGGGAGCCGCCGACCTCGCACCAGCCGAAGGAGTACGCGGCCATCTCACCGACCCAGGGGTGCAGCCGCCCCACCGCGGTCTCCAGGGCGGGCCGCACCAGCTTCCGGCAGCGGGCGAGGACGTGCGGGGGAGCGGTGGCGGGCGCGAGCGCGGTCATCGGACGGCCTCCGCCCCGACGCCGAACTCCGCCTGGGCCCGGGTCACCATCTCCCGGGCGTGGCGCAGTCCGGAACGCTCCAGCACGCCCGCGAGGTCGGCCAGTTCGGCCGCCGTCTCGGCGCGGTCCCGGCCCAGGCGGGCCAGCGACTTGGCCAGCCCGAGCCGGGACAGGGCCTCGCCCCGCGGCTCGCTCATGGCCCGGAACTCCGAGAGTGCCGTGTCATACATCGCGCGCGCCTCGGCGTACCGCCCGGCCCGGTAGAGGACGTTGCCGCGCATCTTGTGGTTGTAGGCGAGCGCGCTGGACAGGTTCATCTCCCGGCAGGACGCCTCGGCTTCGGAGAGCAGAGAGAGGGCCCGTCCGGTGTCGCCGTCGCGCACCGACACGATGTCGGCGAGCCCGCGCAGCGCCCAGGCGTGCCCGCGCCGGTCCTCCGCCCGTGCCGCTATCCCCGCCGCCTCCTCGAACAGCGCGTACGCCGTGTCGTACGACCCGGTGTTGCGGTGCATCTGTGCGATGCCCTCCAGCGCCCACACCGTGTGCCGGGCCTCGCCGCGCCGCCGCGCCTCGGCGAGCAACTGCTCGTGCAGCCGCCCCACGGCCTCGTAGTCGCCCTGGATCCGGCCGGTCTCGGCGAGCCCGGCCAGCGAGTAGCCGCGGACGACGATGTCACCGCCCCGGTCGCCGAGTTCGGCCGCCAGCGCCAGCAGCCGCCTGGCGAGCGGGAACGCTCCGCGCTGCCGGGCCAGGGTGCCGCCGCTCCACAGCGCCCACGCCATCGCCCCGGTGTTCCCGGCCGCCCGGGCGGTGCGGTAGCTCGCCTTCCAGGCCCGGTCGGCGTCCTCCACCTGACCCAGCCGCCGGTGTGCCTCGGCGACGGCCAGCCCGCAGCGCGCCTGTTCGTCCCGGCTGCCGGACCGCTCGGCCTCCCGGAGCCGCTCGGTGCCCTCGGCCAGCACGTCGACGAGCGACGAGTTCACGGACAGGGAGGTCAACGCGCCCTGGTACTCCGGGGCGAATGCCTTGCCGTACATACGTGCCTCTCTACGCGCGGCGCGTATACACCTCGTCTATACATGGCATGTATACACGGTGCGTATAGTGCGCCCGAAATATGCCCTGGCCGCGAGGGCCAGGGCTTCGCTGTTGTGAATCAAGACGTGGGTGCGGTCGCCGGGGTTGCCTGCGTGGTGTGGATCACTGGACGGGGCGTCAGTGCTGCTGTGCCTTCTGCGGGGTCAGCTCGCTCGGCCGCACCACCACGAACCCCTCGCCCTGGAGCATCAGTTGGACCGCTTCGCCCGAACCGCCGCGCAGCATCGAGCCGATGGACTGCGAGCGGTGCAGCGAGGTCTGCAGCTGCGCGGTCCAGCCCACCACCGCGTCCGTGTCCACGTACAACGGGGTCTGCGGCGAGACCGGTATCACCAGCGGGTTGCCGTCACAGATCAGCCCGAGCTTGCCGTACCCGGTGAACACGCTGTTGAACAGACCGCCGCCGGCGATGCCGGAGCCCTTCACGGTCTTGATCTCGTACGACAGCGAGGCGTCGAAACACAGGACGTTGCGGCCGTTGACCGTGAACTGGTCGCCGGGCTCGACCTCGACGATGAAACAGTTCTGCGCCTCGTGCGCGAACCAGGCCTCGCCCTGGCCCTGTACGGACATCAGGGGCAGCCCCTCGCCGGTGACCGCGCGCTTGAGCATGCCGCCCACGCCCTGGCCCTTGCGCTCGAACTTCAGACTGCCGCGGTGCGCGATCATCGCGCCCTGACGGGCGTACATCTCGCCGTTCACCGCGTACTTGAGGCACTTCGCGTTCTCGACCGTCATGCCCTGCTCGGTGGACGGCAGCACTATGTGCTGGCTGGAAAAGAGATCACCCTTCATGCCGGGCATGGTGTCCCGGACCGACCCGTTCCGCCAAGATCACGGACGGTACCGGTTCAGGCACCGAACAGCTGGGTCCAGTAGGTACCCGCCCGGCCGCCGCCCGCGAAGCCGATTCCTATGTGGGTGAACTCCGGTTTGAGGATGTTGGCCCGGTGGCCGGGGCTGTTCATCCAGCCGTCCATCACCTCGGCGGCCGAGCGCTGGCCGCAGGCGATGTTCTCGCCGATGGTGCGCCGCCGGGAGCCCGCGGCGGCGGCCCGGTCCCAGGGCTGGGTGCCCTCGGGGGAGGTGTGCGAGTAGAAGTCGCGGGTCGCCATGTCCGTGCTGTACGCCTGCGCGGCCGTCGCCAGCTGCGGATCCACCGTGAGCGGCCGCAGCCCGGCCCGGGTGCGCTCCCCGTTGGTGAGGTCGACGACCTCGGAACGTGTGCGGGCCAGTTCGGCCGGGGTGAGAGGTCTGGCCCACAGCGCGGTCCAGTAGGTGTCCCCGTCCCCCGGCCCGCGGACATGGGCCAGGCCGGCGTGGGTGAAGGCCGGGTCGAGCAGGGTGCGCCGGGCGTCCTCGGTGCGCAGGCAGTAGTCGACGAACTCGGCCGGGGTCCGGGGGCCGGAGACGAGGTGTTCGCCGACCGTGACATACGCGAAACCGGTGGCGCCGATCCGCTGGTGGACGGAGACGCCGTCGAGGCTCTCGGTGGCCAGCCGGCCGGCGTCGGCCATCGCGCCGGCGTGGGCGAGGGCGGCGGAGGTGAGCCGGGCGTCGGGGGCCACCGGTGGACGGCCGGCCTCGGCGCGGGCGGAGTTGACCAGACCCAGCAGGCCGTCCGGATCGGGGAGGGCTGCGGCCGGGGGACGGGGCGGCGCGGTCGCCGAGGGCCGGGGCGGCCCGGCCGCCGTGCGCTGCGCGGGGATGGCCGCGCGGAAACCGGACGGCGGCTGCTGGTCCTCGACGACATCGACCCCGAAGTCCCGGACCAGCCCGGCCAGTCCGTCCGCGTACCCCTGCCCGATCGCGCGCAGCTTCCAGCCGGTGCCCCGGTGGTACAGCTCGGCGAGCAGCAAAAGCGTCTCGGTCTGCGGGCGCGACGGCGCGAAGCGGGCCACCGTACGGCCGAGGCGGTCGGCGACGTGCAGTGCGGCGGCGGGGAGCCGGCCGAGCGGGGTGCCGGGCTCGGCGGCGGTGACCGTGAGGGTGACGCGCTCGGCGCCGGTCCGCAGCAGGGCCGGTTCCACGGTCAGGGTGTCGCCGCGCAGCCGGACGCCGGGCGCGTCCGGCTGGTTGTAGAACACGAAGTCGGCGTCGCCGCCGACCTTGCCGCTCGCGTCGGTGATCAGTGCCGACAGGTCGAAGGGACCGGGCACCCGCAGCGTCAGCGCGCCGCCCGGAAGGGGCAGATTGCCCCCGGCGACCAGCTCGCTCATCGCGCCGCCTCCGCGAGGTCAGGGGCCGAACATCGCGCCCGGTGGGGGAGTCGCCGGTAGAACGTCCGGCCCGGGCCCGAGGTTCCCCCGGCGAGGCGAGCCGTCACTTCGAGGCGTCACTTCGAGGTGCCACTTCGTGGCGTCACCGCGCGGCGCTCCCCCCAGCGCTACTGCTCCCGCGGCGCGGCCGGCGCCACGTCCTCCCGCTCGACCGGCGTGGCCGGGCTCCGTGTCACCGCCCGCTTGCCGCAGAACGCCGACTCCAGCGTGCCCGCCAGCGTGTTGAGCACCGCCGAGTTGTTGGAGGTGTCGGCGAGCGCGGTGAGGCTGCGCCTGCCGTCCTTGGTGGTGAAGGCGTACGTGTAGTAGCCCTGGACGGCGCCGGTGTGGCCGTACACCGAGATTCCGCAGGACAGGTCGCGGCGGCGCAGGCCCAGGCCGTAGGAGGTGGTGGAGTTGACGCGGCTGAAGCGCTCCATGTCGGCCAGAGCCGCGGCGGAGGTCAGCTTTCCGCGGACCAGCGCCGAGTAGAAGGTGTCGAGGTCGCGGGCGGAGGAGATGATCGCGCCCGCGCTCTGCGCCCAGGACACCGTCTGGTCTGTCGCGTCGACCGGCTCGGCGCCCGCCTTGTCGGAGGTGAGGTAGCCGTTGGCGTGCTGCCCGGGGATCTTCGTGTCGGGGTGGACGTAGAAGGTGTCGCTCAGCCGCAGCGGCTGGAAGATGCGGTTCTCGTACTCGGTCTTCACGGTGTGCCCGGTCAGCTTCTCGATGAGCATGCCGGCGACCACGAAGTTGGTGTTGGAGTACGAGTAGGCGGCGCCCGGCGCGTTGGTGCGCGGCTTCGCCAGGGAGAGGTTCACCAGCCGGCGGTAGGTGAAGACCTTGTTCCGCACCGCCTCGAAGCCCGACACGCTGTTCGCGAACATGTCGTTGGTGTAGTCGTACAGACCGCTGCGGTGGCTCAGCACCTGCCGCACAGTGATGCGGTCGTCCGGCAGCAGCCCCGGGAGATAGTGGTCGACCGAGGTGTCCAGGGCGAGCTTGTGCTCGTCCGCCAGCTGCAGCAGGACGACGGCCGAGAAGGTCTTGGTGACACTGCCGACGCGGAACCGGTCGGCGGTCGTGAGGGCGCGTCCGGTGCTCCGGTCGGCGAGGCCGCGCGTGCTCCCGTAGACCTTCGTGCCGTCGTCGATCCGGGCCATCGCGCCGGGTGCGCCCTGCGCCACCACCGAGTCCAGCACCGCGGCCAGCCCCGCGGTGTCGGGAGCCGGCAGGGCAGCCGCCGGCTGCGGCTCCGCTCCCGCCCTCCCGGGCACCGCCTGGGCCGGGACCGCGAGCAGCGACAGCGCCACCGCCCCGAGTACCGCGCTTCTGCCCGCCATTGCCGAGACCACCATCCGGACCCTGCTCCTCTCTGCGCTGTTGCTGATGCGAGATGGGTCACATTCGGTTCAGGGAACCTTCTCGCATCCCGTCACATCTCCACAGTCGACGCACAGTTGGTCATCCCGCGATCACCATGCGGTGCGGTTTCGCAAAGTATTGCCACGAAAAGCAAGAAAAGCGACGAACCGCGCTTTACATGAACATGACTCGTCCGGAAGGGTTGCGGCCCGGGGCCCGACCAGCCCCCTTGGCGCCCGACAGCGCCATGCCGCACGGCGGTCGGTGACCTCGACCGCCGTCCGAACAAAGGAACCCTGATCAGTGCGTAGCGCGCACATACGCAGCGTGGCGGTCGCCGTCGCAGTGGTGGCGGTCGCCACGGGTCTGGCCGATACGGCCCTGGCCGGTCCCACCACGGGGGCACAGCAGACGGCCGCCGCCACAACAGCCGCGCAGGTGGTGCAGGCGGCGCGGGCCGCGGCCTTCGCCCACGCCACGGCCACCGGTGTCGGCGCGGGCGACGAGCTCCAGGCACAGGACGTGATGATCGACCCCGAAGGGGCGCGCCATGTCCGCTTCGTCCGCACCCACCGGGGCATGCCGGTGCTCGGCGGTGACCTCGTCGTCCATCTTTCCCGTCGGTTGGCCTACACCGGTGTCACCCGCGCGGCCGACCACACCGTGAAGCCCGCCGTCACCGAGGCGAAGCTGACGGCCGGGCAGGCCGAGGAGAAGGCCGCCTCGGCCGCCGGCGGCGAGGCCGGCACCGCACAGCTCGTGGTGGACGCCCGCGACGGCGCCGCCGCCCTCGCCTACCAGGTGCCGGTCGACGGCGACAGCGGCTCCAGCACGGTCGTCGTGGACGCGCTCACCGGCAAGGTGCGCAGCAACACGCCGGACAGCGACCAGTTCCTCTCGCCCAAGGTGCTGAAGACCCTCCGCCGACGCGGCGAGACCGTCGACCCGGCCACCGGCATCGGTGCACAGGCCGAAGCCTTCGCCGGCTCGTCCGTCGCCGCCGCCCCGCACTACCCGGTGACCGCGCACGGCTCCGGCAAGTCGCTCTTCGTCGGCAAGGTCGCGCTCACCACCACGCAGACCGCCCGTACGAGCTTCCTGCTCAAGGACCCCACCCGCTACGGCACCGAGACCCGGGACGCCAAGGGCAAGGAGACCGAGAGCTTCGCCCAGGGCACCAAGTTCACCAGCACCACCGACAGCTGGGGCAACGGTGCCACCACCAATCGGGGCAGCGCCGCCGCCGACGCCCAGTACGGCATCACCGAGACCCTGGACTTCTACAAGAAGACCTTCGGCCGCAAGGGCATCGCGAACAACTCCAAGCCCGCCCGCGCCATGGTCCACTGGGGCAACAAGGTCGGCAACGCCTTCTGGGACTCGACCTGCGGCTGCATGCTGTACGGCGACGGCGACGGGCAGGAGATCAAGAAGCCGCTGGTCGTCCTGGACGTCACCGGCCACGAGCTGACCCACGGCGTGGTGGACGCGACCGCCAAGCTCGAACCGACCCGGGTCGACAACGACGGCAACCAGTTCGGCGAGCCGGGCGCGCTCAACGAGTCGCTGGCCGACATCTTCGGCTCCGACGTCGAGTTCTTCGCCAACAACCCGAAGAACCCGCCGAACTACCTCCTCGGCGAGAAGCTGGGCCTCGCGCAGAAGTTCCTGCGCCGGCTCGACCACCCCTCGCTCGACGTCCTCGAAGGCACGGTCGACTACTGGTCGCCCGCGGTCGAGGACGCGGAGGTGCACGCCGGCTCGGGCGTCTCCTCGCACGCCTTCTATCTGCTCGCCGAGGGCAGCGGCCGCAAGACCATCGGCGCCACCACCTACGACTCGCCGACCTACGACGGGTCCACGGTCACGGGCATCGGCCGCGTCAAGGCCACGGCGATCTTCTACCGCGCCCTGACCCGGTACATGGTCTCCTCGACCGACTTCCACGACGCGCGCATCGCGACGCTGAAGGCGGCCACGGACCTCTACGGCGCGAGCAGCACCGAGTACCGGACGGTCGACCAGGCCTGGGCCGCGGTCGATGTCACCGTCGCCAACACGCCGGCCGCCCGCCGCTGACGGGCCCGCCGCACCGCTGATCCGGGTGCCCTGTCGGGGGGCCGGGCACCCGGATCAGACCCACTGTTCCGCCACCAGCTCGGCCACCGCGAACACCGTGTCGCAGGACGGGCAGCGGCCCTGCCCGAAGACATGGGTCAGTGCCTCGGCGACCGCCGGCTGTCCCGCCCGCACCGCCTCGCCGTACAGCCGTGCACCGACGCCTGTCAGCCGGTCCGGCCGGGCGGGTGTCAGCTCGCCCCGGCCCGCCGTGGCCGCGTCCGCCCCGGGCCCGGTCACATAGTCCCCGGCGGACACGAACGCCCCGTACCGGCCGAACGCGACGAACAGCCCCTCCGTGCACTGCGGGCACTCCACCTCGTACTCCTCGCTGTTCACCCCCTCCAGCGCCTCGGACCAGACCCCGGCCCCCTCGAAGGCCAGCACGGACTGGAGGAAGATCACGAACGAGGGCGCGGGGATCCCGGGATCTGCCAGCAACCCGCGCCCGGCGGCCAGGAGTTCGCCGATCTCCCGCTCGTACACCTCGCGGCGCGGGTCCTCGGCGTACGCCGTGATCGCCCCCGCCAGCATCAGCGCATCGGCCGGCCCGCCCGGCGCCCGTCCGCACGCGATCTCCGTCAGCGTCGGCAGCGCGGCCCAACTCGCGTCGTACACCGAGCCCTGATGGCACAGCGCCGACCACAACTCGCTCCACACCGAGTCGTCCTCGGTGCCGCCGAGCCGGGCGAAGAGGCCGGGGATGTCGTCCGCCCGGCCATAGGCGTGGGTCAGCCGGTGCCAGTCGATCGTCGTCATACGGCGATTGTGCGACCCGGCACCGACAACGACGTATCTCGTGGCAACCTCCCCTGCACACCCGCCATTTGAAGGCCACTGGAGCCTCACAGTCAACCTTCAGGTGATTCCTGTTTCTTTTATTGACAGCGGAAAATAAGCCACCTAGGTTCCCGACCATGCGCTCCACCACCCGTGCCGAAACGTTTCCGGCCCATACGCCGGCCGTCTCGCAGATCTTCACCACGGTCCTGTCCCACGGCCCCCTCACCCGGCTGGAGGTGGCCCGTCGGGCCGGCCTGTCACCGGCGGCCGTGACCAAGGCCGTCCGGCCGCTGCTGGCGGCCGGGTACCTGGCGGAGGACGCCGACGGCGAGGCCCGGCCCGCCCTCGGGCGCCCCGCCAACCTGGTACGGGTCGACGGCGGACGCGCACTGTTCATCGGGGTCAAGGTGACCGGCGACGAGGTGATAGCGGTACTCACCGACCTGTGCTGCCGGATCCGGCTGGCCCGCCGGCTGCCGGTCACGGACCGTGCCACCAGGGCCGTCCTGACCTCGATCGCCGAGCTGACCCACGAACTGCGCTCCGAGGCCGAGGATTTCGGTGCCCCCGTCCTCGGTCTCGGTATCGCGGTCTCCGGTGACGTGGACCGTGCGGAGGGCGCCGTCCGCTACTCGCCCTTCCTCGACTGGCGGGACGTCGCCCTCGCCGAACTCGCCGCCATGACCACGGGGTTGCCGGTCGTCGTCGACAACGACGTACGCGCCCTGACCGTCGCCGAGCAGTGGTTCGGCGCCGGGGTCGGGCTCTCCGACTTCGCGGTGGTCACCGTCGGCGCCGGCATCGGCTGCGGACTGGTGATCCACGGTCGGGTGGTGTCGGGCGCGCACGGGGTCGCGGGGGAGATCGGGCACGTGGCCATCGACCCGGCCGGGCCGCTCTGCCACTGCGGCAACCGCGGCTGTGTGGAGGCGATCGCCGGGGACGCCGCGATCGTCACCCGCATGCGGGAGGTGACGGGCCGTCAAGTCACCGACTCCGCCCAGGCCGTGGCCCTCGCCCACGAAGGCGTGCCCGGAGCGCGCGAGGTCTACGCCCGCGCGGGCGAGGCCATCGGCCGGGGCATCGCCACCGTCGCCAACCTTTTCGGCCCCGAACGCGTGATCATCTCCGGCGAGGGACTCGCCGCCTACGACCTGTTCGCCGAGCAGATCCTCGACTCGTTCACCGCGGCCGCCTTCGGCTCCGCCGCGCGGTGCGACGTACAGACCCGCCCACTCCCTTTCGAGGAGTGGGCGCGCGGGGCCGCGGCCGCCGCGATCCAGTCCTTCATCACCTCTTCTCCCACCCCAACGGGCAAGGGCTGAGCCGCCCAAGACCCTGAACCCAGGAGGGCCCATGCGGTCACCTTCACACTCCGTCCTGCCCGCGCGCGGGCTGAGAACCGTCCTCGTCATGGCACTCACCGCCGCCTTCGCGGCCGCCGTGCCCGCCGCCCAGGCCGACACGCCGGCTCCCATCGCCGCCAAGCCCTACATGGGCTGGTCGAGCTGGAGCATGCAGTCGTCGAAGTACCCGGGTCTGAACGACAAGGGCGACTACAGCTACCTCACCGAGGCGAACGTCCTCAAGCAGACCGACGCCATGGCGAGCAAGCTGAAGAAGTACGGCTACGACCACGTCAACATCGACGCCGGCTGGTGGATGGACTGGAACTGGAAGGAGGGCTACGACCAGTACGGCCGCCAGAAGGCCGACCCGGCCCGCTTCCCCAGCGGTATGAAGGCCGTCGCCGACCGCATCCACGCCAAGGGCCTCAAGGCCGGCATCTACCTCCCGGCCGGTCTGGAGAAGGGCGCTTACGGCGACGGGAAGACCCCGATCTGGAACGCGGACGGCTGCACCACCGCCGACATCGTCTACGGCGACCTGCGCACCACCAACGGCTGGGACAGCGCCTACAAGATCGACTTCGACAAGCCGTGCGCGCAGAAGTACATAGACTCCCAGGCCCAGATGCTCGCCGACTGGGGCTACGACTTCCTCAAGCTCGACGGCGTCGGCCCCGGCTCGGGCAAGAGCGGTGACCAGTACGACAACGTCGCCGACGTCGCCGCCTGGCACAAGGCGATCGCCGCCACCAACCGCCCGATCCACCTGGAAGCCTCCTGGTCGCTGGACTACGGGCACGCTGCCGACTGGCAGAAGTACACCAACGGCTGGCGTATCGACACCGACGTCGAGTGCTACTGCAACACCCTTGTCACCTGGGAGAACTCGGTCAACGACCGCTGGGACGACACCCCGGCGTGGACCGGCAAGGCGGGCCCCGGCGGCTGGAACGACCTCGACTCCCTCGACGTCGGCAACGGCGCGATGGACGGCCTCACCAAGGCCGAGCGACAGAGCTACGCCACGCTCTGGGCCGTCGCCAAGTCGCCCCTGTTCACCGGCGACGACATCACCAAGCTCGACGACTACGGCGTCTCCCTGCTGACCAACCGCGAGGTCATCGGCATCGACCAGAGCACCAACCCGCCGGCCCGCCCGATCACCCCGTCCGACCCGCAGCAGGTCTGGGCCGCGAAGAACGCCGACGGCACCTACACGGTCGCGCTGTTCAACCTCGCGGACTCGCCCTCGGCGGTCACCGCCGACTGGACGGCCCTCGGCTTCAGCGGCAAGGCCTCGGTCCGGGACCTGTGGAACCACGAGAACCTCGGCAGCTTCCAGAACAAGATCACCGAGGCGCTGCCGGCGCACGGCTCACGGCTGTTCACCGTGACGCCGAAGGGCGCCGCGCTGGCGTCCACCGGGTACGAGGCCGAGGCGAGCGGCAACACGCTCAGCGGCAACGCGTCCGTCGCCGGGTGCGACGCGTGCTCCGGGCAGAAGAAGGTCGGAAACCTGTACCAGGGCGGCAAGCTGACCATCAACAACGTGACGGTCGCCAAGGCCGGTACGTACCTGGTGAAGGTCGCCTACATCAGCGGTGACTCCCGGTCCGCCACCGTCTCCGCGAACTCCGGGGCCGGGACAAGCCACAAGTTCCCGTCGACCGGGGACTGGGGGACCGTCGCGTCGGTGAGTGTGCCGGTGGTCTTGAAGGCTGGTGCGAACACGATCAGCTTTGACAGTGGTTCCGGGTATGCCCCGGATGTCGATCGGATCGACGTTCCCAAGTCGCCGCGGTAGGTGCGTTGTTCGGGGACTGCGGGCCGGTGGGGGCCGGTCGCGCAGTTCCCCGCGCCCCTGAGGGGCGCTCTCCTTACGGACGTTGGATTGGAACCCCATGGACAACCACCCCAGCAGACGCAACTTCCTTGCCCTCGCTGCTGCCACCGGGGCCCTTGCCGGGCTTCCCGCCTTCAGTGCTTCCGCCGCCCCGCAGCGCTCCGGTGAGGCGCTCACCACTCCTCGTCACCAGCTCTGGTGGCAGGCGCCCGCCGACGACGGGTCGATGATCGAGCAGGGACTGCCCGTCGGCAACGGCCGGCTCGGCGCCCTCGCGAGCAACGACTCCGGCCGTGAACTCCTCCTGGTCACCGACGCCACCCTGTGGACCGGCGGTCTCAACGACACCCTCGACTCCGACGGCCAGTTCCCCTACGGCCGCGCCGACTTCGGCTCCCTCACCCTGCTCGCCCGGCTCACCGTCGAGATCCCCGACCACGACCTGGGCGCCGTCTCCGGCTACCGGCGCACCCTCGACCTCGACAACGGCGTGGTGACGGCGTCGTACGTCCGCTCCGGAGTGACCTACCGGCGGCAGATCTTCGCCAGCCGCCCCGACGACGTGATCGTGCTGCACTTCGGCCAGGACGGCGGCGGGCGCTACACCGGCACGATCACCTTCGAGGGCACCCACGGGGAGACCGGCGGCACCGCCGAGTCGTTCGCCGGGTCCTTCGCCAACGGGCTGAAGTACGGCGCCGCCGTCAAGGCGTACGGCAGCGGCGGCAGCGTGCGGGTGAGCGGCTCCCATATCAGCTTCACCGACTGCCGGGAGCTGACCGTCGTACTGAGCGGCGGCACCGACTACGCACCGGACGCCGCCGCCCACTACCGCAACCCCTCCCTCGACCCGCTGGCGCTGGCCCGCACCAAGGTCAAGGCGGCCGCCCGGAACTCGGCGGACACCCTGCTGCGCACCCACGCGGCCGACCACCGGGCGCTGTTCGGCCAGTTCGACCTCTCGCTCGGCACCTCGACCGCGGACCAGCGCGGGCTCGACACCTGGGCCCGCATCCAGGCCCGCGCCGACACCGGCGACCCGGACCCCGAACTCGAAGCCGCCTACGCCCAGTTCGGCCGCTACCTGATGATCGCCGGCTCCCGCGACAGTCTGCCGATGGGCCTCCAGGGCATCTGGCTGGACGGCAACGACCCGGACTGGATGGGCGACTACCACACCGACATCAACATCCAGATGAACTACTGGATGGCCGACCGGCTGGGCCTCTCCCAGTGCTTCGACGCCTTCACCGACTACTGCGTCGACCAGCTCCCGTCCTGGACCGACACCACCCGGCGGCTCTTCCAGGACCCCCGCAACCGCTACCGCAACTCCCGCGGGAAGGTGGCCGGCTGGACCGTCGGAATCTCCACCAACCCCTTCGGCGGAGGCGGCTGGTGGTGGCACCCGGCCGGCAACGCCTGGCTGTGCCAGAGCCTGTGGGAGCACTACGAGTTCACCCGGTCCCGCGCGCACCTGGAGAAGATCTACCCGCTCCTCAAGGGCGCCTGCGAGTTCTGGGAGGCGCGGCTGCTCACCACCACCCTGGACAACGGCAAGGAGGTGCTGATCGCGGACAGCGACTGGTCACCGGAGCAGGGGCCGCTGGACGCCAAGGGCATCACCTACGCCCAGGAACAGGTCTGGATCCTGTTCGGGAACTTCCGTACTGCAGCGGCCGAGCTGAAGAGAGATGCTGGATATGCCGCCACCATCGGCGGCCTGCGCGAACGCCTCTACCTGCCGGTGGTGAGCCCCAAGACCGGCTGGCTGGAGGAGTGGATGTCCCCGGACAACCTCGGCGAGACCACCCACCGCCACCTCTCGCCGCTGTTCAACCTCTTCCCCGGCGACCGGATCCGCCCCGACGGCTCGACCCCGGCCGACATCGTCAAGGGCGCCACCGCCCTGCTCACCGCCCGCGGCATGGACAGCTTCGGCTGGGCCAACGCCTGGCGCTCCCTGTGCTGGGCCCGGCTGAAGGACGCCGACAAGGCCTACCAACTCGTCGTCCGCAACCTGCGCCCGTCCAGCAACGGCAGCAACGGCACCTCGCCCAACCTCTTCGACATCTACGAGGTCGAGCAGGGCCGGGGCATCTTCCAGATCGAGGCCAACTTCGGCACCCCGGCCGCGATCCTGGAGATGCTGCTGTACTCCCGCCCCGGCCATCTGGAACTCCTGCCCGCCCTCCCGGACGCCTGGGCCGCCTCCGGCTCGGTCACCGGGGCCGGCGCGCGCGGCGGCTTCGTCGTCGACCTGCGCTGGCGCGACGGCAAGCCGACCGAGGCCCGGATCCGCAGCGTCGGCGGCCGTACGACCACGGTCGCGTACGGCGGAAAGGCACGGACGGTCACGCTGAAGCCCGGCCAGTCCGTCACGCTGAAGGACTTCGCGCGGTGACCGGCCGGTTCTCGCGGGTACTGAGCCTCGCCGCCGTCCTACTGGCGACTGTCGCCTGCCAGACCGGGCCCGCCCGGGCGGCCCTCATGTGGGAGCCCGGCTCCCAGGCCGCCGCGCCCGCCCGGCACGACGTCGTCACCTGGGGGGCCAGCGCCGACCAGATGGGAGAGGGATCCGCGGACCGCGGCTACCGGCTGGTGGTGCACACCAGTGCCGCCGGCAGCGGCCTGCGGGTGCGGCTCTCCAACGCGTTCGGTGACCGCCCGCTGACCCTGGACAGCGTCTACGCCGGCCTCCAGAGCCAGGGCGCCGCCCTCAAGCCGGGCAGCAACAAGCGGCTCACCTTCGGCGGCGCCCGCACGGTCACCGTGCCGGCGGGCACCACCGCGTGGAGCGACCCGCTGCCCGGCAAACTGCCCGCCGGCAGCAATCTGGTCGTCAGCCTGCACAGCCCGGACGCGGCAGGCCCGGGCACCGGCCACTGGATGGCCATGCAGACCTCGTACACCGACCAGGGCGACCACACCGCCGAGGAGAGCGCCGCCAACTGGACGGACACCACCGGCTCCTGGTGGTACCTGGACGCCGTCTCGGTACGGCCGTCCGACCCGGCCACCGGAGCCGTGGTGGCGCTCGGCGACTCCATCACCGACGGCTGGGCGTCCACCACCGACCAGAACCGCCGCTGGCCCGACTACCTCGCCCGCCGGCTCCAGAAGGCGCACACCGAGGTCAAGGGCGTCGCCGACGAGGGCATCTCCGGCAACAAGGTCCTCGCGAACGGCGCCGGGCAGGCCGCCCTCAACCGGCTGGACCGGGACGTCCTGAGCCAGCCGGGCGTCCGTACCGTCTTCCTCTTCGAGGGGGTCAACGACATCAAGGCCCACACCGGGGTCACCGCGGCCGACCTGATCGCCGGGTACCGCGAGATCGTCCGGCGGGCGCACGCGGCCGGCAAGTGCGTGGTCGCCTCGACCGTCGGGCCGTTCGAGGGCTGGTCGGAATGGGACCCGGCGGGCGAGGCCGTCCGGCAGGAAGTGAACCGGTACATCCGCACCAGCGGGGAGTTCGACGGGACCGCCGACTTCGACCGGATCCTGCGCAGCCCCTACGACCAGGCCCGGATGCTGCCGTTCCTCGACGGCGGCGACCACATCCACCCCAACGACAAGGGGATGGCGGCCATGGCCGACTCGGTCGACCTGGCCGGCCTGAACTGCGACAACCGCTGAAGCACCGTCCCGATCACCCCTGGGCCGTCGGCTCCGGGGTGATCAGGCCTTCGCGATAGGCGATCGCCACCGCCTCCGTACGGCTCGCCGCACCCAGCTTGGCGAGGATGTTGGAGACATGCACACTCGCCGTCTTGCCGGTGATGAACAGCGCCTCGCCGATCTGCCGGTTGCTGCGGCCGAGCGCCAGCAGCCGCAGCACCTCCTGCTCGCGGGCGGTGAGCGGTGAGACCCGGTCGGCCCGCGCGGGCCGGCGCACCAGGGAGTCAAGCCGCTCCAGCAGGGGCACCGCGCCCAGCGCCACCGCGGTCTCCCGTGCCGCGCCCGCCTGCTCCTCCGCCTCCGCCCGCCGGCCCTCGGCCAGCAGGGCCTCGGCGTACCGCAGCCGGACACGGGCCCGCTCGTACACATCGCCGTACGCGAACGCGGCCACCGTCTTCTCCCAGGCCGCCGCGTCCGGCCCGGACACGGCCAGGGTCCGATCCGCCTCGGCGCGCGCCAGCCAGGCCTGCCCCTCCGGACCCTGCCGCGCGGCCGTGGTACGGGCCAGTTCCACCAACTCGTCGGCGACGGCCGTCCAACGGCTCCCGCCCTCGCTGCCGCGCAGTTCCACGGCCCGGTCCGCGACCGCCGCCAGCGCGAGCGCCGCCAGCCGCACCGTCACGTACGGCGCCCGGCCCGACTCGTCGGACAGCGCCGTGACCGCCGCCCGCATCCGCGCCACGGCCTCCTCCGCGTCACCCCGCCAGGCGGCCGCGTCGGTGAGCACGATGCCCCCGACGAGCCGGCCCATCCAGTCGAAGGGCTCCCCGAGCAGCGCCCCGGCCCGCTCGACCACAGCCGACTCACCCCGGGCCAACGCGACGTACAGCGCGGGCCCCTTCGCGAATCCGGGCATCGGGTCCGCGCCGGCCGCGCGCACGCATTCGTCCCACTGCCCCAGCGTGTACAGCACCAGCAGCCGCAGATACCGCATCTCCGAGGCATAGGGAGAGGACAACAGCCCCGAACGCCGGGCCAGGTCCAGGCCCTTGGTGATCCACGGCAGGCACTCCTGGAACCCACCGGTCTCGAAGCAGCCGATGGCGAGACTGTACAGAGCCCGCATCTCCACCGGCGCGTCCCCGGCCGACCGGGCCAACTCCGTCGCCTCCCGCAGCAGTTCACGCGCCTTCCCGGTGCCGCGGCCGCCGCCTTCGAGACGGGCCAGGGAGATCAGCAGGTCGGCCCGGGCCGCGGTGGCGCCGATCCGCTCGGCGACCTCCAGAGCCTGCCGGGCGACCCGCAGCGCGGTGGCGTCGTCCCCGACCTGCCGGGCTGCCATCACATGGGTGGACGCCGCCCACACCCAGGTCCGCGACGGCGGGTCGGCGGGGATCATCGCCAGTGCCTCGCTGCTGTAGGCGAACGCGGCCGCGAGGTTGTCGACGGTCATCAGGTTCCCGGCAAGCGTGTACCGCACCCGGGCGGCGAGTTCGGGATCCGCGTCCTGCCCGGTGCCGGCCAGCGCGGACCGGGTCAGGGACACCGCCCGGTGCACCTCACCGGCGTGCGCGGCCGCCGCCGAGGCCCGCAGCGTCAATGTCACCGGGTCGAGCCCCTCACCCGAGGGCCGCCCGTCGGACTCCACCGTCGGCCACAGGTCCAGGGCCGTCTCCAGGTGCCGCAGCTCCTCCGCGGGCGCGCCCATCCGCCGCGCGTGATCGGCGGCCTCCAGCGACGCGGCCAGCGCCTCGGGCAGCTCGTGGCTCTCCCGGTAGTGGTGCGCCCGCTCCGCCGCCGTCTCCGCCCCGCCGCCACGGGCGGCGAGCAGCCTCGCGAACGTCCCGTGCAGCCGCGACCGCTGCCCGGGCAGCAGATCGGCATAGACCGCCTCACGTGCGAGGGCATGCCGGAAGGCGTAGGTGTCCCCGTCGCCCGGGGCGAGCAGCTGCCGCCCGACGGCCTCCCGCAGCGCCGACTCCAGCTCCTCCTCCGGAATCCCGACCGCGTCCCGCAGCAGATCGTGACCGACCCGGCGCCCGGCCACCGCGGCCGTCCGCAGCACCTGCTGGGCCGTCTCCGACAACTGCTCGACCCGGATGAGCAGCAGATCGGCGAGCCCGGTGGGCATGCCGTCCGCGTCGGCGGCGGCCACCAGCTCCTCGGTGTAGAAGGCGTTCCCCTCGGCCCGCTCCACGATGTCCCGCACGGTCGCCTCCGGCAGCGGCCGCTCCTCCAGTGCCCGCACCAGCCGCGCCACCTCGGCATCCGCCAACGGCCGCAACTCCAGCCGCTCCACGGCGGGCAGCCGTACCAGCTCGGCGAGCAACGGCCGCAACGGATGCCGCCGGTGCAGATCGTCCGCACGGTACGAAGCCAGCACCGCGAGCCGCCGGGGCAGCACACCGCGACTCAGCAGAAAACGCAGCAGATCCCGGGAGGACTGGTCGGCCCAGTGCAGATCCTCCAGGACCAGCAGCAGGGGCACGGCCGCGGCGAGATCCGCGAACAGCCCGGCGACCCCCTCGAAGAGCCGCAGCCGGGCATCCGCGTCCCGCGAGGAGTCCGACGCGGCACCGAGCAGCCGGTCGACGACCGGATGCGCGGCGAGTACGTCCGCATACCGCCCGTCGGCGGCCAGCACCCCGAGGATCTCGGTGAAGGGCAGATACGGCAGCCCCACATCACCGAGATCGACACAGTGCCCGGCGACGACGGTGGCCCCGGCCGCGGCAGCCCGAACCACGACCTCGTCGAGCAGCCGCGTCTTGCCGACCCCCGCGTCCCCGGCGAGCAACAGGGCCTGCCCACTGCCGTTCCGGGCATGGCGAAGCACCCCGTCAAGGCGGGTGAGCTCGTCGTCCCGACCGATCAGCGGAGTGTTAAACGATCTCTGCGACACGCCCACATCCTGACAGGCGCCCACTCAAGAAACCCAGGGGCGCGGGGAACTGCGCAACCAGCCACATCGCACCCGCAGCCGCCACACTCACAGAACCCCACCCCCCTTAGGCACTCAACCCCGCAACACCCGAGCCCAGTCCTCCGGCACCCGCTCCGCAGGACCCGGCACGGACTGGTCCGCAGGATGACTCACCGGCGGCGCCAACTCCGGCCCGGCCTCGAACAATTCCTCCGTCTCGAAGTTCCAGAACCACCCCTCGCCCGGTTCGTAGCTACGGATGATCGGATGCCCGCTGGCATGGAAATGCGCCGTCGCATGCTTCGCGGGCGAGTCGTCGCAACACCCGATGTGCCCGCACTGCGCACACCGCCGCAGATGGAACCACCAGCCACCCGCCTCGTCGCACTCCACACACCCGTCGCCGCTCGGCGCAACGTTCGGGTCGATCGCGGCGTCGCCACTCATACCGTCTCCACAATTGTCTCGGATGCCTCGGGCGTCTCGGCGGTCAGCGGAAGCAGCACCTGGAACCGGGTGTCGCCCGGCACCGACTCCACCCGCATGGTGCCGTGATGCTTGTTCACGACGATCCGCCAGGAGATGTCGAGGCCCAGCCCCGTCCCCTGGCCCACCGGCTTGGTGGTGAAGAACGGATCGAAGATCCGGCCCTTGATCTCCGGCGCGATCCCGCTCCCGGTGTCCCGGAACTCGACCAGCAACTGGTCGTGGTCGAGCGCGGTCCGCACGGTCAGCGTGCCGCGTCCGCCGCCGTCCTCGCCCTTCATCGCGCAGACCGCGTTGTCGATGAGGTTGGTCCACACCTGGTTGAGCTCGGCGGGATAGGCGGGGACGGGCGGGACCGTACGGTCGTACTCCTTGACCACCTCGATGTTCTGTCCGGTCTTCGCGGACAGCATCAGCAGGGTGCTGTCGAGGAGTTCGTGCACGTCCACCACCCGGTAGGGTGCCCGGTCCAGCTGGCTGTACTGCTTGGCCGCGTCGACGAGGTTGGAGATCCGGGTCGTGGAGTCCTCGATCTCGTACATCAACAGCTCGGTCTCGATGGTGTAGTTGAGCCAGCCGACCGCGTTCGGCAGGATCTCCTCGTCCACGGCGGCGGCGACCTGCTCCAGCCAGTCGACGTCGAGCCCGGCCTGCACGAACGTCGGCGCGAGCTGCCAGCCGTTCTCCATGCCGTGGTCGTCGAGCCAGTCGGAGAGCGCGTCCTCGCGGTCCGAGGCCTCCAGCGGGCTGAGCGCCGGGGCCTTGGCGACCCGTTCGGCCGTGCGCTCCTGGATCTCGATCAGACCGGCCAACTGCTCCCGGGAGAACGGGCTTTCGGCGATGATCGCGAGCTTGTGCCGCATCTTCGCCACCCGCTCGCGCAGCGTGGACGTGGCCCGCACGGCCGCCGCGGCCGGGTTGTTGAGCTCGTGGGTGAGCCCGGCGGACAACGAGCCCAGCGCCAGCAGCCGTTCGCGCTGCCCGATCGCCGCCTGGGTGCTCTTCGAACCGAAGAACAGGCCCTCCAGCAGATGGACGGCCATCGGGAACCAGTCCTGCATGATCTCCGCGAAGGTGTCCGCCGGCAGCACGAAGAACCGCGTCGGCTCGGTCACCCGCATCGAGTTGTTGTAGACCTGCCGGACCCGGTCCCCGATGTACGCCTGCATGGCGCCCGCGTACACCCCGGGCTGCGAGGTCCGGGTGACCTCGACGTCGTCCCCGCCGACCCGGCGGGAGAGCACCACCGTGCCCTCGATCATCACGAAGAAACAGGTGGCCGGGTCACCCTCGGTGTACACCGGACCGGGCTGGAACAGCTCCACCCGGCCCGCGGCGCACAGGCGCCCCATCTGCGCCGGCTCCAGTTTCTCGAACAGGAACAGCGCGCCGATCTCATGGGGGCTGCACGGCATCAGCTGCCCGCTCATGACTGCTCCAGATACCGGTGGACGAGCATCACTGCCATGGCTCCTTCTCCGACGGCGGACGCGACACGCTTGGCGGACTCGGCGCGTGCGTCGCCCGCCACGAACACGCCGGGAATGCTGGTCTCCAGGTGGTACGGCGGCCGGTCCAGCTCCCAGCCGGCGGGCGGCCGTCCGTCCGCGGTCAGGTCGGGTCCGGCAAGGATGAACCCGCGTCCGTCGCGCAGCACGGTGTCGCCGAGCCAGTCGGTCAGCGGCGCCGCCCCGATGAACACGAACATCCACTGTGCCTCGACTTGTTCCCGGTCGCCGGTCTCCACATGGCGCAGGGTGAGGTTCTCCAGGCGCCCGGCGCCGTGCGCCGCGTCGACCACCGTCTGGCTGCGCACCGAGATGTTCGGGGCCTCGTTGATCTGCTGGATCAGGTAGTACGACATCGAGGCGGACAGGTCGGCGCCCCGTACCAGCAGCGTCACCGACTTGGCGAACCGGGACAGGTACATGGCGGCCTGGCCGGCCGAGTTGGCGCCGCCGACGATGTACACGTCCTGGCCCTGGCAGGCGGTCGCCTCGGTGAGCGCGGAGCCGTAGTAGACCCCGCACCCGGTCAGGTCGAGGCAGCCGTCCGCCTCCAGCTGCCGGTACTGCACACCGGTCGCCAGGATCACACTGTGCGCCGCGACCGCCGAGCCGTCACTGAAGCGCACCACCCGCGCGCCTCCGGTGACCTCGAGTCCCGTGACCTCGCGCGCGGTCAGGATCTCCGCGCCGAACTTGGCGGCCTGCCGCCGGGCCCGGTCGGTGAGCTGGGCCCCCGACACCCCGTCCGGGAAGCCGAGGTAGTTCTCGATGCGCGAGCTCTGCCCGGCCTGGCCGCCGGTCGCCGACCGCTCCACCAGCACGGTCCGCAGCCCCTCCGAGGCCCCGTACACCGCCGCGCCGAGCCCGGCCGGGCCGCCGCCGATCACCACCAGGTCGTAGAAGTCCGCCGTCGGTGTCGTCGCCAGCCCCACATGCGCGGCCAGCTCCGGAGCCTCCGGCTCGATCAGGGGTGTGCCGTCCGGCGTGATCACCAGCGGCAGCCGGTCCCCGTCGACCCCGGCCGCCGCCAGCAGCCGCTGTCCCTCGGGCTCCTCGACCGAGTACCAGCGGTACGGCACCTGGTTGCGGGCCAGGAACTCCCGCACGTCCGAGGACCGGGCCGACCAGCGGTGCCCGACGACCTTGGTGGCCGGCACCGACTTGTAGTCGCTGGCCCGCCAGGCGTCAAGGAGGTCGTCGAGCACGGGATACAGCTTCTCCTCGGGCGGATCCCAGGGCTTGAGCAGATAGTGGTCCAGATCCACGACGTTGATCGCGTCGATCGCCGCGTTGGTGTCCGCGTATGCGGTGAGCAGCACCCGCCGCGCACCCGGATACACGTCCAGGGCCTGTTCCAGGAACTCGATGCCGTTCATCTGCGGCATCCGGTAGTCGGCCAGGATCACCGCCACCAGGTCGCCGCGCAGCTTCAGCTCGCGCAGCGCGTCCAGCGCCGACTCCCCGGACTCCGCGCGCACGATCCGGTAGGACGCCCCGTAACGGCGTCGCAGGTCCCGGGCGACGGCACGGGAGACCCCCGGGTCGTCGTCCACGGTCATGATGACGGTCCGTGCTGCGTCGGCAGCCTGTGCCATACGTCTCCCACCCCGAGCCGTTGGTTCCACGGGACGGCGGGCCCTCCGGGAGGAGCGCGCCGACCGCACCGGTTCCCGCCCATCGTATGTTCGATCGCCCGCCTTCGCTCTTGTACGCCCGTGCCCACCTCGCACCCCGCAGTGCGGAAGACTGATCACGCACACACGGAACCGACGAGGAGGCCGGTGCATGACACGCCCGATCACGGCAGGGGTCGACGGTACGGAGGAGAGCCTCGCCGCTCTGGACTGGGCGGCCCGGGAGGCGGTCCGCCGGGGGCTGCCGCTGAGAGTGGTGCATGCCTGGCGGTACGAGGAGCACGAGGCGCTCGGCGGTGACCGGGAGGCCCAGCGCGGGTGGGTGTCCGAGGGCGTGGCCGAGTCGGTGCGGGCCGTCACCGGGCGGCATCCGGACCTCTCGGTGAGCGTCGACGTCGTGGAGGGCGGCCCGGTCGAGGTGCTCGTCGACGCGGCGGCCGGAGCCGAGCTGCTGGCGCTGGGCTCGCGCGGGCACGGGCGGGTCGTCGGGTTCCTGCTGGGCTCCGTCGGCCAGCAGGTGATCGCCGAGGCTGCCCGCCCGGTCGTGCTGGTGCGCGCCGGGGACCGGCCCACGGCGGAGGCCGCCGGCCGGGAGGTGGTCGTGGGCCAGCAGGGCGGGCCCGAGGACAGCGCGGCGGTGCTGGAGTTCGCGTTCCGGACGGCGGCGGTCCGCCGGGCCACGGTCCGGGTCGTCCGGGCCTGGACCCTGCCGCCGGTCTTCGCCTACAGCCCGGGCTCGATGAAGCTGCTGGACGAGGCCGGCGGTCTGGAACCGTACGAGAAGAAGGCACTGGCCGAGGCGGTACGACCGCTTCGGGAGCGGTTCCCGGACGTGCCGGTCGCCGAGCACGTGGAGATGGGCAGCGCCGGACAGGTGCTGCTGTCGGAGGCCGGGCGGGCCCAGCTGACGGTGGTCGGACGGCGCGCCCACCGTACGGCGGTCGGCGCGCGCATAGGCTCGGTCGCGCACGGGGTGCTGCACCACGCCGACTGCCCGGTGGCCGTGGTGCCGCACGACTGACCCGCTTCAGGGCTTACCCCGGGGCTCATTCCGGGGTGACCGGCTCCAGGGTCTCCCGTGCCTTCGGCAGCACGTTCTCGATGTAGTCCTCGACCGCCTTGTCCAGGCCTATGTCGTGCTGCGCCCGCTCGGACAGGTACCAGCGGTGTTCGAGCAGCTCGTGGTAGATCTCGGCCGGGTCCATGGAACCGCGCAGCTCCAGGGGTACGGCTCGCACGGTGGGGCGGAAGACGTCCCGCACCCACCGGTGGGCCAGCACCTCGGGGCGGGCGGCGAGGGGGTCGCCCGGGGCGTAGTCGTCCTGGGTGGCCATCCAGCTCTCCAGGTCGTTCAGCAGCCGCCGGGCCTGGTTCTCCTCGGCGTCCAGGCCGGTCAGCCGCAGCAGCTGGCGCTGGTGGTGGCCGGCGTCGACGACCTTCGGCACGAAGGTGACGGTGTCGCCGTTGGAGGAGTGCTCGATCTGCATCTCGGCCACGTCGAACCCGAGGTCGTTCAGCCGCCGGATCCGGCGCTCGATGTAGTGGTACTTGCCCGCCGGATACACCGAGGTGCGGGTCAGCTCCTCCCACAGCTCGCCGTACCGGGTGCAGATCTCGAACCCGAACTCGATCGGGTCCAGCGACGGGTGCAGCGCCCCCGACGCCTCCAGGTCGAGCAGCTCCCCGCTGATGTTCACCCGGGCCAGATCGAGGTCGTACTCCCGCTGCCCGTTGCTCAGCTGCGGATGCAGATCGCCGGTCTCGGCGTCCACCAGATACGCCGCGTAGGCGCCCGCGTCCCGCCGGAACAGGGTGTTGGACAGTGAGCAGTCGCCCCACGCGAACCCGGCCAGGTGCAGTCGTACGAGCAGCACCGCCAGGGCGTCCATCAGGCGGTGCATGGTGGCCGGGCGCATGGTCGTCTCGAACATCGAGCGGTACGGCATCGAGCCGCCCAGGTGCCGGGTGACCAGCACCGACTCCAGCGGGGCGCCCTCCGCGTCGGTACGGCCCGTGATCACCGCGAGCGGGTCGACCGCGGGGATCGTGAGCCGGTCCAGGTCGCGCAGCAGCTCGTACTCGCGCAGCGCCGGGCGCTCCGCGAGCTCCTTCACCGCGATGACCTCGTCGCCCGCGCGGGCGTAGCGCACCACGTGCCGGGAGATACCGCGGGGGAGCGGCACGAGGTAGTCCTCGGGCCACTCCTCCAGCGGGACGTCCCAGGGGAGTTCGAGCAGGAGCGCGGGGTGCTCCGGGTTGGTGGCGCTGATCTGCAAAGCCATGGCCCGAACCTTAGACGGCGCGTTCGCGGGCCTGCTGGGCGGCCGCCTTCACGGACCCCCGGTGCAGCGGCCCGTGCCCGGGCAGCAGCGCGTCGGCGTCGAGGGCCGCGATGAGGTCGAGCGAGGCCACCGCGCGGGCGCGCTCGTGGTGGAACATGTCGGGCAGCAGCTGCGGGCCCTCGATGCGCGAGGTGCGGTGGCCGCTGACCAGGGCGTCGCCGGAGATCACTACGCCGGCGTCGGGCAGGTGGTAGACGGTGTGCCCGTCGGTGTGGCCGGGGGTGTGCACCGGGACCGGCCGGCCCGGCAGGTCGAGGGCGCTGCCCTCGGAGACCGGGAACGCCTCGGGCGCGGTGACCGGGTGCTGCTCGGTGCCGCCGACCCGTATGACGTGCACCAGCCAGGGCACCACACCCGGCCGCCAGGCGTTCTTCAGCACGTCGCCGACCGCCACCTGCTGGAGGAAGTCCCGCCGCGCGTGCGGCACTTCGGCCTCGTGCAGATAGACCGGGGTGCCGTGCGCGTCGCGCAGGTACTCGGCCGAGCCGAGGTGGTCGTTGTGCGCGTGCGTGATCAGGACGGCCGTGACCGCCTCCGGTGAACTGCCCACCTCCGCGAGGGAGCCGAGCAGCCCCTCCCGGTCCCCGGGGTAGCCGGTGTCCACCAGTGTGACGGCGTCACCGTCCTTCAGGATCACCCAGTTGGTGTGGTGTCCGTGCACCAGATAGGTGCCCTTGCCGACTTCGTGGACCTCGGCCCGCATTGATCTCTCCGGCTCGCCCGTTGGTGCAGATCGAAACGGAGGACAGCCAACCACACGGAGCGGTGGACCCGTTGCCGGGGACCGGGGTCACCGCACCCCCTGCGGCCGGAACTGGACACTGATCCGCGGGCCGGCCGCGCGCGTCGTCTTCGGTACGCAGTGCTCCCAGGTCCGCTGGCAGGAGCCGCCCATCACGATCAGATCCCCGTGTCCCAGCGGGCGCCGGACCGAGGGGCCGCCGCGCAGCGGGCGCAGCAGCAGATCGCGGGGTGCGCCTACGGAGAGGATCGCGACCATGGTGTCCTCGCGGGCGCCCCGGCCGATCCGGTCGCCGTGCCAGGCGACGCTGTCGCGGCCGTCGCGGTAGTAGCAGAGCCCTGCCGTGGTGAACGGCTCGCCCAGCTCGTCGGCGTAGTGCCGGGTGAGCGCGGTCCGGGCCTCGGTGAGGACGGGATGCGGGAGCGGGTCGGCCGCACCGTAGAAGGCGAGCAGCCGCGGTACGTCCACGACGTTGTCGTACATCTGCCGGCGCTCGGCGTGCCAGGGGACGTCCGCCGCCAGCTCTTCGAAGAGCGTGTCGGCGCCGCTCAGCCAGCCGGGCAGCACGTCGATCCAGGCGCCGGAGCCCAGCTCGGTACGGCCGATGCCGTCGAGGGGGCCGAGCCGCAGCGCGTCGGTCTGGTCGAACAGGGAGCCCTGGAGGTGCGTGGCCATGAAGCCAGCTTACTCCTTAATCGAAAATCTGTTCTTATTCATTCACCGGAGGTGCGAGGCCCTTTCGATACGTTCATGTATCCGATACATTCCTGTATCGAACGGAGGTCAGGACATGGCGGTGGACGGTGGGCCCCAGCGTGTGACCCGGCGCCGGGGGCAGACCCGGGCCCGGCTGCTGGACGCCGCGTTCACCGTGTTCGCGGCCAAAGGCTTCGGGCGGGTCTCCATCGAGGAGGTCTGCGAGGCCGCAGGGTTCAGCCGGGGCGCCTTCTACTCCAACTTCGCCACCCTCGACGAGCTGTTCTTCGCCCTCTACCGGGACCGCGCCGACCTGATCGCCCGGCAGGTCGCCGACGCGCTCGCCGGCGACGCACCCGACCTGGACGTGCCGGCCTCCGTGGACCGGGTGACCGACGTACTGCTGCTGGACGTGGACTGGCTGCTGGTGAAGAGCGACTTCCTGGTGCACGCCGCCCGGGACCCGGCCGTCGCCGAGGCCCTCCTCGACCACCGCGCCCGGCTGCGGCAGGCCATCGCCGACCGGCTCGTCCGGGCCCGCGGCCACACCCCGATCCCCGCGGTGCTCGGGGACGTCGACGGCGCCGCCCACGCGGTGGTCGCCGCGTACGACGGGGTCACCGTCCAACTGCTGCTCGACAAGGACGTGGACCGGGCCCGCGCCTGGCTCAAACAACTGCTCACCGCGCTGCTGACCGACGGCAGCACCCGATTCGGATAAGAAAGGCGTCGCCATGGACGCGGACGTCATCGTCGTCGGAGCCGGCCTCGCCGGCCTGGTCGCGGCGCACGAACTCACCAGCAGGGGCAGGCGCGTCGCCCTGGTCGACCAGGAGAACGCCGCCAACCTCGGCGGCCAGGCGTTCTGGTCCTTCGGCGGGCTCTTCCTCGTCGACTCGCCCGAGCAGCGCCGCCTCGGCATCAAGGACTCCTTCGACCTCGCCTGGAGCGACTGGCAGGGCAGCGCGCAGTTCGACCGCAAGGACGACGAGGACTCCTGGGCGGTGCGCTGGGCCCGTGCCTATGTCGAGTTCGCGGCGGGGGAGAAGCGGCCCTGGCTGCAGAGCCACGGCATCAGCCTGCTGCCGACGGTCGGCTGGGCCGAGCGCGGCGACCTGCGGGCCGACGGGCACGGGAACTCCGTCCCCCGCTTCCATGTCACCTGGGGCACCGGCACCGGTGTGGTCGAGCCCTTCGCCCGGTACGCCAAGCAGGCCGCCCGCGACGGACTGCTCACCTTCTACCACCGCCACCAGGTGGACGAACTCGTCATCGAGGACGGCGCGGCACGCGGGGTGCGCGGCACGGTCCTGGCCGCCGACGACTCGGCGCGCGGTGTCGCCTCCAACCGCGACCGCATCGGCGACTTCGAACTCACCGCCCAGGCCGTCGTCGTCACCACCGGCGGCATCGGCGCCGACCACGGCATCGTCCGCCGCTACTGGCCGGAACGTCTCGGCACACCCCCCGCCGAGATGGTGACCGGCGTCCCCGCCTACGTGGACGGCCGGATGCTGGACATCAGCGCCGAGGCCGGCGTCCGCCTGGTCAACCGCGACCGGATGTGGCACTACACCGAGGGCATCCAGAACTGGAACCCCATCTGGCCCGGCCACGGCATCCGCATCCTGCCCGGCCCGTCCTCGATCTGGCTCGACGCCCTGGGCCGCCGCCTCCCGGATCCCTGCCTGCCGGGGTACGACACCCTCAGCACCCTCAAGTACCTGCGCACCACCGAGGACATCGCCGGGTACGACCACTCCTGGTTCGTCCTCACCCGGAAGATCATCGAGAAGGAGTTCGCGCTCTCCGGCTCCGAGCAGAACCCCGACATCACCGCCAAGGACCGCAAGGCCGTGCTCCGCGACCGGCTGCTCGGCAAGGGCGCGCCCGGCCCGGTCCAGGCCTTCCTCGACAAGGGCGCGGACTTCGTGACCGCGAACTCCCTGGACCAGCTCGTCGAGAAGATGAACGGGCTCACCGACAAGGCACTCCTCGACGCGGCCGAGGTACGCCGCCAGATCGTCGCCCGCGACCTCCAGATCGGCAACTCCTACAGCAAGGACTCCCAGGTCCAGGGCATCCACAACGCCCGCCGCTACATCGGCGACCGCCTCGGCCGGGTCGCCGCCCCGCACCGCATCCTCGACCCCGCGGCCGGACCGCTGATCGGCGTCAAGCTGCACGTCCTCACCCGCAAGACCCTCGGCGGCATCCAGACCGACCTGGACTCCCGCGCCCTCGGCGCCGACGGCAAGCCGATCGGCGGGCTGTACGCGGCCGGCGAGGTGGCCGGCTTCGGTGGCGGCGGTGTGCACGGCTACAACGCGCTGGAGGGCACGTTCCTCGGCGGCTGCCTGTTCTCGGGCCGGGCGGCGGGCCGGGCGGCGGCGAAGCAGACGGCCTAGCCCACGTCGTGGCTCATTCCGTGAGGAGTCGCGCCAGCACACTGGCGTGGCTCTCCTCGGGCGTCCTCGACGCGGTGAGCAGTGTCACCTTGTGGTTCCTGGCCGTCTTCCGCAGGCCGTCGAGGAGTTCGGCGGCCTCGGGAGCGTCCAGCTCCGCCTCGTAACGGCGGGTGAACTCCTCGTAGGACCCGCCCTCGTGGAACCAGCGGCGCAGCTCGTTCGACGGTGTCAGCCCCTTCGGCCACTCGTCGACGTGCGCGTCCTCCTTGGACATCCCGCGCGGCCACAGCCGGTCCACCAGGACCCGTACCCCGTCCGCCGGCTCGGGCGGTTCGTAGATCCTGCGGACGCGCACGCTCACGGTCGGGCACCCCTCGGCTCGGTGACGGTGCGGTGAGCGTACGCGGCGGGCCCGTGGCAGCGGCCGCCGACGCGGCGCGACTTGACCTGAATGAGGGGGGAGCCGCGTCGGCCCGCCGCCTAGTCTGTGGGCTTGCGATTGATCATCGGCCACCCCCTCAAGGAGCGAATGTGCAGGTTGCCAACCGCAGACGGACCGCGGTCCTCCGCCGCGAGGCCGTCCTCGCCACCGTCCCGGTCGCCGTGGCGGCCCTGCTCGCCGCCGCCGGACCGGCCTCGGCGAGCACGATCGGAGCCTCGGGCGCGGGCGACCCCTACTTCCCGCTCAGCGGCAACGGCGGATACCACGTCAGCCACTACGACCTGACGCTCCGCTACGACATCTCCTCCCGCCACCTCGACGGCAAGGCCGTCCTCACGGCCCGTGCCACCGAGAAGCTCACCCGCTTCGACCTCGACCTCAACGGCCTGAAGGTCACCCGGGTGACGGTCGACGGACGTACGGCGCACTTCAGCCGCAGCGGACAGGAACTCGTCGTCACACCGTCGCGGGCGCCGGCGAAGGGCCGGGAGTTCCAGGTCGCCGTCAGCTACAACGGCACGCCCAAGCAGGTCACCGACCCGGACGGCTCGGCCGACGGCTGGATCGCCACCGACGACGGCGCGTTCGTCGCCGGGGAGCCGCAGGGCGCGATGACCTGGTTCCCGGCGAACAGCCACCCCAAGGACAAGTCGTCGTACGACTTCACCGTCACCGTCCCCAAGGGGAGCACGGCCGTCGCCAACGGCGTCCTCCTCGGGCAGCACACCGCACAGGGCCGGACGACCTTCCGCTGGCGGCAGAGCGAGCCGATGGCCGCGTATCTCGCCACCGCCACGGTCGGCAAGTTCAAGGTCGAGCAGTACACCACCCGGGACGGGATCAAGGTGTACAACGCGGTCGACCCGAGGGAGGCGAGCGGGTCGGCGGCCGTGCTGAAGAAACTGCCGTCGGTGCTGGAGTGGGAGAGCAAGCTGTTCGGGCCGTACCCGTTCCGGTCCGCCGGGGCGATCGTCGACCACGCGCCGAGCGTTGGCTACGCGCTGGAGACGCAGAGTCGGCCGCTCTACGACTCCGCGCCCGACCTCGACACCCTCGTGCACGAAAGCGCCCACCAGTGGTTCGGCGACTCCGTCTCGCTGACCGCCTGGAAGGACATCTGGCTCAACGAGGGTTTCGCGACGTACGCGGAGTGGCTGTACAACGAGCAGCACGGGGGCGACAGCGCGCAGAAGTCGTTCGACGCGTTGTACGCCAGGCCGGCGAGCGACGAGCTGTGGGCGTATCCGCCCGCGGATCCGGGGAGCGGCGCGAACATCTTCGGCACACCGGTGTACGCGCGGGGCGCGATGGCGCTGCACGAGCTGCGCAAGGCCGTGGGGGACCCGGTGTTCTTCCGGATCCTGCGTGCGTGGGCGAGCGAGCACCGGTACGGGCACGGGACGACTGCGGAGTTCGTGAAGCTGGCTGAGGGGAAGTCGGGGAGGGACCTCGGGTCCTTGTTCCAGACGTGGCTGTACGAGAAGGGCAAGCCGAACCAGGCCTGAATCCTGACCACTTCCTTACAAATCTCGGTCACCCTCGTTTCATGATCCAACGCAGAACCGCTGTCGCCCTCCTCGCCTCCCCCCTCCTGCTCTCGGGCTGCGGGGGAGGCGCCGAGGCCGCGCCGAGCCGGTCGGACGACGACCGGGCGGCGCGGACGACGGCCACCCCCACACCCGAGAGCAGCTCCAGCCCGCGGGCCCAGGGCATACCGGGGCTCGGGCCCAGGACCACGGCCGCGATACCCGAGCGGGCGGAACAGGTCGTCGTCGCCGGCGGGCGGGGCAAGGACTCCCCGCTCTCCACCGTCGTCCTGTACGAGCGGGACGACGACACCTGGCAGCCCGGCGCCAGTTGGCCCGCGCACAACGGCAGGGACGGCTGGAGTGAGCACCACCTCGCCGGAGACCTGCGCTCACCCGTCGGCGTCTACGGACTGACCGACGCCGGGGGCCTGCTCACCGACCCCGGGAGCAGGCTGCCCTACCACGAGTCCTACGGCTTCCGCTCGCCCGGCACCGGTTTCGAGGGCGAGCCGCTGGAGGGCTCCTTCGACTATGTCGTCGCCATCAACTACAACCGTCAGCCGGGCACTTCACCGCTCGACTGGACCCGGCCGATGGGCTCGAAGCGCGGCGGTGGGGTCTGGCTGCACGTCGACCACGGCGGGCCGACGCACGCGTGCGTCAGTGTCGCCAAGGCGCATATGAAGGAGCTGCTGCGCACGCTCGACCCGAACCGGCATCCGGTCGTCGTCATGGGATATGCCGACTGGCTCGCGCAGTAGGCGCTTAGGATCCGAACCCGTGTGCGCACATGTGCTGGTCGCCGAGGACGACGAGATGCAGGCCGAGCTGATCCGGCGGTCCCTGCTGGCCGAGGGCCATACCGCGACCGTGGTCCACGACGGGGCCGCGGCGCTGGACGCGGCCCGACGGCTGGGGCCCGACCTCGTCGTCCTCGACCTGATGCTCCCGGTGATCGACGGCTTCGGCGTGTGCCGGGTGCTGCGCGGCGGCGACCCGGAGATCCCGGTGCTGATGCTCACCGCCCGCTCCGACGAGGACGACGTGCTGCTCGGCCTGGAGCTGGGTGCCGACGACTACATGACCAAGCCGTACAGCCCTCGGGAGCTGATGGCCCGGATCCGGACGGTCCTGCGGCGCAGCGGGCGGGCCGCGGAGGTGCGGGAGGAACCCGCCGTGACCGCCGCCGGGATCAGCGTCGATCCCGTGCGGCACGAGGTGCGCTGCGACGGGGTGCCGGTGGAGGTGACCCCGGCCGAGTTCCAGATCCTGCTCGCCATGGCCGGGGAGCCGGACCGGGTGTTCACCCGGCGGCAGTTGCTGCAGTGCACCAGCGGATTCGACCGGGCCTCCACCGAACGGGCCGTCGACGTCCACGTCATGAACCTGCGCCGGAAGATCGAGGCCGATCCGCGGCGGCCGGTGCGGTTGGTGACCGTGTTCGGGGTCGGCTACAAGCTGAGCGGCGGCCGGCCGTGAAGCCCCGGATACCGTGGCGCAAACGGCTGCTCGTGCGGCTGCTGTTCACCTCGGTGCTGATCGCCGTGTGCTCGGTGGCCGCCACCGCCTGGCTCGCGGTGACCACCACCACCAGCGCGCTGGAGGAGGAGCAGGGGCAGGACCTCGCCGCCGACAACAGGATCCTCGCGCAGCTGAGCGGCTACGCGGCCGTCCATCCCGACTGGACCGGGGTCCGGCGCACGGTCCGGACGCTGGCCGCGAAGACCGGCCGCAGGATCGCGCTGACCACCGCCGACCGCACGCTGATCGCCGACTCGGCAGGCCAGGGCACCCCGTTGCCACCCCGGCCGGCCGCAGCCGTGGACCCCCTGCACACCGACACCTACACCGAACTCGGCGCCCAGCTCAGCGGCATCGACCCGCGTGCGGTGGGCCCGTTCCGGCTGACCGCGCCGGAGCGCGAGAAGCTGGACGCGGTCGCGAAGAAGGTGCAGGAGTGCTACGACCGCGTGGGCATCGGGGTCACCGTCCAGCACACCCCGAGCGGGCGGCCGCATGTCGTCGTCGACGACGAGAGGGACGCACCCCTCGAAATCAAGATCGGGTGCGGCAACTTCTACGGCGAGTCGACCGCAGAGACGAGAGACGCGCTCGACTCCCCGACCTCGACCGAGACCAGGGCGCTCACCGCGCTGACGGACCTGGCCCGCCCCTGCCTCCAGGCCAGGGACATGGACCTCGGAGGCCCGCTCTCCCTCACCTACGACACGACGGGACGCAACCCGGTCTCCGGCGGTTTCCTCGTAACCAAGAAGGGGGCCGAGCGGGGGACGGACCAGACCGCGAAGAACTGCGTCACCAACGCCCGGCGCATCCAGCTCGAACCGTATGTGGCCCCCGCCGCCGAACTCTTCCTCGGCATCGGCGACCAGGCCGCGCCCCGTTTCGACATGTCCCGGGCCAACAAGGCCAGGATCGTCGGCGCGGCCGGCCTGGTCCTCGCCGTCACGGTCGCCGTCACCGCGGTGGTCGCCACCCGTCTGGTACGACCGCTGCGCGCGCTGACCCTCGCCGCGCAGCAGCCGCCCGAACTGCACGTCCGGGCGCCGGTGCGGACCCGGGACGAGACCGGACTGCTGGCCGAGGCGTTCAACGACCTCACCGAGCGCCGGGAACGCCTGGAGGAGCAGCGCAAGGCGATGGTCAGCGACATCGCCCATGAACTGCGCAGCCCGCTCACCAACATCCGGGGCTGGCTGGAGGTCACCCGGGACGGTGTCGTCGACCCCGACCCGGCACTGCTGTCCTCGCTGCACGAGGAGGCGCTCGTCCTGCAGCGGATCATCGACGACCTCCAGGACCTGGCGGCCGCCGACGCCGGCACCCTGCGTGTGCACCGTGAGCCGGTCCGCGCCGCCGACCTGCTCGACCAGGTCGCAGCCGCCCACCGGGTCGCCGCCGACGCGGCCCGGGTCACCCTGCTGACCGATGCCGACGGCACCGCCTGGCTCGACGCCGATCCGGTGCGGATGCGGCAGGCGCTGGGCAACCTGGTCTCCAACGCGATCCGGCACACCCCCGCCGACGGCACCGTCACACTGGCCGCCCGCCGGGACGGCGACGACGTCGTCCTCACCGTCACCGACTCCGGGCAGGGCATCGCGCAGGAGGACCTGCCGCACGTCTTCGAGCGGTTCTGGCGCGCGGAGAAGTCCCGCAGCCGGCGCACCGGGGGCAGCGGCCTGGGCCTGCCGATCGTGCGGCACCTGATGGCTGCCCACGACGGCACCGCCGAGGTACGCAGCGAACCCGGCAAGGGCGCCGAGTTCACCCTGCGGCTGCCGGGGGCGGCCGAGCCGGCCGACGTCAGCTGAACCGGCGCGCGGCCGTCTGCCTCCGCAGGGCCAGCAGCCGGCGCTCCGCCTCGGTCGTACCGCCCCAGATGCCGACGGTCTGCTCGGTCTCCATCGCCCAGCGCAGGCACGGCTCCTGGGCCGGGCAGCGCTCGCAGACGGCCTTCGCCCGCCGCGTCTGGTGCAGTGACGGGCCGGTCGTGCCGATCGGGAAGAAGAGGTCGGGGTCCTCGGCGCGGCATGCGGCGTGCTCTCGCCAGTCATCCATCGAAGTCACCTGCGTTCCAAGTCGACTCTGCCGTTTCGGGTGCGCGTTGCTCGGATCCGGGTCACCGCAGCGGGCGTGGTCGAAACGGCCAAGTCCCTTGGAATGCGCGGGCGGTCACTGCTCGCGCAGGCCCCAGGGCGAGCCGTACTCGGTCAGCAGGTCGAGGAACGGGCGGGCCGGGAACGCCTCCGGGCCGAGGACGCCCGAGCCCGACCACGCGTCGGTGGCCAGGAGTTCGAGGGCGACGACCGGGTTGACGGCCGTCTGCCACACCACGGCCTGACAACCGTACTCCGTCATGGACCACTGGTTGTCGACCACGTGGTAGAGATACACCTCGCGCGGCCGCCCGTCCTTCGTCCCGCGCACCCAGGTGCCCGCGCAGGTCTTGCCGTGCATGCGCCCGCCCAGCGTCGCCGGGTCGGGGAGCGACGCGGCCACCACGTCCCGGGGCGAGACCGCGACCGGGCCGTCCGGGCCGGGCACGGCCACCGGGGCGGTGCTGTCCAGGCCCAGCAGGTGCAGCGTCTTCAGCGTCTCGATGAACTCCCGGCCCAGCCCGTACTTGAAGGTGACACGCCGCGCGTCCACCCAGCGCGGCACGAGCAGCACCTCCTCGTGCTCCACATTGACGCACTCGACCGGCCCGATCCCCTCCGGGAAGTCGAACACCTCCGGCTCGCTGAACGGCTCGGTCGTGAACCAGCCACGCCCCTTCTCGTACACCACGGGCGGGTTGAGGCACTCCTCGATGGTGGTCCAGATGCTGAAGGAGGGCGCGAAGTCGTAGCCGTCGACCGTCAGGTTCGCTCCGTCACGGATGCCGACCTCGTCGATCTCGTCGAAGAGCTCGTCGGCCGCGTACCGGGCGAACACGTCCGACAGACCGGGCTCCACCCCCATGCCCACCAGGGCGAGCGCACCCGCCTGCTCCCACTCCCCGGCCAGCGCGAACTGCTCGTCGCCCAGCTTGACCCCGCACTCCTCGTACGGCCGTCCGGGGTGCTGCCGGGACAGCGACATCGCCATGTCGAGATAGGCGGCCCCGGCTTTGCGCGCGGCCCGGAACAGGGGCATCACGAAACGCGGGTCGGTGGCGTTGAGCAGTACGTCGCAGTCGTGCCGGGCGAGCAGCGCGGCCACGGCCGCCTCGTCACCGGCGTCGACGCGCTCGGCGAGGAACCGGTCGTCACCGACGGCCGCCACGGCCGCCACGGCCGCCTCGGCCCGTGCCGGGTCGTAGTCGGCCACCACCATCGCCTCGAAGAACGGACGGCGGGCCGCGATCCGGGTGACGGCGGTGCCCACACCACCGGCTCCCACGAGCAGTACACGCATGGCGAATCTCCTTCTCGAACAGAGTGCGAGGTCGAGTACGGGGCGCCCTGGCCGGAATCAAACGCCGGGCCGTCGCATAAGGTCAATGGCGTTGGCATAAGGACGGGTGCAGGGGAGCGGGCGATGCCCAAACAGGTCGTACCGGAGGACAGGCGGCGCCGGCGCCGTCCGACGCGCAGCGGCACCGTGCTGTCCGAGGAGCTGATCGTCGGGACGGCGCTGCGTCTGCTGCGCGAACACGGCAGCGCCGGCCTCACCGCCCGCCGCCTGGGGCTGGCCCTCGACTGCGACCCCAGCACCCTGTACCGCTACTTCCGGGGCATGGACGACCTGACCCTGGCGATCGGCGACGTGCTCATCGGCCAGGCGCTGTCCGGCTGGGCGCCGACGGGGGAGTGGCGGACCGATCTGCGCACGATCGGCCTGCGTATCCACGCGGAGTACCTGGCCCACCCGCAGGCGGCCCTGCTGACGGCGAACCGGGTGACGGGACGGGCCCATGAACTGGCGGCGGACGAGGCGGTCCTGGAGGTCCTGAGATCGGCGGGCTTCCCCCTGGCCGCGACCGTGCGCGTCTATCACGCCTTCATCGACCAGACCCTGGCCTTCGCCGCCCTGGACGCGGCGTCCCTGGCCCTGCCGAAGGACTTCCAGCGCGCGGACGAGGCCAAGTGGAGCTCGACGTACGCCGGGCTGCCCTCCACCACCCACCCGCGTATCGCGGAGGCGGCGCCTCTGCTGGCGAAACGCATGGTGACCAGCGCCTATCCGACGGCGTTGCAGATGCTCCTGGACAGCGCGGAACGCGACTTGTGCAACCCCCCTGCGGCCGCATCCTGAGACAACCGGTTCGGCAGGGGCAGAAGTTGCTGGGATAGTGAACCTGCCATCGAAAGATGTAGCCACCACCAAGAAGACCAGGACACCAGGAACACCGTGGACACCAGCCAGAGCGGCACCCAGTCCGGCGCACAGCCCTCCGACGAGACCACGGCGGCCCCACCCCGGCGCGGCTGGCGGCGCTGGGCGATGGACACCCGTCCGCTGGCAGTCCCGGCCTACCGCCGGCTGTGGTCCTCGACGATCGTCACCTCGGTCGGCAGCCAGCTCACCGCGGTGGCCGTGCCCAAGCAGATCTACGACATCACCGGATCCTCGGCCTGGGTCGGCGCCGCGAGCCTGGCCGGGCTGCTGCCGCTGATCGTGTTCGCGCTGTGGGGCGGCGCGGTCGCCGACGCCATGGACCGCCGCAAGCTGCTGCTGATCACCAACTGCGGCATAGCCCTCACCTCGCTGCTGTTCTGGCTCCAGGCCGTCACCGGCCTGGAGTCCGTGGCCGCGCTGATGGTGCTGCTCGCCATGCAGCAGGCGTTCTGGGGGCTGAACGCCCCGGCCCGTACCGCCTCCATCGCCCGGCTCGTCCCGGAGGCGCAACTGCCCGCCGCCAACGCCCTCGGCTCGACGGTCATGCAGACCGGCCAGGTGGTCGGGCCGCTGCTCGCCGGTGCCCTGATCCCGGTCATCGGCCTGCCCGAGCTGTATCTGATCGACGCGCTGGCGCTGTGCGTGACGGTGTGGGCGGTCTACCGGCTGCCCGCCCTGCCGCCGCTGGCGGGTGCCACGGGCCGCCGGGCCGGGGTGCGGGAGATCGTGGAGGGGTTCCGCTACATCTCCATGCACAAGGTGCTGCTGCTGTCGTTCCTGGCCGACATCATCGCGATGGTCTTCGGCATGCCCCGCGCCCTGTTCCCGCAGCTGGCCGCCCAGACCTACGGCTCCTACGGCGAGGGACTCGCGCTCGGCCTGCTGTTCGCGGCGATCCCCGTCGGCGCGGTGCTCGGCGGACTCTTCTCGGGCACCTTCTCGCGGGCGCGCCGGCACGGCTGGATGGTGATCGGCGCGGTCGTCGGCTGGGGAGCCGCCATCGCCGGGTCCGGGCTGAGCCGCAACCTCTGGATCGCCGTGGCCTTCCTGGCCGCCGCCGGGGTCGCCGACATGGTCTCGATGGTCTTCCGGGGCGCGATCCTGCTGTCCGCGGCCACCGACGAGATGCGCGGCCGGATGCAGGGGGTGTTCACGGTGGTGGTCGCGGGCGGTCCGCGCCTCGCCGACGTCCTGCACGGCACCACGGGGTCCGTGTTCGGGCCGCGCGCGGCCGTCGCGGGCGGCGGGCTGCTGGTCGTCGCCGTCATGCTGGCGCTGGCCGCCGCCGTCCCGGCCCTGCGCCGTTACCGCGTCTGACCCCTGCACCTCTGAACGGGCCGTCTACACGGGCCGTCGTCCGACGTACGCGTCGAGGAGTTTGCCCCGGGTGACCTCCAGCCGGCTGGCCAGGATCTCGGCGACCGTCCGCACCAGCGACAGCCCGAGCAGCGGGTCCTCCACGCTCAGCGCGAGCACGGCGGCGGCGTCGTACTCGTAGGCCCGCACCCGGCTGAAAGCCACCGCCCCGAAGTCCCAGGTGTAGGGCGGGAACAGCCACGACCAGCCGAGCAGGTCGCCGGCGCCCAGGCTGGCGACGGTGACCCGCTTGTGGGACGTCACCTCCTGGTCCAGGTTGACCGCCCCGGAGCGGATCACCCAGAAGCGGTCCGCCGTACCGCCCGCCTCGAAGATCCTTCCGTCCTCGGGGAAGGAGACCTCCTGGGCCAGTTCCATGAGGCGCTCGCGCTGCGCCTGGGGAAGGGCGGTCAGCAGTTTGATGGCTTTGGTCATGGCGCGGGGCTCCTCGCCGGCGAGGGTACGGGGCTTTCCCTATGCCCATTTCAGCCTCTGCCGTCGCGCCGGGCACCTCGAAGGACCTGAGATTGGCCGTAGGAGGCGCGTCCGGGCGTTAAAAAGCCCTGGCTGGACGGGGGAGGCCAGCCAGGGCCGTCAAGAGGTGGCGGGGGAGGACCTTCCGTCGACTCCTCGACCACTTATGAGTGAACGGTAAACCATCCAGAGCTATTTCGCGTAGCAGGGAACAGGCTACGTGACCCGTTTCACTTTGGGGAAGCCCTTGCGGGCCACCGGCGTGTTTGACCGCGCTCTCACCGGTGAGCCGAACAAGGAGAGACCCGTACGGACGGGACTCACGAAACCGAGCGGTCCACCAGCCAGGGGGCGAAAGGATGCGCGAGAAGCAGCTGACCCGATCCACCATGGTACGACCCGAGTCCCACCTGCCGCCGCCGCTGCGGCCGGCCGACGCCCGCAGAGCCGTACGCGGTGCGGTCGCCCGGCAGTTGCCCTGTGCCTCGGCGGACCTGGCGGACGCCCTGCTCGTCACCTCGGAACTGGCCACCAACGCGATTCTGCACGGCGGAGGCATCACCGGCTTCGACGTCGACGTCGAGGGCTGTGCGGTGCGCGTCTCCGTCAGCGACCGCAGTGACCAGGTACCGGTGGCCGAGCCCGCCGCGGACGAGGGCGGCCGCTGTCGCCCCGGTGGCCGGGGCTGGCCCATCGTCTGCCGGCTGGCCCGTGACGTGGAGGTCGCCGGACTGCCCCGCGGTGGCAAGCGGATCACCGCGGTCGTGCCCCTGAGGCCGTGCCCCTGACCCGAGGCGCGGGCCGAAGTTCCCGCGGCGGTGTTTGCGCCGGGAGCGCAGGGGCAGGCGGACTGTCGTGCTTCGGACCGGAGGCGCGCGCCAGCGGGAACGGTCGCCGACCGGCCCCCGGGCCGGCAGAGCGGCCCGGGTGGTGCTCCCGCGGCGACCCTGACACCGCAGTTCGGGTCGAGTCCCGGAACCACGTTCCGGTGACGCCCTGAAACCCACAGTTCAGGAGCGATTCCGCATGCCCACCGACCTGTCGACCAGCCGTCCCCGCACGCCCGACCACACGACCCCGGCCGCGTCCCGGCGCAGCCACGACGACGCACCGGACACGGCAGCCCTCTTCGCCCGTCTGGCCGCCCTCGACGACGGCGCCGAGCGGCACGCCCTGCGCGACGAACTGGTCGCCGCCTGGCTGCCCATGGCCCACCGCATAGCCGGCCGCTTCCGGGACCGCGGCGAGTCCGTCGAGGACCTCCGCCAGGTCGCCGCGCTCGGCCTGGTCAAGGCCGTCGACCGCTACGACCCCGCACGGGGTGCCTTCGAGAGTTACGCGGTGCCCACCATCACCGGCGAGGTCAAGCGCCACTTCCGGGACCGGATGTGGGCGCTGCGCGTGCCGCGCCGGGTGCAGGAACTGCGCAACCGGGTGCGGGTGGCCCGCCGGGACCTCACTCAGATCCCGGGCGCCCCCGAACCGGGCGTCGCCGATCTCGCCGCCCGCACCGGTCTGACCGAGGAGGAGGTCACCGCCGGCCTGGAGGCCCTGGAGAGCTTCAGCACCCTCTCCCTGGACGCCGAACTCTCCGCGGGCGAGGACGGTTACAGCCTCGCCGACACGCTCGGCGAGAGCGACACCTCCTACGACGTCGTCATCGACCGGGAGGCGGCCAAGGAAGGGCTGCGCAGGCTGCCCGAGAGGGAGCGGGCCATCCTCTACATGCGCTTCTTCGAGGACATGACGCAGAGCACGATCGCCGACCGCCTGGGCATCTCCCAGATGCACGTCTCCCGGCTCATCAGCCGCAGCTGCGCCCGGGTCCGGGCCGAGGCCATGAGCCGGTGACACACCGTCAGCCGGCCCGGGACCGGACCGGCACCTCCAGCGGCCGGGCCAGGCCCGCCACCGCCTCGTCCAGGCGCTGCAGATGCCGCAGCACCCGGTCGGTCACCCGGCCGTAGCGCGGGGCGCCCAGGGTGCCCGGCTTGAGCATCGCCGCGATGCTCGGGCCGGTCTCGATCCCGGGGGCGGGCTCCCGCCCGGCGACCTGCGCGGCGATCGCCTCGATGTTGTGCACGATCCGCTCGCCCGCCCCGCGCAGCCGGGGGTCCGCCGCGATCGCCGGATGGGTGGGCAGCAGCTCCGCCGTCGCCGCGAGGGACCGCGCGTGATAGGCGCACGTCTCCAGGAGCGCCACCACATAGCGCGCGGTGTCCCGGCGGGAGCGCAGCGGGGTGATCGGATGGGTCAGCGGCTGGACCGCCGCCGCCAGATCGGCCAGCGCCTGGTCCAGGTCACGGGCCTTCTCCACCAGGTCCGTCGGCGGCGCCCCGCTCAACTGGTCGGCCGAGGCCCGGGTGACATCGGCCAGCCGGTCCAGTGTCGTGACGAGCAGTTCGTCGGTACGGCGGTCGGTGTGCACCGGCAGCACCACCGCGGCAGCGATCACCCCGCACACCGCGCCCAGCGCCGTCTCCTCGATCCGCAGCACCAGCACGTCCAGGCTGTAGGTGTTGAGCAGCGTGTACAGCAGGCCCAGCATCGCCGTCACGAAGAACGACATCAGGGTGTACGACAGCGGCGCCGAGTAGAACATCGCGAAGATGAACAGCAGCACCAGCCCGAACGCCGTCCAGGTGTGGTGCCCGACAAGGCCTGCGAGCCCGATACCCGCTACGACGCCGAGGACCGTGCCCAGCAGCCGCCGGTAGCCCTTCACCAGGATCTCGCCGGTGGACGCGGTGTTGATGAACACGATCCAGCAGGTGAGCACCGCCCAGTACCAGCGCTGGGCGGACAGGAACTCGCCGCCGACGATGGCCAGCGACGAGCCCACCGCCACCTGCACCGCCGCCCGGGTGGTCGGCCTACGCAGCCCGGTCGGCTCCGCCGCCTCCCGCTCGTCCTCCTCGGCGCCCTCGATGGCCGCGTCCTCGGCGTCCAGCTCCTCCCGGGACCGGGAGGTCGCCGGGGTGTCGTCGGACTCGTCCTGCGGCCCGTCCATCGCGATCCGCAGCCCCAGCACCGCCCGCGCGGTCTCGCCGACGCCCCGGAAGACGTCCTGGACGGCGGAGGAGGCGTCCGGCAGGTTCTCCTCCTCGCGGTAGCCGAGAAGCCGGTTGCGCAGCTGGGCGAGCGCCGTCCCCGACCGCGGGCCGGCCGGCCGCAGCACCAGCAGCCGCAGCGCCTCCAGGTCCAGGCGCAGCCGCTCCGACGACTCGTCCCGCACCGGCGCCGGCGCCGGCGACGGCAGGTGGGCCCCGGGCAGATGCAGGGTGAGGGTGTCCGCGCGCTGCTCACCACGCGCGGTGAGCAGCAGCAGTCCGAGCCGCTCGGCGGCGATCTCGGCGTCCGCGATCCGGCGCTGCACCAGCCTGGCCACCGCCTCGTCGGAGGTGCCGTCCGTGAGCCGCCCCTGGATCAGCAGCGCCGTCTCGTGCAGCCGGGCGGTCCTGACCCGGACCTCCTGCACCACCTTGTCCAGTTCGTCCGGTCCGGCGTCGAGCAACTCGGCCTGAGCGGCCACCAGTTGCGCGAAGCGGGCCCGGAAGGCCCCTCGCAGCGCGCCGAGGATGCCCGCCGGGGTCTGCCGTACGAGCGCGAACCGGGCCAGCGCCGCGCAGCCGAACGCCACCGTGATCGCGAGGTACAGCCCCGGCAGCGCGGGCACGGTCGCGTGCACGAACAGCGAGACGAAATAGATCTGGAAGCCGATCAGACCCAGCGCCGTGCCCCGGTCGCCGAAGCGGCGGCCGTACACGGCGCAGAAGATGAGCGCCACGAAGAACAGGTCACCGATCACCACCCGGGAGCTGAGCAGTGCGCCCAGCGACATCGAGGCCAGCGCCGTCGGCAGACCCAGCGCGAGCGTGACGGCCTGCTGGGTACGCTGCTTCTCGCGGATCGCGAAGGTGGCGACCATCGCGGTGATGGCCCCGGCCACCAGATGGGTCACGTCGGCCCGGAGGGCGGCCAGGACGGCGAGGGTGAGCGCGATCGACGTGACCGTGCGCAGGCCGGCGGTGAAGCGGAGCAGCCCGGGATCGGACGCGGCGAGCCGCCCCCACAGCTCCGCCCGCACCGACCCCCCGGCCGCTCTCACTCCGGCGCGCCCTGTGTCACGCAGGGGCGCTGCCCGTTCCCTCTACCCGCGCCCGGACCTGCTCCGGGGCCAGATACGTGTCCGTGTACTCGAAGTCCTTCAGCCGGGCGGGCTTGCGGGACTGGAAGCCCGTACGGACGAAATCGTCGCCGGCCAGGGCGTTCAGCACCCAGTTGGTCGCCACCCTGACCTTGGCCACATTGGTGCGCAGCGCCGACCAGTGGTAGCCGCGGGCCACCGCCTGGGCGGGCAGTCCGCGCAGTTCGATGCCGAGCGGCTTGGAGACCGCGTCCTTGCCGCCGAGATCCACCACGAGCCCCAGGTCCTTGTGCTCGTACGGGTGCAGCGGCTGGTTGCGCAGGGTCGCGATCACGTTGTCGGCGACGGCCCTGCCCTGCCGCATGGCGTGCTGCGCGGTCGGCGGGCAGACCGCGCCCTCCTCGTCCTTCGCCCTGTCCGGTACGGCGGCCGCGTCGCCCAGCGCGAACACCCCGTCGTGGCCCGGCAGGGTCATCTCGGCGTTCACCGCGAGGCGCCCGCGGACCGTCTCGGCGCCCAGGGTCGCGATCAGCGGGCTGGCGACCACGCCGGCCGTCCAGATCAGGGTGTGGGTGGGCACCACGCGGCCGTCGGTGAAGGTGACCTCCTCGGGTCCCGCCTTCTCTATCGACACCCCCAGGGAGACGTCGATACCGCGCCGGCGCAGGATCTCCTGGGCGCTGCGGCCGAGTTTGTCACCGAGCTCCGGCATCAGCTTCGGCGCGATGTCGATCAGATGCCACTTGATCAGCTTCGGGTCCAGGTTCGGATAGCGGTGCAGGGCCGCGTGGGTGAGCTTCTGCAGACAGGCCGCGGTCTCGGTGCCCGCGTAGCCGCCGCCGACCACCACGAACTGCAGCCGCGCGGCCCGTTCGGCCGGGTCGGTGCTGGCGTCGGCCAGGTCGAGCTGGGAGATCACGTGGTCGCGGATGTAGGCGGCCTCGGCCAGCGTCTTCATCCCGAAGGCGTGCTCGGTCAGCCCCGGGATGTCGAAGGTGCGGGTCACACTGCCGGGGGCCAGCACGATGTAGTCGTACCGCTCGTTGATCAGCTGTTCGGTGATGGTACGGACCACGCACACCTTGGACTTGAGGTCCACGCCGATCGCACCGCCCGGGATGATCCGGGTGCGGTACTTCTTGCTGCGGCGCAGCGAGACGGCGATCGACTGGGGGGTCAGCACACCGGAGGCGACCTGGGGCAGCAGGGGCAGATAGAGCTGGTAGGAAGTCGGCGACACCAGGGTGAGGTCGGCCTCGTCGGGGGCGAGTTTCCGCTCCAGGCGGCGCACACATCCCACTCCGGCGAAGCCGGCGCCCACCACCAGGATCCTGGGTCGTGTCACGGTGTCCATCCCTTTCCGCTGCTCCGGGCCGTCCGGCTCGACGCCGTTCGGATGCCCCGGAACGCTTGCTTCGCACCACATCGATCCCACCGTGCCCGACGCCGTTCCGCCAGCCGGGCGGAGCAGGCAGCCGAACGCGTGGGCTCCAGCATGCCCCTGGAGCCACGGGGGAAACCGGCGGTCGCACATATATGCGCCGGATTTCCGTCCGCTACGAGCGCGCCCCACGGCGATCACGTACGCCAGTAGAGTGCCCGCCATGGCGCAGACCCAGCCCGGGACGGGCTTCCAGAAGCGGCACATCGACCCCGACCGCGTGGCCCCGCTGGTGGGCGCCCTCGACTCCCAGGACGCCAACCCGGGGGTACGGCGGCTGCGCGCCTGGGCCGAGGAGGCGCTGGCGGTGCGGCCCGGCGAGCGACTCCTCGACGTCGGCTCCGGAACCGGCTCGCAGACCCGGGTCCTGGCCGCCGCGGTCGGCCCGGACGGTGTCGCGATCGGCGTCGAACCCAACGCCGGGCTGCGCGCGGTCGCCGAGGAACGCTCCGCGGACAGCCGGGCCCGCTTCACCGACGGCGACGCGCTCGCTCTGCCGCTGTCCGACGGCTCGATGGACGTCGTCTGGTGCGAACGGGTCCTCCAGCACCTCCCCGAACCCGACCGGGCGGTCGCCGAGATGGCCAGGGTGCTGCGCCCCGGCGGCCGCGTGGCGCTCCTGGACACCGACTGGGCGACCACGATCCTGCACCCCGGCGACCCGGAGGTGGTGCGCGCCCTCACCTCGGGCGTCCTGAACGGCGCCAACCCCAGCTCGGGGCGCCGCCTGGTGGGCCAGCTCAGCGCGGCCGGGTTCGTGGTCGACGACCGCGGCTCGCAGGCCCTGCTCCAGGACCACCGCTCGGTCGCCTGGCCGGTGATCCGCATGCTCGGCGAGTCCGCGGTACGCTCCGGAGCCCTCACCGAGGACCAGCGCGACGCCCTGTACGCCGAGCTCTCCGAGGCCGCCGAGCAGAGCGCGCTGCACATGTCGGTGACGATGTTCGGGGTGGTCGCGCACCGGCCCGGCTGAGCGCACCCGGCTCTCACCAGGGCAGGAACGCGTGCACGTCCTTGCCGTCCTCGGTGACGACCACGCTGACCTGGTCGCACAGGGTGTGCAGCAGATGCCAGCCGATACCGCCCCCGCCCCGGTGCGGACGGAAGGGCCGGGGCTCGGGCCGGACCCGGCTGGTGTCGTGCATCGTGATGTGCACACCGTCGTAGGTGCGGCGCATCCGCAGCTCGAAGGGCCCCGGCGCGTACTGGACGACGTTGGCCGCCAGCTCCGTCACGACCAGCAGGATGTCGTCCCAGCTCTCGGGGGTGGCGGGCGGCGAGGTGCGGGCGAGGTCGGCGAGGTAGCCGTCCGCAGCGAGCCGGGCACCGGTCACGTTGCGCAGTTCGCCCGGGAAGGCGGCCGTGCGCTCACACGTCTCCGCCCTCGGTCCGCTCTCCCGCCGTGGCCCGGTCGCCATCTCTTCTCCCGGCCCCGGGAAGGGGCTGTCACCGCCGTCCTGGTCTTCCCGGCGAGTTCCCACGACGGGACACGATACGCGCGATCAGCTCACCGGAACACGTCGTCCGAGTCGTCCCAGTCGGCCGGCTCCGCTGGACCCTGCCGCCGCACCGCGTGCGTACGGGCCTGGTACATGGCGTCGATCTCGGCCGCGTAGTGGCGCTGTATGGCGTCCCGGCGCAGTTTCATCGACGGCGTCAGCATCCCGTTGCCCGGGGCGAACGGTTCCTGGATCACCCGGTAGACCCGGATCGACTCGGAGCGGGACACCACGCTGTTGGCGGACGCGATGGCCCGGGCGATCTCCTCGCGCAGCGCGTTCTCCTCACGCGCCTCACGCCCGGGCGAGTCCCCCGACGTCGTCAGCCCGATCCGCCAGTGCGCCAGGAAGTCCGGGTCCAGGGTGATCAGTGCGCCCACACAGGGCCGGTCGTCGCCGACGACCACCGCCTGGTGCACCAGCGGGTGCATCCGCAGCCGTTGCTCCAGCGGGGCAGGGGCCACGCTCTTGCCGCTGCTGGTGATGATGATGTCCTTCTTGCGGCCCGTGATGGTCAGATAGCCCGCGGAGTCGAGCCGCCCGATGTCCCCGGTGGCCAGCCAGCCGCCGCGCAGCGCGGCCCGGGTCGCGTAGTCGTCACCGACGTACCCCTGGAACACGGACGGCCCGCGCACCAGGATCTCGCCGTCGTCGGCCACCTGGATCTGGGTGCCCGGCAGGGCCTGGCCGACGGTGCCCGACTTCTCGCGGCCCAGCGGCTGCATGGTGATCCCGCCGCTGGACTCGGTCAGGCCGTAGCCGTCGTGCACATAGATGCCGATGCCCTCGTAGAACAGGGTGAGTTCACGGCTGAGCGAGGAACCGCCGGACGTGGCCCGCTGCACCCGGCCGCCGAGCACGGACCGCAGCCTGCGGTACACCGTCCGTTCGTACAGGGCGTGTTGCAGCCGCAGGTCGAAGCCCGGGCCCGCGCCGGTGCCGAGCCGCTGCCGTTCCTCGGCGGCGGCGAAGTCCCGGGCGGTCTCCGCGGCCCGGTCGAACAGGGCTCCCCGGCCCGACTGCTGGGCGGTGCGCAGGAACGTCTTGTACAGCTTCTCCAGCACCGACGGCACGGCGTACAGATAGGTCGGCCGGAAAGTGGCGAGCGCCGAGGCCAGCGCGGCCTCGGACATCTCCGGCTCGTGGCCCATCAGGACCCCGCCGCGCAGACACAGCACCATCACCATCAGGCCGTACACATGTGAGAACGGCAGGTAGGCCAGCACGGACGGCTGTTCGCCCGGCCGCGCGGCGGTGTGCCCCCAGCCCGCCAGCAGGGTGTCGCACGGGTACGCCAGCCCACGGTGGCTCAGCGCGCAGCCCAGCGGGCGGCCCGAGGTGCCGGAGGTGTAGGTGATGGCCGCCGTGGAGTCCGGCATCACGATCCGGCGCAGCGACTCCACCGTGGTCAGCGGGACGTACAGGCCCTTCTGCACCAGATCGGCGACGGCCCCCGAATCCAGCTGCCACACGTGCTTGAGCCCGGGGAGGCTCTCGCACACGGTCCCGACGGTCATCACCGCCAGCTCGTCCTCGACCACCACGGCCACGCAGCGGGCGTCCCGCAGGATCCACTCGACCTGATCCCGGGAGGACGTCGGGTGGATCGGGACGACCTCGGCCCCCACCGACCACAGCGCGAGGCAGAACACCGTCCACTCGTAGCGCGTGCGCGCCATCATGGCCACCCGGTGCCCCGGCGATATCCCCGACGCGACCAACCCCTTGGCCAGGTCGACCACTTCGTCCCGCACCTCGACCGCCGTGACCACCTCCCAGCCCGCGGCGGCGGCATCGGGCCGGCGCGCCAGCACCGGCAGGGTCGGGTTCCGGTCCGCCGTCTCGAAGATGCTGTCGGCGAGCCCGCCGGCCAGGGTCGAAGCGGTCGTCGGAGCGAGGGCGTAGTCGCGCATGCGCTGCTCCTGGATGTACGGAGGGTGACCCTCCCGATCGGTACTGTTGTCGACGCGGGTCGAATGTAGCCCAGGGGAGGGCGGCCCGTGTCAGGAACGGTCAACTCGTGTCCCACCGATGACATGAGATCAGCCCTGCGTACGGCGCACGCACTCGACCACGACGTCCCGCAGGCTGCCCGTGCGCTCCAGGAAAGATCGCTGCTCACGGGCGCCGCCGCCGCTGTGCAGCAGCTGTGCGAGGGCCTCCTCGACGCCGACCGCGTCACCGCTGGCGGCAAGCGCGTCCGCCGTGTGCGCCAGCAGCGAACGCACCACGTCGACGGCGGGCCGGGGCCGCATGGTCACCGGATCGAGGAGATCCTGGTCCAGGCCGGAGCGGGCGGCCTGCCAGGACGCCAGCCGGAGCATGCTCACGCTGTGGTCCAGCGGCGGCCGTCCCGCCCGCCAGTCCCGGGCGGCCGTCTCCACCAGGGCCCGGGCCAGCGTGGCGACCAGCACGGTGGTCTCCGCCCGCAGACAGACGTCGGCCACCCGGATCTCCACCGTCGGATAGTGCACGGCCAGCCGGGCGTCGAAGTACACCATCCCCATGTCCAGGATGACCCCGCTGGCCACCATGTCCGCGACCCGCCGCCGGTACCGCTCGGCCGACCCGAACAGCTCGGTCGGCCCCGCCGACGGGCCGCGCGACCACAGCCGGCTGCGGAAGCTGGCGTAACCGGTGTCCCGGCCCTGCCAGAACGGCGAGTTGGCGCTGAGCGCGCGCAGCACCGGGAGCCACGGCCGGAGGCGGTCGAGGACGGCGACGCCCTCCTCGTCGGAGTCCACCGACACATGCACATGGCAGCCGCACACGAACTTGTCGAGCGTCGCGCTCCCGAACCGGCCCGCCATCCACCGGTACCGCTCGTGTGCGCTGAGCGCGGGAGTGACCGGCAGCGGGCAGGTGGCGAGCGCCGCCACCGCGCAGCCGATCTCCCCGGCGAGCCGGGCCGCCTCCTTGCGGCAGCGGACGATCTCGGCGCCGAGGTCCGCCATGTCCCACTGCGGACTGGTGGCGAGCTCCAGCATCTGCCCGAACAGCTCCTTCTGGAACACGGCCTGCCCGGGATCGTCCCGGGCGGCACGGTCGAGGAGGTCGGCCGCCCTGGACATCGGCTCCCCGCTGTCCGGGTGGACCAGCAGGAGTTCTTCCTCCACTCCGACGGTACGCAGCACCGGGGACCGCCCTCCGTCCGGGCCGCGACCGGGCGCGGCGGGGTCTCTGAGAGCCTGTGTCACATCCCCGGCCGGGGATGTGACACAGGCTCTCACCCCGTGCTGCCCGGACCGGGCCGTGGGAACACGTGACGGTGCCGTCGGCGGGCTACGGGGCGACGGGCTCCAGCCACACGGTGCCGAGCGGCGGCAGTGTGAGGCGCAGAGTGCCGTCGTCGGCCAGCAGCGGACCCCGCCCGACGACGTCCCCGCCGCCGTAGCGAGCGCTGTCGGTGTTGAGGATCTCCTGCCAGACGGGCGTCCCCTTGGGCACGTTCAGACGGTAGCCGGGACGGACGACGGGGGAGAGGTTGGAGACCGCCAGCAACGGCCGGGCCTCGGCATCGAACCTCAGGAAGGCGAAGACGTTGTCCTCCGCCGCGTCCCCCAGGACCCACTGGAAACCCGCCGGATCGGTGTCGCGCTGCCACAGGGCGGGGCGTGTGCGGTACACGGAGTTGAGATCACGGACAAGATCCCGCACGCCCCGGTGATCGGCCTCGGCGTCGTACTCCGGGTCGAGCAGCCACCAGTCGGGGCCGTCGGCCTCCGACCACTCGCCGCCCTGGGCGAACTCCTGCCCCATGAAGAGCAGCTGCTTGCCCGGATGGGCCCACATGAAGGCCAGATACGCGCGGTGGTCGGCACGCTGCTGCCACCAGTCGCCCGGCATCTTCGACACCAGGGACCGCTTCCCGTGCACCACTTCGTCGTGGGAGATGGGCAGCACGTAGTTCTCGCTGTACGCGTAGACCATCGAGAAGGTCATCTCGTCGTGGTGGTACTTGCGGTGGACCGGCTCGTGCCGGATGTACTCCAGCGAGTCGTGCATCCAGCCCATGTTCCACTTCAGCCCAAACCCCAGACCGCCGCTGTCGGTCGGGCGGGTCACCCCGTCCCACGCGGTGGACTCCTCGGCGATGGTCACCACACCCGGCGCCCGCCGGTACACGGTCGCGTTCATCTCCTGCAGGAAAGCCACCGCGTCCAGGTCCTCGCGCCCGCCGAACACATTGGGCGTCCACTGCCCGGAGTCCCGCGAGTAGTCGAGGTAGAGCATCGAGGCGACCGCGTCCACCCGCAGGCCGTCGATGTGGAACTCCTCGCACCAGTACACGGCGTTGGCGACGAGGAAGTTGCGCACCTCCACCCGGCCCAGGTCGAACTCGTAGGTCCCCCAGTCCGGATGCTCGGCCCGCCGCTCGTCCCCGGGCTCGTACAGCGGATCCCCGTCGAAACGGGCCAGCGCCCAGTCGTCCTTGGGGAAGTGCGCCGGCACCCAGTCCATGATCACGCCGATGCCGGCCCGGTGGAGCGCGTCGATCAGGTACCTGAAGTCGTCGGGGGTGCCGAGCCGGGAGGTCGGCGCGTAGAAGCCGGTGACCTGGTAGCCCCAGGAACCGCCGAAGGGATGCTCCGCGACCGGCATGAACTCGACGTGGGTGAAGCCCAGGTCGTTGACGTACGCGGGGAGTTCCCCGGCAAGCTGACGATAGGTCAGGCCCGGCCGCCAGGACGGCAGATGGATCTCGTACACCGAGAACGGCGCCTCGTGCACAGGGGTGTCGCCCCGGTGCGCCATCCACTCCCCGTCGTGCCACTCATGACGCGAGACCGTCACGATCGAGGCGGTCGCGGGCGGTACCTCCGTCCCCCGGGCCATCGGGTCGGCCTTGAGGAACCGGCCGCCGTGCCGGGACGTGATCTCGAACTTGTACCGGGCACCCTCGCCCACGCCCGGCAGGAACAGCTCCCACACCCCAGCGGCGCCCAGCGAGCGCATCGGGTACTGCGTGCCGTCCCAGCACGTGAAGTCCCCCGCCACCCGCACCCCCCGGGCGTTGGGCGCCCACACCGTGAACCGGGTCCCCGTCACCCCGTCATGGGTCATCGGCTCGGCACCGAGCGCCTTCCAGAGCTGCTCGTGCCGCCCCTCACGGATCAGATGCAGGTCGAACTCGTCGAGCGCGGGCAGGAAGCGGTACGGGTCGTGGACCTCGTGCTCGCCGTCCTCGTACTCGACGAGGAGGGTGTACGACGGGACCTCGGCGTACGGCAGCACGGCCGCGAAGAGTCCGTCGCCCTCCGACACCAGGGGGCTGCGCGACCCGTCGACGAGCACGCTCACGGCGCGGGCCTGCGGGCGCAGCGCGCGGACGAGGGTGCCGCCGTCCACCGGGTGGGCGCCCAGCAGGGCGTGCGGATCGTGGTGGGCGCCCGCGAGGAGGCGCTCACGGTCGGCGGGGTCCAGGGGCGGGGCCGTGGGCCGGGAGGGGCCGGAGGGCTCGGGGAGTGCGGAGTCACGCAGTGCCATCAGGTCAGCCTCCCCAGCGGGCGAGCCGCTCGATCGCGGCCATCGGAACCGGAAGCCAGGCCGGCCGGTGCCGGGCCTCGTACACCACCTCGTACACCGCGCGGTCCGTCTCATGGGCCCGCAGCAGCGCGTGTTTCTTGCGCGGGTCCCAGCCCGCCCGGTCCGCGTAGCCCGCACAGTACGCCTCCCGGCAACGGCGCGCCCACTCCGGACGCCAGGGGCGGCGCTGCCGGGCCGCGTAGTCGAAGGACCGCAGCATGCCGGCCACATCGCGGACCGGCGACTGGTTGCCGCGCCGCTCGGCGAGCGGCCGGGACGGCTCGCCCTCGAAGTCGATGACGAACCACTCGCGGTCCGCCCACAGCACCTGCCCCAGATGGAGATCGCCGTGGATCCGCTGGACGGGCGGCCCGGAGTCGCAGGTGGCGAGCGCGTCGAAGGCACCGCGCAGCCCGGGTACGAACGGTCGCAGCGCCGGGACCGCGAGGGCGGCCGCGTCCAGCCGCGCGGTCATCGCCTCCGCGGTACGGCCGTGCTCCTCGTGGACGGCGGACGGGAAGGCGGTGGCGAGCGCGAGATGCACGTCCGCGGTGGCCCGCCCCAACTCGTGGGCCTCGGTGGCGAAGTCGTCCCCGGCCGCGAGCGCGCGCAGGGCGAGGGTCCAGCCGTCGGCCGCGTCGGGCAGGAAGGGCTGCAGCACCCCGAGGGTCGCGGGACGCGGCTCGGTGGTGCGGAACCAGGCCACCGGCGCCGGCACCCGCGCGCAGCCCTGCGCGGCCAGCGCGCCGGGCACCTCCAGATCCGGGTTGATGCCGGGCTGGATCCGGCGGAACACCTTCAGGATGTAGGAGTCGCCGTACACCAGCGAGGAGTTGGACTGCTCGGCGTCCAGCAACCGCGGCGCGAGTCCGCCGGGTATCCGCGCGTCCGGGGCCGCCTCGAAGCACAGCGGACCCACCGTGCCGGGGATCCGCAGCCGCTCCAGCAGCAGTTCGGCGGCGTGCGGGTCGTACAGGGCGTCGTACACCGCGAGCCCGGCCAGCGGGCCCTCCTCGGCCCGGCCGATGTACGCCCGCTCCAGCCGGGGGGCGCGGTGTTGGCGTACGCCGAGCAGGAGTTGGTAGCAGTCGCCGGACGGGGAGGCGTCCCCGCCCTGGGAGTGGTCGGCGTGGACGAGCAGATGCAGACAGCCGGGGAAGAGCTCGGTCACGGACAGCACGGACAGATCAGTGACAGGCCGGTCCTTGCCCGCGAACCAGCGCTGCCGGGGCAGCCAGTCGCGCAGCAGCCCGCCCAGCGAGGCCAACGGCCGGTCGAGACCTGCCGTCGTGCTCCGGGGCAGGTCAACGGTCTTCACCATGGTGACGCGTCCTTTCCTCGGCTCCGCACGCTCAGCGCCGCCGGCCGATGTGGGAGGCGACCCGGGAGAGCCGGAACCAGTAGAAGCCGTGACCCGCGAGGGTGAGCAGATAAGGGAGTTCACCGATGGCGGGGAACCGCACCCCGCCGATCAGCTCCACCGGATGCCGGCCGTCGTAGACCCGCAGATCGAGCTCGGTGGGCTGGGCGAAGCGGGAGAAGTTGTGCACGCAGAGGACCAGGTCGTCCTCGTACTCCCGCAGGAACGCGATCACCGCCGGGTTGGAGGACTGCAGTTCGGTGTAGGACCCCAGTCCGAAGGCGGGATTCTGCTTGCGGATCTCGATCATCCGCCGGGTCCAGTGGAGCAGGGAGGACGGGGAGGACATCGACGCCTCGACGTTGGTGACCTGGTAGCCGTAGACCGGGTCCATGATGGTCGGCAGGTAGAGGCGCCCCGGGTCGCAGGAGGAGAAGCCCGCGTTGCGGTCCGGCGTCCACTGCATCGGCGTGCGGACGGCGTCCCTGTCACCGAGCCAGATGTTGTCGCCCATGCCGATCTCGTCGCCGTAGTAGAGGATCGGCGAGCCGGGCAGGGACAGCAGCAGCGCGGTGAACAGCTCGATCTGGTTGCGGTCGTTGTCCAGGAGGGGCGCGAGGCGGCGACGGATGCCGATGTTGGCGCGCATCCGCGGGTCCTTCGCGTACTCGGCCCACATGTAGTCGCGTTCCTCGTCGGTGACCATCTCCAGGGTCAGCTCGTCGTGGTTGCGCAGGAAGATGCCCCACTGGCAGCCGGACGGGATGGCGGGGGTCTTCGCGAGGATTTCGGAGACGGGGTAGCGGGACTCCCGGCGCACGGCCATGAAGATCCGCGGCATCACGGGGAAGTGGAACGCCATGTGGCACTCGTCCCCGCCCTTCTCGTAGTCGCCGAAGTAGTCGACGACGTCCTCCGGCCACTGGTTCGCCTCCGCCAGTAGCACGGTGTCCGGATACATCGCGTCGATCTCGCGGCGGACCCGCCTCAGGAACTCATGGGTGGGCGGCAGGTTCTCGCAGTTGGTGCCCTCTTCCGCGTACAGGTAGGGCACCGCGTCCAGCCGGAAGCCGTCGATACCCAGGTCCAGCCAGAACCGGAGAGCCGCCAGGACCTCCTCCTGCACCGCCGGGTTCTCGTAGTTGAGGTCGGGCTGGTGGGAGAAGAAACGGTGGAAGTAGTACTGGCCGCGCACGGGGTCGAAGGTCCAGTTGGAGACCTCGGTGTCCACGAAGATGATCCGCGCGTCCTGGTACTGCTTGTCGTCGTCGGCCCACATGTAGTAGTCGCCGTACGGCCCGTCGGGGTTCTTGCGGGACTCCTGGAACCACGGGTGCTGGTCGCTGGTGTGGTTGACGACGAAGTCGATGATGACGCGCATGCCGCGCTGGTGGGCGGCGTCGACGAACTCCACGAAGTCGGCGAGGTCGCCGAACTCGGGGAGTACGGAGGTGTAGTCGGCGACGTCGTAACCGCCGTCCCGCAGCGGGGACTTGAAGAACGGGGGGAGCCAGAGACAGTCGACGCCCAGCCACTGCAGATAATCGAGCTTGGCTGTCAGGCCCTTGAGGTCGCCGATTCCGTCGCCGTCGCTGTCCTGGAAGGAACGGACCAGGACCTCGTAGAAGACGGCGCGTTTGAACCAGTCCGGGTCCCGGTCCTTGGCAGGGGTGTCCTCGAAGGAGTCCGGGACGGGGTCGTTGACAGTCATGGCGCGCTGGGTCCTCCGTTCGCTGGGGTCGGTCGCCCTACCTGGAGCACATGCGCCGGCGTCCGGCCGGGCGTGAGGCGCACATAGTTGGTCCTGCCCCATGAGTAGGTCTCACCCGTCAGTTCGTCCCGCACGGACAGGGCGGAGTTCCAGTCCAGGCCGAGTCGCGGCATGTCCAACGAGACCGTCGCCTCCTGGGTGTGGTGCGGATCGAGGTTGACGACCATCAGAACCGTGTCCGTCCCGGAGCGCTTGCTGTACGCGATCACGGAGTCGTTGTCCGTGTGGTGGAAGGTCAGGTCGCGCAGCTGCCGGAGCGCGGGGTGGGCGCGGCGGACGGTGTTGAGGCGGGTGACGAGGGGCGCGATGCCGTCCGTTTCGGCGAGTGCCCAGTCGCGGGGCTTGAGTTGGTACTTCTCGGAGTCGAGGTACTCCTCGCTGCCTTCCCTGAGCGGGGTGTTCTCGCAGAGTTCGTAGCCGCTGTAGATGCCCCAGGTGGGGGAGAGGGTGGCGGCGAGCACGGCGCGGGCCTCGAAGGCGGGGCGG
>NZ_JBIWOA010000015.1:0-264383 GCF_044767525.1 Streptomyces sp. NPDC101234 | reverse complement strand
TCCGTGCCCCCCCCCCCGCCGGCCCCCCCCCGGGGGGGTGGTGGGGTTGGTTTCTTGGGGGGGGGGCGCGGGGGGGGGGGCCCCCCCCCCACCCCCCTTTGCCACCTGGGTGTCTTCCTGAAATCTGTGATTGTTGACAAATTCGTTGACGTTTTCGGGCTCGACTCCTTAGCTTCTACGCACCCGCTCATTGATCCCTTCCAGGGAACGCCTCCTGGACGAGAGGAAAACAAAGATGTCCTCCTCACCCGCCCTGTCCGCCCGGGGCAGCAAGCTGGCGCTGCTGGTCGTCGGTCTGTGCTGGCTGGCCGTGCTCTTCGACGGCCTCGACATGTTCATCTACGGCTCGGTGCTGCCCCACCTGCTGGAGACCAGGACCTTCGGACTCACCCCGGACCAGGCAGGCGACCTCGGCTCCTACGCCACCTTCGGCATGCTGGTGGGCGCCCTGACCGCGGGCACGGTCGCGGACCGGATCGGCCGCAAGCAGCTGATGATCGGCTGCGTCACGCTGTTCTCGCTGGCCTCCGGCATCTGCGCGATATCGGGGAGCCTCGCGGTCTTCGGCCTCGGCCGCACCCTGGCCGGCGTCGGCCTCGGCGGGCTGCTGCCGACCGCGATCAGCATGGTCTCCGACTACGCGAAGGGCGGCCGGGCGGCACTCACCATCGGCCTGCTGATGACCGCGCACCACGCGGGCGGCATCCTCTCCGCGTACGTGGCCAAGTGGCTGATCGACCCGCTCGGCTGGCGCTCCGCCTTCTGGGTCTGCGTGCTCCCGCTGCTCTTCGTCCCCGTCCTGATCAAGCTCCTGCCGGAGTCGCTGAGCTTCCTGGTCGTCAAGGGCCGCACCGAGGAGGCGGGCGCCCTCGCCGCGCGCTACGAGGTCGAACTGCCCGCCGTCGCCGCGAAGAAGACGACCGCCGACCGCTGGGACGCGCTGCTCGACCTGTTCCGTGGCGGCGAGTGGCTGCAGACCCTGCTCTACTGGCTGGCCTCCTTCGGGGGTCTGCTGCTGGTCTACGGCGTCGCCACCTGGCTGCCCACCCTGATGCGCACCGAGGGCTACGAGCTGGCCAACGCCCTGACCTTCGTCGTCGTCTTCAACCTCGGCGGGATCGTGGGCATGCTGGTCGCCGGCCGCGCCGCCGACCGGTTCGGCGCCCCGCGCATCTCGGCGGTCTGGTTCGCCCTCACCGCCGTCGGTGTCTACCTGCTCAGCGTCCACATGCCGATGGGCGTGACCACGGTCGTCGTCTTCCTCACCGGTGTCTTCCTCAACAGCGCCCAGACGATGATCTACGCGACCGTCGCCATCCGCTCCACCCCGGACAACCGCGCCACCGCCGTCGGCTGGACCTCGGGCATGGGCCGCTTCGGCGCCGTCTTCGGCCCGTGGCTCGGCGGCCAGCTGCTCGCCGCGGGCAACGGCGACTGGGGCTTCACCGCCTTCGCGCTCGCCGGTGTCTCCTCGATGGTCTTCATCGGCATCGCCGCCCTGCGCTCGGCCAGGCAGCCGCAGGCCGGCAACGACCGGGAGGAACTGGTCGCCGCGCACTGACCGGTTCCCCCGACCGGTCCGGCGCCGCGCTCCTTCCACGGGCGCGGCGCCTTCTTGCTGCCGGTTCGTCCTTGCCGACTACTCGTCGTCCGGCTGCGCCTCCAGCCCCGTGCACGCCAGCTGCCCCGCGACCTCCGCGCACGCCTCCACTCCCCGGGGCGTCGGTACCGCGAGCATCGGACTGGTGTAGCCGACCGAGTCCTCGGCCGGATAGCTCGCGGAGAGCACGTTCTGCCCGGCCCGGACCGAGACCTCACGGGCGTGTGCGGTGTGCAGCCGCACCTCGGACCAGGCGGTGCCGCAGGTGGGGGACCAGCGCAGCCGGACGTCGTACGCGGTGTCGGTGACGGCGCTCTTGGTCTGTGCGTCCCGGGCGCACGCCGAGGTGTCCGGCAACTCGCCCTGGCAGGACCGGCCGTGGCAGCGCGGCGGAGCCGAGACCGGCTGGGCGCCCGGCGTGCCGCGCCGGTCCGACAGGGTCACGGCGGCCGCCGCGACCCCGGCCACTGCGAGCAGCGCGAGCATGGTCAGCGGCAGCCGCCAATGCCGCCCCGACCGAGGCTGTGCCCGGGCCGGTTCGACGGCCGGCGGTGCCTCGACGGCCTCGCACAGCGCCAGCACGGCCGCCGGGTCGGCGCCCGCGAGCCGGGCCAGGGCCTCGACGGCCGGGCGCGGTGGCCGTTTGGCGCCGGAGAGATAGCGGTGCCAGGCGGACTTGCTGTACGGCGTGCGGGCGGCCAGCGCCGCCAGGCTCAGTCCCGTACGCTCCTTCAGTTCGCGCAGCCGCGCCGTGGCCGACTCGTCGGGTGGAGTGGTGCTCTCTCCTTCGGGGTGCCGCATGTCGCGTGCCTCGACTTCATAACGCTATGGGCGTTTCGCCCCTGTTGTCGGGATGGCTTCCCATGGGGACCGGGCCCGCAATCTGCGAACAGGTGTGAAGAGGGTGAATCGGGGTGCATGTCGAAGGCCTGTTCGGGAACGCTTGGTTCCCGAACAGGCCTCTGTGGTCAGGGAGTACGGCGGGAGGGGGCCGTCAGCACCACGGAACGGCGCGGCCGACCCGGACGTAGCGGGAGGAGACGTAGCCCTTGTGGTGGGGGAGCCGGTACCAGGCGTGGTTGCCGCGCACCGAGCCGCCGTAGGTCTTGCACGTCAGTGGGATGAGCCGGTTGTTGTGGCGGTGGCCGACCACGCGGTAGCGGGTGCCCGGGCCGGAGCGGACGTTCAGCCGGACGTGGTGCGTGGCCACCCGTCCCACGGTGCGGTACGTGCGGTGCGTGCGGTACGTGTAGTACCGGTGGTGGTGGCGGTGGACCACCGCCGGGGCGGGCAGGGTGGTGTAGTTGTAGAACTGCACGATTCCCTGCGGCGCGGGGATGGGGGCGGCGGCGCTCGCGGTGGCGGCCCCCGCCGTGGGCAGGAACGCCAACGCCGCGACCGTGGCCAGCAGGCCGCTCTTCAGGATCCGACGGGACATGGAAACCTCCGGGCTGTCGTTCTCGTGACCACGAAGGGTGATCACGAATCGGAGGATTGCCGTGCCGAACCGTCACCATGTCGTCCCCGCGTGCCCTGGGACGCGTGGGACGTCCCCGGGAACGCGCCCCAGGCCCGGGCGGTCCTCAGTGGGGTGTCACCGACGTTGCGGAACAAGTGGGGGACGCGGGACGGCGGTTCATTCGCGCCCCGCCAGGGGCGGGGGGAACCGCGCGACCTGCCACGGACCACGGTCGGCCGCCCGTGAACAGCACACCCCGGGCTCTCAGGCGTCCCGCTCGCGAACCGCACGCACATGACGAGCGATCAGCGCGTACACCTCACGTGCCTTCGCATCGTCCTTTCCGTCATAGCCGTGGTCCGCCCCGGCGACCTCGTGGTGTTCCACCAACGCCCCCGCCGCCGCCAGCCGTGCGGCGTACCGCTCGCCCTCCGCCCTCAACAGGTCGTACTCGGCCGTGATCACCAGCGCCGGGGCGATCCCCGTCAGATCGGCCGTGTCCGAGGGATGCGCGGGGGAGACCAGCGGGTCGGCACGGCTCTTCCGCTCCGGTACGTACGCCGAGTCGAACACCTCTGCCATCCAGGGGCGCAGCATCGGCTTGGCGACCGCGGCCCGCTTGTCCGCCGCGTTCGTCACCAGATCCAGCGGCGGATAGTGCAGCACCTGGAGCGCGATCGAGGGCCCGCCCTCCGTCAGCGCCTGCCGGGCCACCGCCGCCGCGAGTCCACCACCGGCGCTCTGTCCGCCCACGGTCGGCCGGGAACCGTCCCAGCCCTGCTCCGCCGCATGTTCGGCGACCCACCGGACCACCTCGAAGGCCTGGCGGGGCGGGGCCGGGAAGGGGTGTTGCGGGGCGACGGCATAGTCGACGTTCACCACGACCACTCCCGCCTCGGCCGCGAGACAGCGGCAGAGCGGGTCGTCGAGCTCGGTGAGCGACATGACGTAGCCGCCGCCGTGGAAGTTGACGTGCACCGGGGGCGCGGGATCCATGGCGGCGGGCAGGTACACCGTGGCGCGGGCCGGGGCGACGGACGTCGGGATGGTCAGCTCCCGTACGTTGCGCGGGAGGTCCGGAAACCGGGCATGCGAGGAGGCGTCGGAGCCCGGGCCGCTCGGCCGCCTGCTCGCCAGGAGAGTGAGCCGCTGCAGGGTCCTCGCGCCGAGAGCGGCGATCGAAGGGCGGGCCAGGAGGGACATACGGCTCCGATCGGTGGGCGCTGCGCGGTAGTGTGCGGGGGCGCACGCACTAACTTACTTGAGTTACGCAACGATATGGTAAACTGGCTGGTATGTCCACAGAACCGCTGCCAGCCGTACCTGCCGCCACCCCGGAAGTGGTGGAGATCGAGCGCGCCCTGACGCGCATCACCTATCTGAGCACCCGGGCCCGGCAGCACGAGCGGCTCATGGCCCTCGCGGGCGTCCCGCTGGACCGTGCCGCGGTGGCCCTGCTGCGCCAGGTCGCCGACTCCGAGCCACTGCGCCCGGGGGAGCTCGCCCATCGGCTCGGCGTCGAGGCGTCCCATGTGACGCGTACGGTGCAGCAGCTCCAGAGGGCGGGCTATGTCACCCGGGTCCCCGACCCCGACGACCGCCGCGCCCAGCGGATCGAGCTCACCGGCGCCGGCCGGGAGGCCGTCCACCGGGTCCGGGACGCCGGTGCCCGCGGCATGCAGCTGGCCCTGGGGGAGTGGCAGCCCGAGGAGCTGCGGCAACTGGCCGTGCTGTTCCACCGCATGGTCGACGACTTCCTGGCCTACGCGGTCGAGGACGAGCCGGGCCAGGAGACCGGCGAGACGGCGCCTTCGGCCCGAACCGTGTGAGCCGCCACGCCCGCAGCCCTCGAACGATGCGCTCCGCCTGTCCGGGGCCGCTCGAATCGATCCCGCCGGGCACCTCTTCTGCATCTGCACGGGCCATGACGACGCACATGTGCGACAGCGAGGGCGGCCGCGGCCGCCCTCGCTGTCGCCTGTCGGGACTTCGTGAACCCGGTCCTCGGACCCCGCTGGTGGACGCCCGCGTCTTCGGTCTCAACTCGTCACCCCCGCAAGCCCCTTGGAAACCCAACTCGACACGTCCGACCCATTGACGTGCCATTGCCACCCCCTTACCTTCTGGTCGAAGTTCCGTACGTCGTTCGATAGTCCGAACGAGATGGCTGCCGGAAGGGACTCCCCGTGCTCCGCACCCGCCCCTGGCTCGTGCTTGTCGTGGCGCTGCTCGCCGTACTCGCGTCCTTCGTGACCACGCAGCCCGCAACGGCGGCCGACGGCCGCCCGTTCACCAACCCGGTCAAGGCTCAGAAAGGCGCCGACCCCTGGCTGGAGTACTACAACGGCAACTACTACCTGATCAACACGACGTTCACGAACGAACTGCTGATGCGTAGATCGCCCACCCTCGCTGGTCTGGCGACCGCGCCCAGCGTCCAGGTGTGGTCCGACACCACCGCCGGACGCAACGCCAACATGTGGGCACCGGAGTTCCACTACTTCGACGGCCACTGGTACCTGTACTACGTGGCCGGCCAGTCCGGCGTCGCCTGCTGCGACACCCAGCGGACCTATGTGCTGGAGAGTGCCGGCACCGAGAACTGGATCGTCTACCACGCCAACAGCTCGTCAAGTGGCGGCTGCGGCAACGCCCGTACGACCCGTGCGCAGAAGTTCACCTGGAACGCCGACGGAACTCCCGACCTCGGCACGCCCGTTGCCACCGGGACGACCCTCGCCGGACCGTCCGGGGAGACCGCGACGACCCCGACCGCGTACACGCTGGTGAACCGCAACAGCGGCAAGTGCCTCGACGTGGCGGGCGGTGGCACGGCCGACGGCACCAACGTCCTCCAGTGGACCTGCAACGGCGGCGGCAACCAGAAGTGGCTGGTGGAGGACCAGGGCAACGACACCAGCCGGCTCGTCAACGTCGCCACCGGCAAGGTACTGGACACCGCCGACTGCTCCACCGCCGACGGCGCCGACCTGCGCCAGTGGTCCTGGCTCAACAACAACTGCCAGAAGTTCCGGCTCATTTACACCAGTGGCGACTACGTCCGGATCGCCAACGCCAACAGCGGCAAGGTCGCCGACGTCGCCGACTGCGGGACCGCCGACGGCGCCGACGTACGCCAGTGGAGCTGGCTGGGCAACAACTGCCAGCAGTGGCGCCTCACTTCCACGACCTGAGCCCCACCAGCCGCAACCGAGAGGAACCATCCGCACCGTGAGACGTCTCATCGGCCGGGCGCTGACCGCCGTCCTCGCCGTACTCGCCCTGATCCTGACCGTCACCCCCGCTCACGCGGCCGTCCCCCCCTCTCCCGCCGTGACCTTCACCAACCCGATCGCCGAACAGCGGGCCGACCCGCAGATCTACAAGCACACCGACGGCTACTACTACTTCACCGCCACCGTCCCCGAGTACGACCGCATCGTGCTGCGCCGGGCCACCACCCTCCAGGGCCTGGCCACCGCCCCGGAGACCACCATCTGGACCAAGCACGCCAGCGGTGTCATGGGCTCCCACATCTGGGCGCCGGAGATCCACTACATCGACGGCAAGTGGTACGTGTACTTCGCCGCCGGATCCACCAGTGACGTGTGGGCGATCCGCATGTACGTCCTGGAGACCGACGCCGCCGACCCGCTCACCGGCACCTGGACCGAGAAGGGCCAGATCACCACCAGCTGGGAGAGCTTCTCGCTCGACGCGACGACCTTCGTGGTGAACGGCGTGCGCTATCTGGCGTGGGCGCAGCACAACCCCTCCGAGGACAACAACACCAGCCTGTTCATCGCCAGGATGGCCAACCCCTGGACCATCAGCGGCACCCCGGTGGAGATCTCCCGGCCGACCCTCTCCTGGGAGACGATCGGCTACAAGGTCAACGAGGGCCCTGCCGTCATCCAGCACGGCGGCAAGGTCTTTCTGACCTACTCCGCCAGCGCCACCGACGCCAACTACTGCCTCGGCATGCTCACCGCGTCCGCGTCCTCGGACCTGCTCGACGCCGCCTCCTGGAGCAAGAGCCAGACACCCGTCTTCAAGACCGACGCCTCGACCTCGCAGTACGGGCCCGGGCACAACTCGTTCACCGTCTCCGAGGACGGGAAGTCCGACATCCTCGTCTACCACGACCGCAGCTACAAGGACATCACCGGCGACCCGCTGAACGACCCCAACCGCCGCACCCGCCTGCAGAAGGTCTACTGGAACGCGGACGGCACCCCCAACTTCGGCGTACCGGTCGCCGACGGCGTCTCCCCGGTCCGCCTCTCCTCGTACAACTACCCGGACCGCTACATCCGCCACTACGACTTCCGCGCGAAGATCGAGGCGAACGTCACCAACCTCGCCGACTCCCAGTTCCGGATCGTCACCGGACTCGCCGGCACCGGCACCGTCTCCCTGGAGTCGACCAACTACCCCGGCTACTACCTGCGCCACAAGAACTTCGAGGTGTGGGTGGAGAAGGACGACGGCACCGCCACCTTCGGCAGCGACGCCTCGTTCTACCAGCGGGCAGGCCTCGCCGACCCGTCCGGCGTCTCGCTGGAGTCGTACAACTACCCGGGCCGGTACATACGCCACTACAACAACCTGCTCTACGTCCAGACGACCGGCACCACGCTGGACCAGCAGGACGCCACCTACTACCTGGAGTAGGGGGCGACGCGGACCGGGGCCATACCGCCGGGTAATATCCGGCGCAGGTCGTCAGAGGAGGCGCCAGTGTCCCGGTCCGAACGTTCACCCCTGCTGCTGGCGGGACTGCTGGCCGCGGCCGGGGTCGCCCACTTCGCGGCGCCGAAGCAGTTCGACGCCACGATCCCCAGGGCGCTCCCGGGGCCGCCGAGGGCGTGGACGTACGGGAGCGGGGCCGTGGAACTGGCGCTGGCGGCGGGCATCGCCCTGCCGCGCAGCCGGGCGGTGGCGGCACGGGCCGCCACCGCCTTCTTCGTCGGCGTCTTCCCGGCCAACGTGCAGATGGCCGTCGACTGGCAGAAGCGGCCCGAGCCGCTCAGAACCGCGGCCCTCGCCCGGCTGCCGCTCCAGATCCCCCTGGTGCTGTGGGCGCGCGGTGTCGCACGCAACGAGGAGGGCCGCTAGATGGCGGAATCCGTCGAGGTCGGAAGCACGATCGAGGACTTCGCGCTGCCGGACGAGACCGGCACGCCCCGGACGCTCACGGAGCTGCTGGCCGACGGGCCGGTCGTGCTCTTCTTCTACCCGGCCGCCCTGTCGGCGGGCTGCACCGCAGAGGCCTGTCACTTCAGGGATCTCGCCGCCGAGTTCGCGGCCGTCGGTGCCCGGCCCGTCGGCATCAGCGGGGACAGCGTGGAACGGCAGCAGGAGTTCTCCGGGAAGCACACCCTCGGCATGCCGCTGCTCTCCGACGCCGACGGCGCCGTCCGGGAGCGGTTCGGCGTGAAGCGCGGCTTCTCGCTCGCCCCCACCAAACGGGCCACCTTCGTCATCGCTCAGGACCGCACCGTCCTGGAGGTCGTCCGCAGCGAACTGCGCATGAACACCCACGCGGACCGGGCACTGGCCGCGCTGCGCGGCCACCAGGGCTGAGCGGACCGCTCCCCGCGCTTGATGCCCCAGGACATAGGTTTCATCCTGGGGCATATGGAGCGTGTCGCGGCCGCGGCGATCATCGATGCCCTGGGCAGGGTGACGGGGTGGAGCGAGGGTGCACGGATGGTCACCGGACGGACGGCCGAGGAGGTCGTGGGCCGTCCCGCCGCCGACCTTCTTGCCGACGAGGTCCCGGCGGCCGTGCTGGCCGCCCGCTCCGGGACCGTCGCCCTGCGCCATGCCGACGGGCGCCGGACGGAACTCGCCCTGACCGCCTGCCCGGTCCTCGGCCCCGAGGGCGAGACCACCGGATACGTGCTGACCGCCGACCCGCCCCGGCAGGCCGATGCCACCGTGGCCGGACAGGCATTCCAGCAGGCCTCCATGTCCATGTCGGTCTTCGACACCCGCCAGCGCTACCTCCGCTCCAACGACGCGGCCTGCCAGGTCATGGGCGTCCCCGAGAAGGCCCTGCTCGGCCGCTTCTTCCAGGACACCGTCGAGAAGGCCGCGCACAGCGAGGGTTTTCTGCGCCATCTGCGCCAGGTCGTCGAGACCGGCCGGCCCGTCCGCTACGAGAGTTTCACCGCCGCCCCGACCCTCAACCGGGACCACGCGTGGAGCGTCGAGATGTGGCCCCTGCGCGCCCCGGGCGGCGAGCTGACCGGCGTCGCCCTCGCCGCCTTCGACAACACCGAGCAGTACCTGGCCCGGGTGCGGCTGGCCCTCCTCAACGAGGCCGCCACCGCCATCGGCACCACCCTGGACGTGGTGCGTACCGCCGAGGAACTCGTCGAACTCCTCGTCCCGAGACACGCCGACTTCGCCAGCGTCGACCTCCTCGACTGGGTCCTCGGCGCCGAGGAACTGCCGAGCATGCCGGAGGGCGACATCGAGCTGCGCCGGGTCGCCCACGGCTCCGTCACCGAGGGCACCCCCGAGGCCGCCGTACGGCTGGGCGAGACCGATGTGCTCCCGGCGGCGTCACCGACGGCGCGGGCGCTGCGGGAGCGGCGCGCGGTGGTCAGCCAGGCCGGCGAGCCCGAGTTCCACCGCTGGATCGACGAGCGCAACGCCCGCGCGCCCGACGGCCGTGCCCTCCGCCGGGGCGTGCATTCCATGATCGCCGTACCCCTGCAGGCCCGGGGCATCCTGCTCGGCGTCGTCGTGGGCGCGCGCGTGCGCCACCCCGACGAGTACGTCTTCGACGACACCGTCTTCGCCGAGGAGCTCGCCAGCCGCGCCGCCGTCTGCATCGACAACGCCCGCCGCTTCGCCCGCGAGCGCTCCACCGCCCTCGCCCTCCAGCACAGCCTGCTGCCCAGCGGCCTGCCCGGCCAGGCCGCCGTCGAGGTCGCCCACCGCTATCTGCCCTGCGGATCGGTGGCCGGCATCGGCGGCGACTGGTTCGACGTGATTCCGCTCTCCGGCAGCCGGGTCGGCCTGGTCGTCGGCGACGTGGTCGGGCACGGCATCCGCTCCTCCGCCACCATGGGGCGGCTGCGGACGGCCGTACGCACCCTCGCGGACGTGGACCTGCCCCCCGACGAACTCCTCACCCACCTCGACGACCTGGTGACCCACCTCGCGGCGGACGGCTCCGGCGAGGAGGTCGCCGAACTGGGCGCCACCTGCCTGTACGCCGTCTACGACCCCGTCTCGCGGCACCTCGCGCTCGCCGCCGCCGGGCACCCGGCCCCCGCTCTGGTGCTGCCCGGCTGCTGCGCCGAGCTGATCCCGATGACCGCGGGCCCGCCGCTCGGCGTCGGTGGACTGCCCTTCGAGGCGACGGAACTCCACCTGCCCGAGGGAGCCGTCGTCGCCCTCTACACGGACGGTCTGATCGAGGACCGGGACCGGGACGTCGACCGCGCCACCGAGGAGATGTGCCGCGCGCTCAGCGCACCCGCCGACTCCCTGGAGGCCCTCGGCGACAACGTGCTCAAGGCCGTCCTGCCGGAACAGCCTTCCGACGACGTCGCCCTGCTCCTGGTCCGCACCCGGGCCCTCGGCGCCGACCGGGTCGCCACCTGGGACGTCCCGCCCGATCCGGCCCAGGTGGCCGGCTTCCGGCAGGCGGCCACCGAGCGACTCGCCGACTGGGGGCTCGAAGAGGCCGCCTTCGTCACCGAACTCGTCGTCAGCGAACTCGTCACCAACGCCATCCGCTACGGCGAACCGCCCATCCGGCTACGGCTGATCCGCGACCGGGCGCTCATCTGCGAGGTCTTCGACGGCAGTTCGACCTCACCGCACCTGCGCCGGGCGCACGCCTACGACGAGGGTGGCCGCGGCCTGCTCCTCGTCGCCCAGCTCACCCAGCGCTGGGGCAGCCGGCAGACGGGCGGCGGCAAGACCATCTGGGCCGAACAGCCGCTGCCCGAAGGCCCGTTACCGGTCACCGAGGAGTAACCCGGCTACTCGAAGTCGCAGCCCGGGTTCGGCACCGACTCGGAGTACGGCGAACCGTGCGGAAGGATGTACAGCACGTCGAGGACCAGGTCGGTGTCGCCGCGGTTGGCACCCAGGTGCACATCACCGGGCCCGCCGGACTCGTACACCGTGCCGCCCTTGTGGTAGACGCCGTCCTCCTTGCAGTCGGAGTGGAAGTGGCTGAGGGTGCCCTTCGCGACGTACCCGTAGACCGGGCCGTCGTGGTAGTGCCAGCCGGTGGTCTGGCCCGGCGGGACGGTGATCTCCCGCAGGACGTAGTCGGTGTCGCCGATGGTGGTGGTGCTGATCAACCTGCCTGTCACGCCGGGCCCGGCGGGGGTGGCGTGGGCGGTGCCACAGGTGAGCAGAGTGCCGACGGCCACCGCCCCTGTCAGGGCGGAACGGAGCGCGGTGCGCATGTGAGGTGCCTCCTGAGCGGAAGATCCGGTGCCGTCGCGAACATAGGCCGCCGTGAGGCGAGTTGGGGCCCGAACGGCCCAATCCGCGCGCAGCCCGCACCGCCGGGACGCGCCTCGGTCGACTCACCGTCCTTTTCCGGACACCCCCGCCCGCAGAACCGGCCCTTCCGTACCCGGGCGGAGCCCCCTGGATCACTCCTCGCCGGCGTCCGCCGAGACCTGGGCGAGGGTACGGCCGGTGCGGACCGAGCGGGCCCGCCGGGGATCGGGCGTGCCGTGCCCGTCCGACCGCGCGGAGCCCTTCTTCACCAGCAGCCACGCGTCGTCGCCGTCACCGCCCCGGAAGCGCGTCAGAGCGTAGTCGCCGCGCAGCTTGGCACCGTGCAGCCGGAAGGTCGCGTGCCCGCGCTCCAGCGACTCCGCGAAGCCGACCGGCCGTCCCCCGCGGTCATGGCTGAGGGGCTCGTACCAGCCGCGGTCCCAGACGATCACCGTGCCACCGCCGTACTCGCCCTTCGGGATCACACCCTCGAAGTCCTCGTACTCCAGCGGATGGTCCTCGGTGGGCACGGCCAGCCGCTTGTCCCCGGGATCGGCCGACGGTCCCCTGGGGACCGACCAGGACCTCAGGACGTCGTCGACCTGCAACCGGAAGTCGAAGTGCAACCGGCGCGCGTCATGGATCTGCACCACGAACCGGGGCCGGTCGGCGTTCTCCGCCGACCGCCCGGACGGCTCCCGCGTCCGCCCGAAGTCCCGCTTGTCACGGTAGGTGCGCAACCGCTCGTCGGCAGCCACCCGCGGCTCCTCCCGTACGACTCCTCCCGGGGCCCCGCTCTCAGCCTGCGGTCTGCTGCCCGATCCCGTCCAGTTCGGAGACCGCGTCCTCGGGCAGCACCAGTGCGGCGGCCGCGATGTTCTCCCGCAGGTGCTCCGGCGAGGAGGTGCCCGGGATCAGCGCGATGTTCGGGGAGCGCTGCAGCAGCCAGGCCAGCGCCACCTGCTGCGCCGAGGCCCCCAGCCGCTCGGCGACCTTCGTCAGCGTCTCGGACTGCAGCGGGCTGAAACCGCCGAGCGGGAAGTACGGCACGAAGGCGATGTGCTGCGCCGCGGTCCGCTCGACCAGGGCGTCGTCCCGCCGGTTGGCCAGGTTGTACATGTTCTGGACGGTGACCACCGGCGCGATCGCCTGCGCCTCGGCCAGCTGCCGTGCGGAGGCCGTGCTCAGCCCCAGGTGCCGGATCAGACCCGCCTCGCGCAGCTCGGCCAGCGCGCCGAACTGGTCGGCGATCGGGTCCTCGTTCGGCGTGTCCATGTCTCCCAGGCGCAGATTGACCACGTCCAGGGCCTCCACACCGAGGTTCCGCAGGTTGTCGTACACCTGGGCCTTCAGGTCCTCGGGGTGCCGCATCATGATCCAGTTGCCGTCCGCGGCGCGCCGGGCGCCCACCTTGGTGACGATGCGCAGGTCCTCCGGGTAGGGGTGCAGGGCCTCCCTGATGATCTCGTTGACGACCACCGGCCCGTAGAAGTCGGCGGTGTCGATGTGGGTGATGCCCGCCTCCACCGCGGCACGCAGTACCGCGACGGCCCGGGCACGGTCCTTCGGCGGGCCGAAGACATGCGGTCCTGCCAACTGCATGGCGCCGTAGCCGACGCGGGTCAGGGTCAGGCCGTCGGCCGGGGTCAGGGTTCCGGCGAGCTGTGCGGTCATGATGCGGTGCCTCTCACGGTCTTCCGGGGGCCACCGGTACGGCCCGGTGCCCCGTCCTCGTCGTCTGCGTTGTCTTCGTTGTCTTCCTCGTCCAGCCTGCGCGGGTCGAGCGCGCCATGGCTAAGCCCCGGTGTTCCTGGGAGTACGGGGACCAGGCACCGCACGGAGCCGGACCGTAGGGTGGCGGCGTGGACGGTTCGAACGCACTCGGTGAGTTCCTGCGGGCCCGCCGGGCGCTGGTCCGGCCCGCGGACGTGGGGCTGCCGGGCGGGGGGCTGCGCCGGGTGCCGGGGCTGCGCCGCGAGGAGGTCGCGATGCTCGCCGGCATCAGTTCCGACTACTACCTGCGGCTGGAGCAGGGCCGCGACCGCAACCCCTCCGTCCAGGTGCTGGAAGCCATCGCCGGTGTGCTCGGCCTGGACGCCGACGCCACCGGCCACCTCCTCGGCCTGGCCCAGGACCGCCCCGCCGGCGTACGGCAGGCCAGGCGGGCCGGGGCGCCGCACCGGCCCGAGCAGGTGCCGGCCAGCATCCTGCAGCTCATCGACGGCTGGACCCGCAACCCCGCCTACGTCCAGAACCGTTACCGGGACTGCCTGGCCGCCAACGCGCTGTGCACGGCGCTGTCCCCGAACTACCGACCCGGCGTCAACCTGATGCGGGCCGTCTTCCTCGACCCCGCGGAGCGGGAGCTGCGCCGCGACTGGGACGACCTCACCCGGGAGGGCGTGGCCACCCTGCGCGCCTACGCCGGAGGCGACACCGCCGACCCGCGCCTGCGCGACCTGGTCGGCGACCTCTCGCTGCACAGCGAACGCTTCCGCACCCTGTGGGCCCGGCACGAGGTACGGCCCCTGCGCGGCCGGGTGAGCCACCTGACCCACCCGCTCGTCGGCGACCTGGAACTGCACTCGGACAAACTGACCATGGACGGCACCGACGGACTCTCTCTCGTCGTCTTCCACGCCGAACCCGGCAGCCGCGACGCCGAGCTGCTCGACATCCTCGGGAGCCTCTCCGCGACCGGGGCCGGGACCGGACAGGAGGCTCCCCAGGAGCGCGTGGAGGAGTGACCGTTCAGAACTCCTCGTGGCTGTCCGGGTCACCGCCCAGCCGCTGGGGGACCCGCTCCGAGATCGCCGCCATCTGGGCGGCACCCAGCCGGAACCCGAAGACGTCGAGGTTCGCGCGCTGCCGCCCGGCATCGGCCGACTTCGGGATGGCCACGGCGCCGAGCTGGACATGCCAGCGCAGGACCGCCTGCGCCGGTGTCACACCGAGCGCCTCCGCCACAGTGACGACGGCCGGGTCACGCAGCAGCCGGCCGTCCTGACCGAGCGGGCTCCAGCTCTCGGTGACGATGCCCTTCCCGGCGTGGAAGGCGCGCAACTCCTCCTGCGGGAACAGCGGATGCAGCTCCACCTGGTTCACCGACGGCAGCACCCCGGTCTCCTTCTCCAGCCGCGCCAGGTGCTCCTCGGTGAAGTTGGAGACACCGATCGACCGCACGAGACCTTCCTCCCGCAGCCTGATCATCGCCTTCCACGAGTCGACGTACTTGCCGACCCGCGGGTTGGGCCAGTGGATCAGATACAGATCCACGTACTCCAGTCCGAGCCGCTGCAGGGACTCCTCGAAGGAGGCGAGGGTCTCCTCGTAGCCGTGGTGGCGGCCCGGCAGCTTCGTCGTCACCACCACCTCGTCACGGGGGACGCCACTGCTCGCGACACCCCGGCCGACCCCGGTCTCGTTGCGGTAGTTCACCGCCGTGTCCACGAGCCGGTAACCGGCCTCGAGCGCGTGCCGAACGGCCTGCTCGGCCTGCCTGTCGTCCATCGGCCAGGTGCCCAGGCCGACGGCGGGAATCGTCGTGTCGTCGTTGAGCATGTACGCCGGAATGCTTGTCACGATGGGACCTTCCCTCGACTGCGCCGTTCCTCCAGCGTCAGGGAAAAGGCGAGCGGTTGCGAGGCGTTGGCGTCAGAGTAGCCTGGACATGATCGACGCCACCCGATTCTGGAGGCAGGCGATGTTGATCCGATTCCTGCGGCGCCGTACGCCGCACGGCCTTTTCCTTCTCGGCAACGGCCGTCTGATCCGGGGTTTCAGCGGCGGTGACTACGACGGTCACGGATACCAGTCCTGACCCGCCCGCACCCGTGGAATGGGAGGAGGCGCGGTGGCTCAGGACACCGATGCCCTCGTGGCCATCACGCGCATCCTTTCACCTCATTGCCGCGTCACCCGATTGTCCGGCGGAGCGCTCATCGCCGACTGGAGAAGGACGCGCTTTCTGGGAATGTCGTCGCCCGACGTCAAGAAGTTCGCCGACGGAACTGCCGAGGAACGCGCGGAACTTCTCACGGCTCTCGTCCGAGCCGGATGTGCGGCGCCCCGCCGAAAGGCGTACGCGGACGCCGAAATAGGGCTCTGGCTCCGTGGCGTGCACCTGCTGATCCGCACGCTGGGCTTCGGACGCGTCCTGCGGCTGCTGCCGCTGTCCGCTCCCGGCTACGCCCGCGCGGACACACCTCCCGTGCGGGACGTCGCGCGGTTGAAACGAGTGGTCCAGACACACGGCCGCAGAAGCTGGTTCGTCGACGACGACTGCAAGGCCGAGGCCGTGACGGCGTTCGTTCTGCTGCGGCGGTGCGGGTTCGAGGCCACGCTGCACGTCGGTGTCCGTGAGCACCCGTTCGCCCTGCACGCCTGGACGTCCGCGGCCGGACTGTGCATCCCGGCCGCCGATCCGCGAGGGCACGCCTTCACGCCGGTCCTCTCGATCGGCAGCGGAAGCGGGTGACATGGAAGCGCTCCGACTCGAATGGTCCGGTGGTGCGCCGAAACTCCGGGCCGCCGAGGCCATGGTCCGACAGGGACTCGTGACGACGGTCTCCTCACCCGCCGGCACCGCGGCGGTCGTCGGCTGGGTCGGCTCGGTCCACGACCGCCTGGCGGGCGCGCACGCCCTCCTCGACGCCTTCGGCCGGCCCGGAGCCGAACCACGGCTGCCGGCCGGTGACTTCGCCGCTGTCCTGGTCTACCGCGACCGCGTACTGCTGATACGGGACGAGCAGGCGCGCATCCCCCTGTTCTTCAGGGAGTCCGGCGGCCGGGTGACCGCCGCGAGCACCTCGGCGCGCGGCCTGGGCGACGCCGCGGACCTGAACCCCCGTTACTTCTGCCGTTACCTGACCGGGAACATGGCCCAACCGCACTCGGAACTGAGCCCGTTCACGGGCGTGCACCGTGTCCTCGGCGGCGAGGTGGTGGAGGTTTCGGTCACCGGGTGGATACGGGGTCGGCGTGTGCACCGCGCCGCTCGGGCCGACGGCCCGAAGGCGGACGGATCCTGCCCCGGCGGGGCCGGGGAGGACCTGCGGCGCGCCCTGGAACACGCCGTCGGCCGGCGCCTCGGCAGGGCGACCGCATGCCATGTCTCGGGCGGCACCGACTCCACCAGCGTCGCGCTGCTCGCGGCCCGCCTGCTCGCTGCGGAAGAGGACCCCTCCGCGGACCTGGTCCTGCTCGCCGGGCGCTTCGGCGGGGGAGAGCTGGCCGGGGAGCGGCCGTACCTCGACGAGGCGATCGAGGCGGTCCGCCGGTACGCACCAGCGGCCCGTCCGCTCATCGTCGACGCCGACGACGTGGCCGACTTCGATGATTTCCGGCACCACGCGGGAGATCCGGACGAGCCGCACGCCCACGCCTTCCGCGCCCCGTTCTGGAGCAGACTGCATGCCGCCGCGGCGGACCTGGGCTGCGACACACTCCTGACCGGTTGCGGAGCCGATCCGGTCGTGGACGCGAACCCGCTGCACCTGCACCGGCTGGCCCGCTCCGGACAGCTCCGGGAGCTGCGGAGGCAGGCACATGCGCATGCGGCCGTCGGGCAACGGGGGATACGGGAGATCGTCCGCGCACATGTCGTACAGCCGACGCTGCCACTGGCCGCCGAACGGATCTCCAGGCTCACCCGTCGCGGAACGGTCCTTGCAGGCCTCGGCAACTTCACCCGCCCGCCCTGGCTGCGCCCCGGATTCGCGCGGGCTCACGGCTACCGCGCGGCCAGCATCGCCGAGAGCCGCTTCATGTTCGGGAGCAGGCCGGAACAGTCGCTCTACGACGCGGCCAACTACCTCGCCGCTCCGGACCCGTTGTCCTGGCGCTACGCACCGCGGCACGGGTTCTTCCTCTCGCACCCCTTCCTCGACCCGGAGGTGATCGCGACGATGCGGCACCGCTCCGCGGATGCCACGTTGCGAGCGGGCCGTCCGAAGACGGTGCTGCGCGAGGCCATGGCGGATCTGCTTCCGCCCCGGATACACGACCGGGTGGCCAAGATCCCCTTCAACGACCTCTACGTCCGCGGCCTGCGGACACACGGAGACGAACTCATCGACCTGTGCCGCTCCGCACGGCATCCACTCGTCGGGGAGATGTTCGACGTCGACACGCTGTGCCGGGCGGTGCGGGAGGCTCAACTGGGCCTGGGCGACTCGTACTCCTGGGACCGGATGAACGGTTCGTTGGCGCTGGTGGGGTGGCTGGAGAGGCTGGGGGACCGGCGGCCGGCGGCACCTGTTGTGGCCGTGCCGGTCATTGCCGGCTCTTGATGTCCCACAGGGTGCGTTCGATCGGGCCCACCTGGATGACGGTGACGCCGTACCGGTTTGCCGTCGTTTTCTGGGACTCATCCTTGCCGCGTGCCGTGATGGTTTCCAGAATGTCTGCGCCGTGCAGGCTGAACTGCCAATACACGGTGAGGTGCCGGGGGGTTCTCGTTTCGGCGTCGATGGCATTGTTTTCTTGAAGGTCGCTCTCGTAGATGATGGAGTCGTAATCCTTGTAATCCTTGCCACGCTTCATCCAGCCGGGTAGTTTGCCGCCGCGCCAGCTGTATTCGTTGGTGGCGGGCTTGAGCTGATCCAGGGACACCCGGTCCGCGCGCGCGATGTGTGCGCTGGCGTAGAACGTCACTTGGTCGTACGGCGTGTTCATGGGAAGTTGCACGATGATTCGGGCGGTGACGATGTCGTTCGCTCCGATCGGATCTCCGTAGCGCATCCATGGCTGGGCTTCCACCAGGTCACCTGGCTGGTGAATCTCCCTGCGAGACAGCGGGTTCGTCCGCTCGAACGAGTTCCACTGACTGGCTTCGGTCCGCCACTTCTGCCGGAGCTGGTCCGTCGGACTCAGCGGCACGCGTTGCGCCATGGCGTGGAATTCCGTGCCGAGCACGTTGAAACTCTGATTGCTGTGGTTCTCGAAGGTGATGGTGACCGGGATGGCAAATGAGTTGTGGCCCTTGCTCGTCACCGGGCTGTCCATGCTGATCTTGATGATGGGCCTGACCTCTACTCGCGACGGCAGGTAGAGATTCTGATAGCCGAAATTACCTACCGCGATGATGGTGGTGGCGATCAGTGCCGTGGCCACCCGCTTGGGGGCGGGAATCACGATCTTTGTCCGCCACACGACGAAGACGGCCCATGCCGAACCCAGCGTGAGCGCACCGAAAAACGCCATCCAACGTCTTGAATCGGCATTGCTCACCAGGTCGAAGAAGAGCGCCAAGTTGGTCAGTAGAGCCGCGAACACACCGAGCAGGGCTACCGGGCCGGAGTGCGGGAAAGTCCGAAACAGCCAGTGGTCCACCAGCGCGGCGGTACCAAGGAACGAGATGAAGGCGACCGCGACGAGCACCGCACCGGTGAGGCGACCGGGAAAGGTGAAGGCGCTGGTCAGGTCCCTGATACCGAAATAGCCCAGCGCTGCGGTCGTCAGCAGGAGGACCAGCAGGACCGACACCAGGTACGCGTGCGACTGTCTGGAGTGTGCCAGAGCCTTCTGCGCCCGCTGACGCGAGGTGTCCCGCGAGTTCTTGCGAAGGTTCACGCGGCCACCTGCTGGCCTGTGCCGATGGTTTTCACGGGTGTCTCCTTCGCGGTTCACAGCGGACCAGACTCTCTGCGACCAGGGGTTTTCGAGATCATCGTGCGTGGAAATCCATCCGCTCGCCATCCGCGTGCCTCCGGATGCAGGAGTGCCCGGTGCATCACCGCGTCTCATGCCGGGGTACTTCTCCAGTGGCCGGTACCGACGATCAGCGGAGCGTGTATGACGACGGGAAACAGCACAGGGAACCAGACGGTCGAGGTGAGTCCCGTTGCCGGGCGCATCGGCGCCGAGATCATCGGGGTCGACCTCACCCAGGACCTCGATGACGCGGTGGTCGCGGTGATCCGGGAGGCCGTGCTCCGCTGGAAGGTCGTCTTCTTCCGGGGGCAGCGGCTGGACCATGCCGGGCATGTGGCCTTCGCCCGTCGGTTCGGTGAGCCCGTCGTCCTGGGGCGGCGCGGCAGCGCCTCACCCGCGGACTTCCCCGAGGTGGAGACCACCGCCGACCGGTTGGAGCTGGGCGGACGGTTCGGGATGGAGCACGAGGAGTGGCTCCAGAGGCGCAGGCACACCCTGCTGCGCGGCTGGCACTGCGACCACGGCGCCCGGATCGACCCGCCGGCCGCGACGATCCTGCGCGCCGAGACCGTCCCGCCGTACGGCGGCGACACCACCTGGGCCAACCTCGCCGCCGCCTACACCGGACTCTCCGAGCCCGTGCGCGCCTTCGTCGACGGACTGCGCGCCGAACACCGCCTCGGCGTCGGCTACCAGCCCCGCCCCGGCGACGACTCCTACCTCCGCCACCTGCTGGACCATCAGGTGGCCTCGGTACATCCGCTGGTGCGCGTGCACCCGGAGACCGGCGAGCGGGTGCTGTACGTCAACGGCTACTACGTCGAGCAGATCGCCGACGTCTCCCGGCCGGAGAGCGCCGCTCTGCTGGAGATGCTCCTGGAACAGGCCGTACGGCCCGAGTACACGGTCCGCTTCCGCTGGGAGCCCGGCAGTGTCGCCTTCTGGGACAACCGGGCCACCATCCATCTCGCGCCCAGCGACAACGCCCACCTCGGCTTCCCCAGGGTCATGCACCGGGTGATGCTGCACGGCGAGGTGCCGGTCGGAGTGGACGGCAAGCCGTCGGAGCCGGTCACCGGCACGGAGGTGCGCCGCTGGTGACCTAGGCGGCGGCCGTCGGACGCCGGCCCAGCGCCGGGCCGAGGTGGGTCGCCATGTCCGTGAGGATCTGGACGTAGTCCTCGTGCTCGAACGTGAACGGCAGCGCGAAGGCCACCTCGTCCACCTCGCGGAACCCGGCGTGCGCGTGCAGCCGTTCGGCGAGCTCGGCCGAGGTGCCGACCAGGTCCGGTGCGAACAGCAGCCGGCCCGGGCCCTGCGGGGCCGTGGTGCGCGGCAGGCGCCCTGCCGCGTACGCCTCGTACTTGGCGCGCTGCTCGGGCGTGGCGGAGTCGGTGGGGATGACGACCAGGCCCTGGGAGACCCGGGCCGCGTCGCCGTCGGGGTGGTGGGCGCGGAACTCGCGGATGTGCGAGAGCTGGATCTCGGCGAAGTCGGTCGGGCCGTCCGGGTCCCCGGCCCTGACGACACTGCTGGTCAGGAAGTTCATGCCGTGCTCGCCCGCCCAGCGGGCCGAGCCGAGGCTGCCGCCGCCGTACCAGAGCCGCTGCCCGAGACCGGGGGACTGCGGCTGCACCCTGTCGGAGAACACCTCGATGCCCTCCACCCCGCTGAAGTCGGTGGCCGGCTTGCCGCGCACGAAGTCCAGCAGCCGGCGCACCCGCTCGTAGCCGAAGTCCTCGCTGTCGGCCGTGTCCGGGTAGAGGGCCTCCTTGACCTGCTCGTAGTGCATGGGCGGGCCCACGCTCACGCCGGGGTTGAGGCGGCCGCCGGACAGGATGTCGACGGTCGCCAGATCCTCCGCGAGCCGCAGCGGGTTCTCCCAGCCCAGCGGGATCACCGCGGTGCCGAGTTCGATACGGCTCGTGCGCTGGGAGGCCGCCGCGAGGACGGCGACCGGGGACGAGATGCCGTACTGGAGGTGCCGATGGCGTACCCAGGCGCTGTCGAAGCCCAGGCGCTCGCCGAGTTCGATGATCTCCAGCGTGGACTCGTGGCCCTTGCCCGGATCCGCCCCGTCGAACAGGCCGATGGTGAGGAAGCCCAGTCTGCGCAGGGGGCGGGGGGTGGACGGCACGGGTCCTCCAGCGGTCGTACGTCAGTTCTGCCCTGATTGTGGCACCCGAACATTGCGGGAGTGTGATCAGAGCAGGGGGATGATGATCTCGTCCTCGGCCGGCGGATCCAGCTCCTGCGGGCGGTTTCCGGTGGCGGCGAAGCAGCGCAGCCGTACGGCCTCCGGCGTGACGTCGAGGCGCAGGAAGCACTTGAAGAACGGCGGGGTGTAGCTGGGCGAGCCCGGTGAGAACAGCTGGGTGTAGATCTTCTTCACGGGCAGCCGGAAGCGCGGGGCGCTGTCCGGGCGGCTGCCGGCGCCGAGCAGGCTCGCGACCAGCCGGGTCCGGCGGGTGACCCGGGTGTCCGGGCCGGGAGCGCGGCCGGGCCTGATGCCGAGGCGCTCGGCGATGACGGCTGTGGCCTCGGCCTCGGTGAGCGTGAAGAAGCGGCGCAGCCGCAGCCTGCGGCCGTACAGCCGGCTGTAGAAGGCGAGGGAGTCGCCGCGCAGCGGATAGCAGCGGAAGTCGTCCTCGGTGACGTTCGCGATCGAGACCGGGGGGATGGTGTGGGTGGCGTGCATGAAGGCACCGCCGCCGCCGGCGACCACGTACTGGATGGTGCGGCCGTCCACGTCCACGGGGTAGCGCTGGTAGTTGTGGATGTCGCCGCCGATCGCCGCCACGTAGTGGTGGGCCGGGTCGCGGACGATGTCGTCGACCGTGCCGCCGCCCTCGATGGAGCAGGGGTGGTGCTCGCCGTCCACGTACAGCGGGGAGCCGGTGACCAGGATCTTCGGGCGGGATCCCTGGGACACCTCACGGAGCCAGGCGCCCTGTTCGGCGTCGATCGTGCCGAGCAGACCGGTGTCGATGCCGACGATCCGGACCGGTCCGGCGTCGATCGCCCAGTAGGGGCCCGGCTGTACGGCCGTCTGCTCCTGCGTGGGACGCAACTTCCGTGCGTCCGCCAGGAGTTGCTCGTCCGTGGGGCGGGGCCGGTGCCAGAGCAGGGTGCGCCACCACGCACCGGTCAGCGGGCGGGGCTTCGGCTCGGGCGGGAGCTGCGGGGTGTCGTCGCAGAAGACGCGCATGAAGGCGCCGAGGTCCTCGTACCAGTCGTGGTTTCCGGGTATCGCGTAGATCGGCGCCGGATAGTCCTGGTAGGGACGGAAGAACTTGGTGCCGTAGTCGTCGGTGGTCCCGACCGGGTAGATCACGTCGCTCGCGATCACCGCGAAGTCGGTGTCCTGGCCCACCTTCAGAAATCCCGGCACGACGGCGTACTGGGAGTCGTCGCCCTCACCGGTGTCGCCGATCACCATGAACGAGAACCGGTCCGCCTCATGACGCCGGATCACCTTGTCGGCAGGCGCCCCGGCGGCCGCCCGCTGCGCCACCCATCGGCTGCGGGTGCGGCCGGTCGGGTCGCCGAACCAGGACGCCAGCACGCCGTTGCGGGCGGCCCACATGGTCCTCGGGTTGAACCAGAAGATCTTTTCGACGTGTTCCGGCATGAGTTGCTTGTAGGCGCCGCGTTCGGCGGAGCCCCAGCCGGCGCCTTCTGCGGTATCGCGTGAGGAGTCAGACACCGGGGCACCGTAGCAACGAGGTCCTGTCGGCGACTTGGCGCCCCGGATCCTTGGCGCGCCGGATCCTTGGCGTGCCGACCGCAACGACCGCACCGGTACGGCCCGTTCAGCCACTTGGAGACGCCCTTGACGTCGTAAGACGCGTCGATCTACGGTGAGCGCGAGCCACGAGTTCCGGTGATCAAGCCCTGGCTGGCCGGACGGCAACCCTCGACGCAGTGGGGTGCCCCAGGTGACGGCTCGGCGGATCTCTTCGGTTTCTGCAAGTGCGTTCACAGCGGCCGCGACGACGGCCAGGACCTCAGGAGGACGGCGTGGCGACTGCCCTCGTGCTGTGCTCCCGGCGCCATGTGGATCTGCTGCTGGTCTCCAGCTGTCTCTGTCACGGCTGACCTCTCTCCCAGCAGTCCCTTCCCGCGATCTCGCGCACGCGCCGAGCCCTGAGCCCTTGGCACGGTGTGCCGCCGGCTCGCGCTCCCCTCGAAGCGGAAGCAGAGATCCCTCATGGCCCGGCACAGCGACAGAACCCCCGGTTTGGCAGCGGTATCCCTCGGCGCGGCCGCCCTGTTGACCCTCACCGGCTGCACCAGCAGCAAGGACGGCAGCACGGCGGCCTCCGGCACCTCGCTCACCATCGGCACCACCGACCAGGTCACCAGCCTCGACCCGGCCGGCGCCTGGGACGCGGGCTCCGGGACGATCGAGAGCGAGGTGTACTCGACCCTCCTCAGCGTGAAGAACGGCTCGGCGGAGCCGACCCCAGACCTGGCCACGGGCATCGAACTGACCGGGCCCAAGCAGTACACGGTCACCCTGAAGAAGGGCCTGAAGTTCGCCAACGGTCATGAACTGACGTCCTCCGACGTCAAGTTCAGTTTCGACCGGGACCTGAGGATCGCCGACCAGAACGGCCCCTCCTCGCTGCTCCACAACCTCGGCTCGGTCGCCGCCCCGAACCCCACCACCGTCGTCTTCACCCTCAAGTCGGCGAACGACACCCTGTTCCCGCAGGTGCTGACCACGGCCGCCGGCTATGTCGTCGACGAACAGGTCTTCCCCGCCGACAAGATCCTCCCCGACCAGGCCATCGTGACGGCCAAGCCCTGGAACGGCCCCTACGGAGTGGCGAGTTACGACAAGAACTCGCTGGTCTCCTTCACCGCCAACACCGCCTACCAGGGCCAGCAGGGCACCCCGAAGACAAGGAACATCCAGCTCAAGTACTACACGGACGCCGGCAACCTGAAGCTGGACGTGCAGCAGGGCACCATCGACGCCGTCTACCGCACCCTCACCACCGCCGACCTGGACTCCCTCGCCAAGGAGAGGAACGTCAAGGTCCACACCGGCTCCGGCAACGGCATCCGCTACCTCGTCTTCGACTTCCAGACCCAGCCCTACGGCACGAAGACCAAGGACGCCGACAAGGAGAAGGCCCTCGCCGTCCGGCAGGCGGTGGCCGACTCGGTCGACCGCGCCCAACTCGCCCAGCAGGTCTACAAGAACAGCTACCAGCCGCTCTACAGCACCGTCCCGGACGGCCTCACCGGCGCCACCCCGTCGTACAAGTCCCGCTACGGCGACAAGAAGGGCGGCCCCGACAGGGCAGCGGCGGCGGCCCGGCTGAAGGCGGCCGGGGTGAGCACCCCCGTCACCCTCAATCTCCAGTACAACAGCGACCACTACGGCTCCTCGTCGGCCGACGAGTACGCCCTGATCAAGTCCCAGCTGGAAGCCACCGGTCTGTTCAAGGTGAACCTCCAGTCCACCGAGTGGACCCAGTACGGCAAGGACCGGATCAAGCACCTCTACCCGCTCTACCAGCTCGGCTGGTACGCCGACTACCTCGACGCCGACAACTACCTCTCGCCCTTCTACTCCGCCAACAGCTGGGTGGCCAACGGCTATGCGGACCCGGCCGTGCGCGCGCTGGTCCTGAAGGAGGAGACCGAGACCGACTCGGCCAAGCGGGCCGAACTGCTGAAGCGGGCACAGGGCGCGGCCGCCGCCCAGGTGCCGCTGGTGCCCCTGCTCCAGGGCTCCACGGCGATCGTCACCCGCACCGACGTCAGCGGTGTCCCCGACGAGCTGGACGCCCGGTACCAGTTCCGCTGGGCCGGACTCACGACAAAGTGAGCGCCCTGACCCAGGAGGCAACCGGGGGCGCCGTCGGAACTCCGGCCGACGGCGCCCCCGGGTACGGCCTCGCCCGCTACCTGCTGATCCGCTTCCTCCTCATCATCCCGACCGTGCTGATCCTGGTCAGCCTGGTGTTCTTCCTGATGCGGGTCACCGGTGACCCGATCACCGCGGCCTTCGGCGACCGGCTCACCCCGGCCCAGCTCCACGACAAGCTCCACCAGGCGGGCTACGACCGGCCGTTGCTCACCCAGTACCTGGACTATCTTCGTTCCCTCGCGACCGGCGACCTCGGCCGCACCGTCACCGACAACCAGCCGGTCACCCAGGTCCTGACCACCTACGGCGCCGCCACCGTCGAACTCGCCTGCTACGCCCTGACGCTGGCCCTCGCCCTCGGCGTACCGCTCGGCATGCTGGCGGCCACGTACCGCGACCGGGCCCCCGACGCGGTCCTGCGGCTGTTCGCGATCCTGACCTACGCCACCCCGGTGTTCTTCACCGGCCTGCTGCTGAAACTGGTCTTCGCGATCCGGCTCGGCTGGCTGCCGGCCTCCGGCCGTGCGAGCACGGACGTCCAGCTCTTCCTGCAGAACCAGACCAGCACCACCGGCTTCTATCTGGTGGACGCCGTGCGCAGCGGCGACGGCACCGCCGTCGCAGACGTGCTCGAACACGCCGTCCTGCCCGGCCTCGCCCTCGGCCTGCTCGTCGCCGGTGTCCTGCTCCGTCTGGTCCGCACGAACCTGGTCGGGACCCTCTCCGCCGAGTATGTGGACGCCGCCCGCTCCCGTGGCGTCCACTCCTTCCGGCTGGTCACCCGGCACGCCACCCGGCCCGCGCTGATCCCGGTGGTCACCGTGCTCGGCCTCCAGGTAGCCGGACTGCTCGGCGGCGCCGTGCTGACCGAGACCACCTTCGAGTGGAAGGGCCTCGGCTACGAACTCGCGCACTACCTGACGGCCCGTGACTTCCCCGCCGTACAGGGCATCGTGGCCCTGTTCGCGGTCGTCGTGGCGGTGACGAACTTCCTCGTCGACGTCCTCGCCGTCCTCATCGACCCACGGGTGAGGTACTGACCATGGCCCTGCTCCTGGTACGACGGCTCCCGCTGCGCACCGGCACCGGAGCGCAGCGCGCGATGCTGCTCACCGGCGCGGTGCTGACCGGGCTGTTCGTCCTCACCGCCCTGTTCGGCCCGCTGCTCGCCCCGCACGGCTTCGCCCAACTCCGCGACTCCCACGGCCTGTTCGGCTCCCAGCAGCAGCCGTCCGGCGAGCACCCCCTGGGCACCACCATCGCCGGGTACGACGTGCTGTCCCGCACGGTGTGGGGTGCGCGCACCGCACTGGAGATCATCCTGGCCGCCCTGCTGCTCTCGGCGCTCCCGGGCACGGTGCTGGGGCTGGTCTCCGGGTATCTCGGCGGGCGCCTCGACCGGCTGCTGGTGGGACTCGCCGACGCGCTCTATGCCTTCCCGCCCCTGCTGCCGGCCATCGTCATGTCGATCGTGATCAGCGGCGGCCGGTCCAGCCTGGCCGGCGGACTCGGCGCGGCCGCCGCCGCGGTCGCCGTCTCCTTCGTACCCCAGTACTTCCGGGTCGTACGCGCCGAGGTGCTGCGGGTGAAGGCGGAGCCGTTCGTGGACGCGGCCCGGGTGATCGGCACCGGGACCTGGCGGATCATGTTCCGGCACGTGCTGCGCAACTCCGTGCGCACCCTGCCCCTGATCTTCACGATCAACGCCTCGGAGGCCATCCTCACCCTCGCCGGACTCGGCTTCCTCGGCTTCGGCATCGAGCCCAACTCGGCCGCCGAATGGGGCTACGACCTCAACCGGTCCGTCGCCGACGTCACTTCGGGCATCTGGTGGACGGCCGTACCGCCCGGCCTCGGCATCGTGCTCACCGTGCTCGGCACCACCCTGCTCGGCGAGACCCTGACCGACCTGGCCGACCCCCGGCTGCGCCGGCGACGCACCGGACGGAGCCGCACCCGATGAGCGACCTGCTGCGTATCGAGGACCTGCACGTCACCTTCGCCACCGACACCGGCCCGGCCGCCGCCGTGCGCGGGGTGAACCTGTCCGTCGCGCCCGGCGAGGTGCTGGCCCTGGTCGGCGAGAGCGGCAGCGGCAAGACCGTCACCGCCCGCGCGGCCCTCGGTCTGCTGCCCGCCACCGCGACCACCCGCGGCCGCGTCCTGCTCGGCGACGGCGACCCCCGCGACGACAACGGCCAGGCGGAGCCCGCCGAGGACGTGCTCACCGCGTCCCCCGCCCGGCTGCGCGCCCTGCGCGGCACCCATGTCGCCATGGTGTTCCAGGAGCCCTCCACCGCCCTCAACCCCGTCTTCACCATCGGCTGGCAGCTCACCGAGGGCCTGCGCGCCCACGGCCGCGGCGGCGGCCGGGCGGAGCGGCGGGCCCTTGCCGTCGAATGGCTGGACAAAGTCGGCATCCCGGAACCCGGACTCCGCGTCGACCACTACCCGCACCAGCTCTCCGGCGGCCAGAAGCAGCGGGCAGTCATCGCCATGGCCCTCGCCCTCGGCACGAAGCTCCTGGTCGCCGACGAGCCCACCACCGCGCTCGACGTCACCGTCCAGGCCGAGATCCTGGAGCTGCTGCACCGCTGCCGCACCGACTTCGGCACCGCCGTCCTCCTGGTCACCCACAACATGGGCGTGGTCGCCGACCTCGCCGACCGGGTGGCCGTCATGCGGGCCGGGGAGGTGGTCGAACAGGCGCCGGTACGCGAGCTGTTCGCCGCGCCGTCCCATCCGTACACCCGCGAACTGCTGGCGGCGGTACCGGACTTCGGAAGCGGCGGGCGGACAGCCCAGACCGTCGCCGAGGGGCGGCCCGTGGTGCGGGCGACCGGGCTGGTCGTCGAGCACCCCGGACGGCTCGGACGCAAGGGCTTCCGAGCCGTGGCCGGGGTCGACTTCGAGATCCGGCAGGGGGAAGTGGTCGGCCTGGTGGGGGAGAGCGGCAGCGGCAAGACCACGATCGGCCGGGCCGTCGCCGGACTCACCCCGGTCACCGGCGGCCGGCTGGAGGTGTTCGGCCGGACGCCGACCGGCCGCGACCGCCGGACGGCGGGGCACATCGGATACGTCTTCCAGGACCCCGCCACCAGCTTCGACCCGCTCCTCACCATCGGCGACAGCATCGCCGAGCCCCTCGTCGTGCACCGCCGTGAACTCGGCCCCAGGGCGATCCGTGACGAGGTCGAGGACCTTCTCGAAGCCGTCCGGCTGCCCCGCGCCCACGCCGACCGGTACCCGCACGAACTCAGCGGCGGCCAGCGGCAGCGCGCCGGACTCGCGCGGGCGCTCGCCCTGCGGCCCCGGCTGCTGATCGCCGACGAGCCCACCTCCGCCCTCGACGTGTCCGTACAGGCCCAGGTGCTCGCCCTGTTCGCCGATCTGCAACGGGAGTTGGGCTTCGCCGCACTGTTCGTCAGCCATGACCTCGCGGTCGTCGAACAGGTCGCCCACCGCGTCCTGGTCCTGCACCGGGGCCGGATCGCCGAGTCCGGCGACACCGCCGAGGTGCTCGGCAACCCCCGCGAGGAGTACACCCGGCGCCTGATCGCCGCCCTGCCCGTCCCCGACCCGGTACGCCAGGCCCGCCGGCGGCCGATTCCCGCAGACCGGGAGGGAGCGAACCCATGACCGACGTCGTCGCGGAAGCACTGCGCGCCACCCCTGTCTTCGACGGCCACAACGATCTCCCCATGGCCCTGCGCGGGCGCGCCGGAGGCAGCGTCGAGGGGCTCGACGGGAAGCGCCCGGAGCTGCACACCGACCTCGCCCGGCTGCGGGCCGGCGGGGTCGGTGCTCAGTTCTGGTCGCGAGGCCGAACTCCGGGCCACGGAGCCGCTCCGGCCGACCGCCCCGCCGCACGACCGAAAGAGCCCCCGCATGACCGGCGACAGCGCCCCTCTTCCCGGATCTCCTCCAGTCACCCTTGACATGATCCGGGGCGGGCGACCTAGGGTGAAACGGTTCGTACCGGACGGGTGGAGGCCCTGATGCACGTACCTGGCACGGCACCGCGCGGTGCCGCCCTGGGCGCACGCCTCGTCATCCGCCGGCACGTCGACTACTGCCGGACCGCATCGGCCGTCTGTCCTTCCTCCGCCCACTGACCCCCCGCGTCGGTGGCCACACGTCCCTGAACCACGCCGGCCGGCACACTCCTGCCGACGGTGGCCTCTCCACGTGTCCCGGAAGGACCCCGTATGCCCGCCCCTGCCCTGCGCCTCGCCCTGGAGGCCGACGGCGACGGCGCCCACCCCGCCGCCTGGCGCCGCGCCGCGCACACCCCCGACGAACTGCTCACCCCCCGCAGGCTGACCCGCCTGGCCGCCGCCGCGGAGAACGCCGGGTTCACCCTGCTCACCCTGGAGGACGGACTGCTGCCGCCCGGCAGCGGACCGGACCCCGTCGGGCGGATCGGCGCGGTCGAACGTGCCGCGTTCGTCGCCGCGGCCACCAGCACCCTCGCCGTCGCGCCGGTCGTCCCGCTCACCTACGCCGAACCCTTCCACGTCTCCTCCCAGTTGGCCTCGCTCGACCACATCGCCGCCGGCCGGACCGGGTGGATCGTGGGGGAGGAGACGGATCCGGCGGTCGCCCGGGCCTGGGGACGGGAAGTCGTGGGCGACGCCGCCGGACGGACCCGCGAGTCCAGGGACGGCGTCGAGGCGGTACGCGCGCTGTGGGACTCCTGGGAGGACGACGCCGTCATCCGGTCCGTCGCCACCGGCCGCTACCTCGACCGCGAGCGCCTGCACTACATCGACTTCACCGGCGACACCTACGCGGTCAAGGGACCGGCCATCGTGCCCCGCCCGCCCCAGGGACAGCTCGTCGTCCTCGGCCGCCCCGGCGCCGTACCGGAGGAACAGCTCGACGTCGCCCTGGTCGACGGGCCCGACGTCACGGCCGTCCGCGCCGCCGCCCGGGCCGTCACCGCGCCCCGCGTCCTCGCCGAGATCGAGGTCGCCCTCGACACCCCCGAAGCCACCGGCGCCGAGCGGGTCGCCGCGCTGGAACGGCACGCGCCCCGGCCGGACCACGGCCGGCTGCGGCACATCGGTCCGGCCGCCGAACTGGTGGCGCTGATCGAGGACTTGGCGGACAGCGTCGACGGCGTCCGGCTCCATCCACTCGCCCTCGACGAGGACCTGCCCGTGCTGTCCCGGCTGGTCCTGCCGGACCTCTTCGACCGCCGCGTCGCCGCCCGCCCGCTGCCCGGCACCACCCTGCGCAGCACGCTGGGCCTGGAACGCCCCGCCAACCGCTTCGCCGCCGCCGGCACCCGCGAGGAGAACCGATGACCCGCACCGACCCCACCGACGTGCCCCGGCCGCACGCCCAGCTGCACCTCGGCGTGTTCTTCCAGGGCGTCAACCACTGGACGATCTGGTCCCACCCCGACAGCGGCTCCCAGATCGACCCCGCCTCCTACCGACGGGTCGCCCAGACCGCCGAACGCGGCCTGTTCGACGCCTTCTTCCTCGGCGAGGGACTCAGACTCCGGGAGGTCGACGGACAGATCCACGAACTCGACATCGCCGGACGGCCGGACGCCATCACCCAGCTCGCCGCGCTCGCCGCCGTCACCGACCGGATCGGCCTGGTCTCCACCTCCAACACCACCTTCAACGAACCCGCCGACCTCGCCCGCCGCCTCTCCGGACTCGACCTGCTCTCCGGCGGCCGGGCCGGCTGGAACGTCGTCACCACCGACAACGCCTGGACCGGAGCCAACTTCCGGCGCGGCGGCTACCTCGACCACGCCGACCGCTACCGGCGCGCCGGGGAGTTCCTGGAGGTGGCCCGCGCGCTCTGGGACGGCTGGGACGACGCCGCCGTCGCCCGGTCCACCGACGCCCCCGCCTGGTCCGCACCCGGTGCCGTACGCCAAGTCACCCACAAGGGACCGCAGTTCGACGTCGAACTGACCCCGACCCTGCCGCGCAGCGCCCAGGGCCACCCGGTGATCTTCCAGGCCGGCGACTCGGGCGAGGGGCGGGACTTCGCCGCCCGCAACGCCGACGTCATCTTCTCCGCCCACGGCAACGACTTCGATGACGCGCTCGCCTTCGCCGACGACGTCCGGCGCCGGCTGCGGGCCGCGGGGCGCCCCGAGGACGACCTGCGCATCCTGCCGGGGACCGAGATCATCATCGGTGCCACCGAGGCCGAGGCCCAGGAGAAGAAGCGCTGGCTGCGCCTTCAACAGGTCACCCCGGCAACGGCGTTGAGCATCGCGGGACTGCTGTGGAACCGCGACCTGTCCGACCGCGACGCCGACGGGCCGCTGCCCGCCGAGGACCCCCTCGTCGAGGAGAACGACGGCTCCTTCGGCGCCCGCCGGATCGCCGACCCGCGCGAGGTCGTCGCCGAGTGGCGCCAGAAGGCGGAGGCCAACGGCTGGTCGCTGCGCGAGACCGTCATCGCCCTCGGCCCGCAGCGCGGCCATGTCGGTACCCCTTCCGGACTCGCCGACAAGTTCGCCCACTTCGTCCGCCACGGCGCAGTCGACGGCTTCAACATCACGCCGTACCTCATCCCCGACGGCCTCGACGACATCGTCGACCTGCTCGTCCCGGAACTCCAGGAACGGGGCGTCTACCGCACGGCCTACACCGGTACGACACTCCGTGAGCACCTGGGACTGCGCGCACCGCTCACCCACCGCGCCGCGCCCGCGGAGGACCGGGCGGCGAGCTGAGCGGTCACCACTGGTAGGGATCCGTGGGGGTGCCGTACGGATCCGGGCCGCCGGGCCTGCGCCGGGCCCGCGAGCCGGGGCGGGTGGTACCGCCCGGCGCGGGCCGGTGAAGGTCGGTGCCGGACGGGGCGGGCCGGGCCGGACCCGAGGCGCGGTTCGCGCGGACCGCGTCACTGCGGTAACGGTTCTGCGGTCCATGCGCACCCCGGCCACCCCGTCGGCCCGGCGCCTGCGCGGGGCCGGCCGGGGCCGGCCCGGCGGGCCCGTGCTGCCTGGCCGTCCGGGGGTGCCAGTCGCCCTCGCCCAGCACCAGCAGCGGGTCGAACATCACCACCACCCCGGCCAGCAGCAGGAACACGGCCGGGCCGAGCAGCATGGGCAGCAGCAGCGAGGTCGGGGACGCGCTCGACCAGGCGGTGACGGACGCCGGGTGCACATCGACGCTCACCGCCGCCATCGCGGTGTAGTGCATGCCCGACACCGCCAGGCCCATCACCAGGCTGGCGCCGAGGCTCGCCGTGAAGCCCCGGATCGATACGGCCGCCCACAGCGCGGCCGTCGCCGCCGCGATCGCGATGAGCACCGAGAGGGCGACCGTGAGCCGGTCGTAGTGAATCGTTCCGTCAAAGCGGAGCGCGGCCATCCCCAGGTAGTGCATGGCCGCCACGCCGAGCCCGGTGATGACACCGGCCGTCCAGAGCGTTCCGGCGGTCGCGCCCCGGTAGCCGACCGCGAAGACGCCGATGCCGACCACCACGATCGCCACCGCCAGGCTGAGCAGCGTCAGACCCACGTCGTAGTGGATCGTGGTCTCCTGGACATGGAAACCGATCATCGCGATGAAGTGCATCGTCCAGATGCCGCAGCCGATCGAGGCCGCCCCCAGCGCCAGCCAGCCGGGCTTCCACGACTGCCCGTTGTGGTAGAGCGACCGTACGATGCAGCGCAGCCCCAGGGCCCCGCCCAGACAGGCCATCAGATAGGCGGCCACCGGAGTGACCGCACCGTAGTGGAACCCGCTTGTCGTGCCGTGCATATGTGTAACTCCCCCCAGAGTCACGGCTGTTGTGGGGAAAGTACTACGGGCCGGGGCGTGCCACACGGTGTTCGCCAGGACTTCGGCCGTCTCTCCGGCACCATGGGCCGACACCGCGGCCGTACGGGCCGGTCCCGACCAGGGCAGGGCGGGTTCAGAGCGGCGGGTTCAGGGTGGTGGGTTCAGGGCGCGACGATCTTGAGTGCGCTCATCCAGCCGTGTCCCTCGGGCCCTGTCTGCAGGGCCATGTGCAGCAACTGGATGCCCTCCAGTTCGCGGGCGTGGCGGAGGCCGCCGACGACCACCGGGTTGAGTCCGCCGGAGGAGGCCAGTTCGGCCACCTGGTCGCAGGCCGCCGCGTCGTCGCCCGCGATGAACACGTCCAGCGGCAGCCCGCCGACCTGGCCGGCGACCAGGGCGCCCGCGAACGTGGTGTTGAAGGCCTTCACCACCCGTGTGCCGGGCGCGGCGGCCGCCGCGATCTGCTGGGCGCCGGAGCTGTCCGCGGGCACCGTGAGCGAGTCGAGGGTCGAGAAGTCCACCGGGTTGGAGATGTCGACGACCGTCTTCCCGGCGAGCTGGTCCCCGTACTCGTGGACGACCTGCTTGGCCGCGTCGAACGGCACGGCGAGCACCACCACGTCCGCCCCGCCGACGGCGTCCGGCACGGCGGGTGCCACATCGGCCCCGGCCACCCGCTCGGCCAGGGCGTCGGAGAGCGTCGTGGCCTTGGCCGGATCCGTACCGATCAGCCGGACCGGGTGCCCGCCCGCCAGGGCGCGGGTGGCGATGCCGCCCGCCATGTTGCCTGTGCCGACGATGAAGACCCGCATGGGTGAGCCCTTTCCGTGGGGTGGGAGCTGCCGACGATCGAGCCGGGCCGCGGCGGCGCTGCCCGTGCATAAATAAGGATAAAGCGGTCGCTGTGGTGTGGCTCGGGCTGGCCGGTCGGGTGAGCCGGCCCCTCAGTGGGCGGGAGGCCGAGTAGCCCGACCGGCGCCGGTCGGCCCGGCGGTCCGTCGGGCCGGCATCTTGCGGGCAAGCGGCGTTCGCTCTATGTGGCCGGCGGAAGCGGGTGCGTGAGCCGATGGCGGGATCTGTGGCCCGGTCCCGAGGTCCGGTCCCGCGGGCCGGACGCCGTCGTAGGGGCGACCGGCCGCGAGATAGCGTGGCGATCATGGCGGACTGGGAGATACGGCCGGCGTCGGGCGCGGACGTCGAGGCGGTGGCCGAACTGCGTGCCGTCGTCCTGCGGGACGATCTGGAGCGGCTCGGGCGGTACGACCCGCAGCGGGTCCGGCAGCGGCTGCGCGACGGGTTCGACGCCTCCCACACCCGGGTGATCGAGGTGGGCGGTGTCTTCGCCGGCTGTGTGGCGCTGCGGCCGGCCGAGGGCGCTCACTGGCTGGAACACTTCTATCTCGACCCGGACCTCCAGGGCGCCGGCGTCGGCTCGGGCGTACTGCGCGAACTGCTGGCGCGGTGTGACCGCGACGGTCTCCGCGTCCGGCTGAACGTCCTTCAGGGCAGCGCGGCCCGACGGCTGTACGAGCGGCACGGGTTCATGGTGGAGACCGAGGACCCGGTGGACGTGTTCATGGTGCGCCCGCCCGCCTCCTGAAGGCCGTACCGGCCCAACCGCCCCACGTTGCATAGGGAAAACCCTCGATCGACCCTCGAATGACCTCGACGTTACTGACATGCGCGGGTCAAAACTGGAATCCTCGCTCAGCACACGCTTCCCCCAGGGCGTGTCCACGGATCACGGAGCACGCACCCCGGTCCCCGGATCCCGGTTCCCGCACAGCTCAGCTCGTCCCGGACAGCACACCCGTCTGCCCGGTCTGTCACCGGCCGCGACCCGGCGGCCGCAGCAGGAGGAGTACGAGTGAGACGTCTTCCCCACAGACGCGCCACGGTAGGGGCCGCCTTGGTCTCCACCGCGGCCTTCCTCGCCGTCGGCATCCAGTCGGTCCCGGCGAACGCCAAGCCCGCCGCCCTCCACCCCAGCCCCCTGCGCACCGGTGGCCAGGAGGCGAAACTCACCCCCGCCCAGCACACCGCGCTCCTCAGGAGCGCCCAGCAGGCGACCACGGCGACCGCCCGCACCATCGGCCTCGGCGCCAAGGAGAAGCTGGTCGTCAAGGACGTCGTCAAGGACAACGACGGCACCGTGCACACCCGTTACGAGCGCACCTACGCCGGCCTCCCCGTGCTCGGCGGCGACCTGGTCGTGCACACCCCGCCCGCCTCCCTCGCGGCCGGGACCGTGAGCACGACCTTCAACAACAAGCACACCATCAAGGTCGCCTCCACCACCGCGACCTTCGCCAAGTCCGCCGCCGAGACCAAGGCGCTCACGACCGCAAAGGCCCTCGACGCCCAGAAGGCCACCGCCGACAGCGCCCGCAAGGTGATCTGGGCAGGCAGCGGCACGCCGAAGCTCGCCTGGGAGACCGTGATCGGCGGCTTCCAGGACGACGGCACGCCCAGCCAGCTGCACGTCATCACGGACGCCACCACCGGCAAGGAGCTGTACCGCTACCAGGCGGTCAAGTCCGGTACCGGCAACACCCAGTACAGCGGCACGGTGTCCCTGTCGACCACGCTGTCCGGTTCGACGTACCAGCTGTACGACACCACGCGCGGCGGCCACAAGACGTACACCCTCAACAACGGCACGTCGGGCACCGGCACCCTGATGACCGACTCCGACGACGTCTGGGGCACCGGATCCGGCTCCAACACCCAGACCGCCGGCGCCGACGCGGCCTACGGAGCCCAGGAGACCTGGGACTTCTACAAGAACACGTTCGGGCGCAGCGGCATCAAGAACGACGGTGTCGCCGCCTACTCGCGCGTCCACTACAGCACGGCGTACGTCAACGCCTTCTGGGACGACAGCTGCTTCTGCATGACCTACGGTGACGGCACCAGCAGCACTCACGCCCTGACCTCGCTGGACGTGGCCGGCCACGAGATGAGCCACGGCGTCACGTCGAACACGGCGGGTCTCAACTACACCGGTGAATCCGGCGGGTTGAACGAGGCGACCTCCGACATCATGGGCACCGGCGTGGAGTTCTACGCCAACAACTCCACCGACGTCGGCGACTACCTCATCGGCGAGAAGATCGACATCAACGGTGACGGCACGCCGCTGCGCTACATGGACAAGCCGAGCAAGGACGGCTCGTCGGCGGACAGCTGGTACTCCGGTGTCGGCAACCTCGACGTGCACTACTCCTCGGGCCCGGCGAACCACATGTTCTACCTGCTCTCCGAGGGCAGCGGCACCAAGACCATCAACGGCGTCACCTACACCAGCACCACCTCCGACGGTGTCGCGGTCGCCGGCATCGGCCGGGACGCCGCCCTGCAGATCTGGTACAAGGCGCTGACGTCGTACATGACGTCGAGCACCACGTACGCCGGTGCCCGCACCGCCGCCCTGAGCGCCGCCGCCGCCCTGTACGGCACCAGTTCCACCCAGTACGCCGGGGTGGGCAACGCGTTCGCCGGCATCAACGTCGGCAGCCACATCACCGTGCCGACCTCGGGTGTCACGGTCACCAACCCGGGCAGCCAGTCCTCGACGGTGGGCACCGCGGTGAGCCTGCAGGTCTCGGCGAGCAGCACCAACAGCGGTTCGCTGACCTACGCGGCGACCGGACTGCCGACCGGCCTGTCCATCAGCAGTTCGACCGGCGCTATCACCGGCACGCCCACCACGGCGGGCACCTACAGCACCACCGTCACGGTGACCGACTCCACAGGCGCCACCGGCACGGCCTCCTTCACCTGGACGGTCAGCTCGTCCGGCAGCGGCTCCTGCACCTCCTCGCAGCTGCTGGGCAACAACGGCTTCGAGTCGGGCAGCACCACTTGGACGGCGAGCAGCGGAGTGATCACCAACTCCAGCAGCCAGTCGGCGCACGGCGGTTCGTACTACGCCTGGCTCGACGGCTACGGATCGACCCACACCGACACGCTGTCCCAGTCGGTGACGATCCCGAGCGGCTGCACCAACACCACGTTCACCTTCTACCTGCACATCGACACCGCCGAGACCACCACCAGCACCCAGTACGACAAGCTGACGGTGACCGCCGGTTCGACCACCCTGGCCACGTACTCCAACCTCAACGCGGCCTCCGGCTATGTGCAGAAGTCCTTCAGCCTCGGGTCCTACGCGGGCTCGACCGTCACCCTGAAGTTCAGCGGTGTCGAGGACTCCTCGCTCCAGACCAGCTTCGTCGTCGACGACACCGCCGTGACGACCGGCTGACGCAGGACAGTCGAGCGGCCCGTGACCGGATTCCGGTCACGGGCCGCTTCGCTGCCCGGTGTCAGCTCAGCGGGTCCAGGGTGAGGTACGCCTGCTGCGGGTTGCCGTCGTTGACCAGGGACTCCTGGTTGCCGACGTCGTCGAAGGCGAAGGCGTACGCCTTGCCGTCGGCCATCTGCGCGTGGATCTTGCGCGCGTAGTGGTTGGTGACCACGTCCTGGTAGAAGTCGGCCGTGTTGGTGTCCGGCTGGTTCGAACTGGTCAGCAGCGTCGACCGGTTGAAGCCCGCGCACAGGGTGCGGGAGATCGGGCCGCGCACCTGGTCGTTGGGCGCGTCCAGCAGGTTGTGGCAGCCGAAGATGCTGCTCGCGTCCGGCTTCTGGAAGCTCGTCACCACCGCCCCGGAGGAGTTGGTGAAGTTCATGACGCTGCCCGAAACCCGGCCGAAGTACTTGGTGTTGGGCTGGTCGGCGAACGGGGTGACGGTCAGCGTCGACGACGAGTACTTCGACCAGACCCGGTTGACGTAGTCGTCCATCACGGTCGACGGAAGCGCCCCCGTCTCCACGCCGTACAGCGGGGAGAGCGCGCGGAGCACGGTGCCGTCGGACCTGGTCTGGATCAGGTTGGCCCAGCCGCCGGGCTGTCCGCGCAGGGCGTTGAAGAACCCGTTGTAGCCGCCCGACTTGAGGTGCCCGGTGCTGGCCGTACTGCCGTCGGAGCGCTTCACCCCGACCGCGTACGGCGCCGAGAACATGTCCACCTGGGTGCTGTTGATCCACAGCCCCGAGTCGTTCAGCGTGTACTCGGACCAGTTGAAGAGGATATTGCGGTTGGGATCGGTCGGGTTCTGCACGGCGGGCTGCACCAGACCGCCGGTGGTCAGCCTGAAGTCGAGCTTCTGGCCGTAGGAGAAGTAGATCCGGGCGGAGAACTTCGGGATCCGGATCGTCGTCGACCGGCCCGCCGCCGGGCCGGTGATCGAGGCGTCCGGCGCCGGGGTCGGCGGGTTGCCGCCGGCCGGCCAGGCGTGGAAGGTGCCGTTCGCGTCGGCGTAGCCCTGCTTCCCCGTGGAGAGCTGGGTGCCGAGGTCGTAGAGGTAGACCTGGTCGCTGCGGCCGGAGTTGTTGGAGATCTTCAACGGGATCGTGTCCGGTACGGCCGCGCCGGCCGGTGCCGGGGTGCCCAGAGCGAGCGCCCCGCCGATCAGTGCCGCCGTGGCCGCCAGGGGCAGCGTCCGGCGTGCGATTCCTGTGCGCACTCTCCACCTCCGTGTGGGGTCGGGGTCGGTACGAAATTGGTCCGGACCAATTCTGAGAGCGCTCTCAGGGTGGCGGCGGGGCGGGTGCATGTCAATGCGCGGGACGAAAGGCGGGACGAAAGCCGGGACGAAAGCCGGGACGAAAGCCGGGACGAAAGAAAGGGGCCCCCGCCGGTCGGCGAGGGCCCCGCGACGCGGACGCGATCGGCTCAGAACGTGCGCTTCAGCAGGCCGAGCAGGGCGTCCCAGTGCCGCTCGGCGGCCTCGGCGGAGTACGACGGGGTGTCGGCCTGGGTGTAGCCGTGCTCCGCGCCCCGGTAGATCTCGCACGTGTTGCGGACCCCGGCGGCGTCGAGCGCCTCCTGGAAGGTGTGGATCTGCTCCTCGGTCATCGACTGGTCCTGGTCCGCGAAGCCGAAGTACAGCTCGGCGGTGACCCGGTCGGCCAGCAGATGCGGGCTGTCCGCGTCGTCGGTGACCATCCGGCCGCCGTGGAAGCCGCCCGCCGCCGCGACCCGGTCCGGGAACGCGGCCGCGGTCCGCAGGGCGAGCCGGGCGCCCATGCAGTAACCGGTGATCGCGACCGGCCCGTCGGCCACCAGCGGGCTCTCGGCCAGCCAGTCCAGGTAGCCGGCCGAGTCCCGGTCGCTGAGCTCCGGCGTCAGCGACGTCATGACCGGGAAGATGCGCTGCCAGATCGTCGGGTCCACGGAGGGGTCGATGAACTCGGGGAGGTCGAAGACCGGCGTGCGGCCGCTGCGGTAGAAGACGTTCGGGACCAGCACCGTGTAGCCCTCGCCGGCGAGCCGGTCCGCCATCGACTTCAGGTGCGGGCGGATCCCGAAGGCGTCCTGGTAGAAGAGCACCCCCGGGTGGGGGAGTCCGTCGGCGGGGTGGGCCAGGTAGGCGTCGGCGACACCGTCCTCGGTGGTGATGTCCACGTCGGTTCCCTGTACGGCGGTCATGGCGCAAGTGCCTCTCTGTGGAGTCGGCGTCGGGGTGGGGGACACCCGGCGCGGCATGTCCTGATCATCCTGGCACGCGACGGTGGGAGAGCCGCTTCGGGGGAGCCGGAAGTGGTCACTCGAAGCGCGTGGTGTCGCCCGCGCCCCGGCGGACGATCTCCGCCTCGCCACTGGAGAAGTCGATGACCGTGGTCGGCTCGGTGCCGCACTCCCCGGAGTCGACCACCGCGTCCACCTGATGGTCGAGGCGGTCCTTGATCTCCCAGCCCAGGGTCAGCGGTTCCTTCTCGTCCGGCAGCAGCAGGGTGCTGGACAGCAGCGGCTCACCCAGCTCCGCCAGCAGCGCCTGGGTGACCACATGGTCGGGGATGCGGACTCCGACGGTCTTCTTCTTCGGGTGCAGCAGCTTGCGCGGCACCTCGCGGGTCGCCGGGAGGATGAAGGTGTAGCTGCCGGGGGTGGACGCCTTCACGGCCCGGAACACGTCGTTGTCGACGCGCACGAACTGGCCGAGCTGCGCGAAGTCGCGGCACATCAGCGTGAAGTGGTGCCGGTCGTCCAGGTGCCGGATGCTGCGGATCCGGTCGATGCCGTCCCGGCTGCCGAGCTGACACCCCAGCGCGTAGCAGGAGTCGGTCGGGTATGCGATGAGGGACCCCGACCGCACCGAGTCGGCGATCTGGGAGATGCTGCGCGGCTGCGGGTTGTCGGGGTGCACATCGAAGTACTTCGCCATCCGCCGAGCTTATGCCGTACCGGCGAGTGTGCCACTCAGGCCCCGCGGCGTGCACCGCCCGGCCCGCGTCGGGACCGGCCTCGCCCGGAATCCGGCGCGGCCGGCGATCCGCCCAGGCCGACGGTCCCGGCCGTGCGCGTCGCCCCTGGTCGGCAGCCCTCGAAGCCGCGTGGCCACCACAGGCCGGCAGCCCTGTGATCCGGGCGCGTTCCCTCAAGGCGGCGGCTCGTGGATCCGGGTGTCTGCGTGGATGGCTGGGGCTCGTGGATCCGGGTGTCTTCGCCGATGGCGGCGGTCCGTGGACCCGGGAGTCTTCGCCGATGGCGGTAGTCCGTGGATCCGGGTGTCTTCGCCGAAGCCGGCAGCCTCCGGACGCGGGTGCGTTCGCCGAAGGCGGCTGCCTCGTGATCCGGGCGTGTTCGCCCAGGTCAGTGGCTTCCAGAGGGGGACGGATCCGCAGATGCCGATGTCTTCGGAATCCATGTGCATACCTGTCGGATTCCGGGGCACCCGATCTCCAGCCACCCGGGGCCTTCCCCCCGGCTCCGGGTGAGGCGTTCTCCGCCGGCGGTCCGTCCCCCGTGGGCCGCCGGCGGAGTCGTACCCGGCGGGCGGCGGCCGGGACCGTGCCGGGTTCATCGGGTAACGTCCGTAGACCGAGGCCGAAGCGAGGAACGAGGAGCACGGCGACATGGCAGGCCGAGCCGGCGAGGGCCCGCACCCCCCGACACCCCACGGCGACACCTGGGCCGCGCAACTTCTCGATCATCTGCGGCCCGGCGCCCGCGACCCGCGTCGGGTCGCCGCCTGGCTCGCCCGTGCCGTGCAGGCGTCCGTCCGCCTCCAGGACGGCGACGGCACCCTGCTCGCCGGCGACCCGATCCCTCTCGACGACGGCCTTGTGGCCGACGTGGTCGCCGGACGGATCTCCGCCGCCGCCGTCCAGGACGGCGACCGTCACCTCCGCCTGGTCGCCGTACGGGCCCCCGAACCGCGCCCGGCGGCCGCCGGACTGCTCGCCGTCGCCCGCGCGGCCCCCTTCGACCGGCGCGCCGCCGAGATCGTCACGCACACCGCAGGAGTCGTCGAACTCCTCCTGCGGGAAAGGGAGCTGACCGCCGCAGGACACCGGCTCCGGCGCGCCACCGCCGATCTGCGCCTGGCCATCCTGCAACTGCTGATGGTGGAGGACACCGTCTCCGCCCGCCGGGTCGCCGCCGGCCTGTGGCCCGGTCTCCTCGACACCGACAGCGCGTCCGTGTACATCGTCGAGGGGGACCCGGCGGAACGCGACGGGCTCGCCGAGGACTGCCTCGACATCACCCGCGGTCAGGCCCTGGTCGTGCGCTGCCCCGCGATGGACGGCCATGTCATCATCGTCAGCCCCGCGCCCAAGGCGGGCGAGTGGCTGCGCTCGCTCGTCGACGGCCGCCCCGGCACCTTCCTCGGCGGCAGCGTCCAGCAGAGCCTCGCCCGCACCGCCACCGCCTACGGCCAGGCCGTCAGCGCCCTCGCCGTCGCCCACTTCCGCTCCGACCAGGCCGCCGTCTACGCCGAACGCACCCACCCGGAACGGCTGATGGACCCCGCCGCGCTGCACTCCTGGTCCACCGCCGTGCTACGGCCGCTCGACACCCTGCCCCACCACATCCGGGCCGAACTCCTCGCCACCACCCGCCTCGGCCTGGAGTTCACCGCCGTCAGCGCGGCCAAGGTCCTGGGCGTCAGCCGCAACACCGTCCGGGCCCGCATGGACCGCGTCGAGGCGCTGCTGGGCGCCGACTTCTCCGACCTCACCGTGCGCGCCACCGCCCATCTGGCCCTCAACACCCAGGCGGCCCGGACGGAAGACCTCACCGTCAGGGCACCACAGGTGTCCGGAGTACGGCTGGCCGACCTGCTGGCAGGGCCCGCGCTGCGTGCCTGGGCGCACGACCTCCTGGACCGTCTGACGCGGGACGGCCGGGACCTGCGCGGCACCCTGCGCGCCTGGATCGCCGCCGGCGGCAACTCCGAACGCGCCGCCCTGGACCTGGGCGTGCACGCCCAGACCGTCCGCGAACACGTACGGGGCGCCGAACCAGTCCTGGAGCGTCAACTGCTGGCCGCCGGCACCGACCTGTACGAGGTCGTGCTGGCCCACCTCGTCCTCGGGGACCTCGCCGCACCCGTCCTGCTCCGCCCGAATCCGGGCCAACCGGACTCACCTGTGCACGGGTGAGTCCTTCGGGTACCAGAACGGGCATCGGCGCGATACCCAACGGCCGGATCCGCACGTAAGTTCACGTTTCGCGGGGGCACGACCGGAACGGGGGACCGGTCGCCGCCCCCGCGACCCAGCAGCCTCAGCTCCCGAGCAGCACCGGGATCTCCTGCCAGCCGATGGCGATGAACGACGGCACCTGGCGCAGTTCCTTCTCGCCGACCGCGAGCCGCAGCCCGGGGAAGCGTTCGAAGAGCGCGGGCAGCGCGGCCAGGGCCTCCGCCCGGGCCAGCGGCGCGCCGATGCAGCGGTGCACCCCGATCCCGAACGCGAGATGGTCGTCGGCCCCGCGCGCCGCGTCGAACGCGCCCGCGTCCGGCCCGTAGTGCTCGGGATCCACACCCGCCGCCGCGAACGTGGTGATGATCGCGTCCCCGGCCGGAATGGTCACGTCCCCGACCTTCAGGTCGTTCACCGCGAACCGCAGCGGCAGCGAGGCGATCGACGGATGCGCCCGCAGCGTCTCGTCGATCACCGCGTCCCAGCCGATCGTCCCGGAGCGCACCGCCGCCAGCTGCACCGGATGCGTCAGCAGGGCCACCACCGCGTTGCCGATCAGGTTGACCGTGGTCTCGAAACCGGCGCCGATCACCAACAACAGCGTGTAGAGCAGCTCTTCGTCGCTGAGCCGGTCGCCGTCCTCGTCCCGGACCCGGATCAGCTCCGTGGTCATGTCGTCGCCCGGGTGCTCCACCTTGTACGCGATCAGCCCGCCCAGGACCGTGCCGATCCGCTCCTGCACGAACGCGGCGTGCTCCGGGGTCGGGTCGGAGGTGTCCATGATGGCCGCGATCAGCTCGGCGGTGTCCGCCCGCATCTCCTCGGGCACACCGAACAGTTCGCAGATCATCTGCATGGGCAGCGGCTGTGCCAGCCCGGCCCGCAGGTCCACCACCGAGCCGTCGGCCCCCGCGGCCGCCACCGCGTCGAGCAGCTCCCCCGCGATCGCCGTGACCCGCGGCAGCATCGCCTCGGTACGGCGGTGCGTGAAGCTCGGCGCCACCAGCTTGCGCAGCCGGGTGTGGTCGGGGCCGTACGCGGAGAGCATGTTCACCACGCCGATCCAGCTCAGCACCCAGCCCCAGGAGGGGTGTTCGCCGATCTCCGGCCACAACCGCCAGTGTTTACGCGGGTCCTTGCTCACTTGAGGATCGAGGATGAGCTCCTTGAGGACGTCGTAACCGGTCGGCGCCCAGGCGGGAATGCCGCCCGGCAGTTCGACGGGCACGACGGGGCCGAGGGCGCGTAACCGCGCGCTCTCCGCCGGGATGTCGGAGCCGAACGGGTCGAGGGCGATACGGTCGGTGACGGTCACGACGACTCTCCAGGCTGGTCGGGGATGCGGGGGCTGAACCGGACGGGCAGGGACGTCAGCGAGCGGTGGAACGGGCCCGGCCGCCAGCTGAGCCGTTCGCGGGGCAGGACGGGGTCGAGGTCGGGCAGCCACAGGGTGAGCCGTTCGATCGCCTCGGTCGCGATGAGCAGCGCGTGGTGCCGGACCGGGCAGGCGTGCGGGCCCGCGCCCCACGACAGGTGCGAGGCGTCCCCGGGCCGCCGGCCGGAGGTGACCTCCCGCTCGGCGAACAGCCCCACGGCACCGAAGGAGACGACGACCGGGATCGCCGGCCGGACCCACGCCCCGTGGAAGGAGACGGGCCGACGGGCGTAGTAGATCCCGTAGTTGGACAGCGGGGTCTCGTGGTGCAGCACCTCGACCACCGCGTCCATGACCGGACGGGCGCCGCTGGTCAGCGTGGAGTAGTAGAGCGGGTTGCCGAGGATCCGGGAGAGCGCGTTGGACACCAGGTTGGTGGTCGGCTCGTAGCCCGCGCCGAGGGTGAGGAACACCTGCCAGGTGACCTCCTCCGGGGTCAGCTGGGCGGGATGGTCCAGGAGCATGCTCGGCAGGTCCTCGCCGCGTTCCTCGACCTTGGCGGCGATCAGCCGCAGCACGTAGTCGGCGAACTCCGCCTCCCCCTCGGCGGCCTGCGCGCCGCCCTCCATCATCTTGTGGACGCCCGCGTTGAGCCGGTCGCCCTGGCTGTCCGGCAGCCCGAACAGGTTGTTGAACACCAGCGCCATCAGCGGCCGGGCGAAGTCGACGACCAGATCCGCCTCGCCCCGGGGCGCGAACCGGTCCACCAGCAGCCGTACCGCCCGGTGCACCAGCGAGCGCAGGTCGTGCGGCTCGATCAGGTCGAACACGTCGATGAGCGTGGTGCGGTAACGGATGTGCGCGTCGGCGTCGGAGAACAGGGCGTTGGGCCGCCAGCGCATCATGCCGAGCAGCGGGGAGTCCTCGGGGACGGTCGCCTCCCAGCCCCGCGGGTCGTGCGAGAAGGTCTCGACGTCCCGCAGCACGTCGAGCGCGGCGCGCCGCTCGGTCACCACGTACGCGGGCGTGCCCGGGGCGAGTTCGGCCCAGCCGACCGGGCCCTGGGCGCGCAGGGCCGCGTAGTAGCCGTGCGGGTTGCGGGCGAAGCCGTCCTCCCACAGGCGTACCGGTCCGGAGACGGTGAAGGACTGCTGCGCGGTCATCGGGCCTCCGCCGGCCGGTCGTCGATCAGATGCTGTACGAGGGCGAGCAGCGCGTCGACCGAGGAGTGCGGGTCACGCGCGTCACAGGTCACCATCGGGGTGCCCGGCTCCAGGTCCAGGGCGGCACGAAGCTGTTCGCCCGTGTAGTGGGCCGGTGCATCCGGGAACACGTTGAAGGCGACCGCGTACGGCAGCCCCGCCTCCTCCACCAGGCCGAGCACGTCGAACGACGCGTCGATCCGCCGGCTGTCGACCAGGACGAGGGCGCCGAGCGCCCCGTAGGAGATGTCCTCCCACAGCGTCCGGAACCGCTGCTGCCCCGGAGTGCCGAACAGGTACAGCACGATCCCGCCGGACAGGCTGATCCGCCCGAAGTCGATCGCGACGGTCGTCGTGTCCTTCTCCCGCACCCCGTCGAGGTCGTCGACATGGACCGAGGCCTCGGTCAGGTGCTCCTCGGTGTGCAGCGGGCGGATCTCCGACACCGAGTCGATCAGGGTCGTCTTGCCCACCCCGAACGGCCCCGTGACCAGGATCTTCACCAGGTCGCGGGCGGAGTCGGGGAGATGGGTGCCGCCCGCGCGGGGCAGCTCACCGGTGCTTGAGGGCGCGGAGGCCATCGGCCACTCTCTTCAGCAGGTCGGGGTCGAACCGTTCGGCGGGCGGGATCGGCGCGCGGGTCTGGACCAGGTCCCGGTCGACGAGGTCGGCGGCCAGCACCCGCACCGCGGAGAACGGCAGCCGCAGCAGCGCCGCCGCCTCCACCACGGTCAGCGCGCCGCCGGACAGCAGCTCCAGCAGGGCCAGTTCGGCGGCGGGCAGACCGGCGGGCAGCGGGCTGCCGTCGCGGGTGAGCACCGTCAGCCGTTCCAGATGCGGACGGCTGGGCCGGGCCACCCCGCCGGTCGACAGATACGCGGGGACCAGGGGACGGCCGCCGAGGCGGCCGGTCATGCCGGCGCGCCGCCGTCGGAGCCTCTGGGCGCGGCCGCCATCGCCTTCTCACCCAGCCGGGCCACCTGTGAGTGCACCCGGTGCGCCAGCAGGTCCAGCCGTGCCTCCGGGTCGCCGTAGGCCGCCACGCAGGTGCCGTGGTCGGTCGGCACGATCAGCACGTACCCGTGGTCCGATTCGATGACCACCTGCCGCACCTCGGCCCGGTCCCGGTCCGCGAACGCGGCGGCAGCGGCCCGGCAGGCGCCCTGCACGGTACTGGTGATCGCGGCCACCCGCTCGGCGGACGCCTGCGACAGGGCGTCCGTGTAGCCGGTCGCGAGGCCGTCCCGGGTGAGCAGGACGGCGGCCAGTACATGCGGCACCTGCAGGATCGGATCCAGCACCCATGCCGTCTCGCCCGCATCGCGGCTGGTCATCTGGCCGCTCCTCCTTCGTCGTCGGTCCGTTGGGGATCGGGCGTGCTCGCCCGCTTCGGGGTACGCGCCGCCGCGGTGCCGTACTGCAGGGCCGCCAGGGCGGCGGCCGCCTCCTCGGGACGGCGCACGGCGGACGGCGGCTGCGGCAGGCCGGAGGCGTCGGTACGGGTACGACGGCGCCGCTGTGGCAGACCGCCCAGGTCGCTCGACTCGGGGTGGCCCGGGGCGGCGGCGCGTTCGTGCTCGGCCCCGTGACCGGCCGCGGCGGGCACCGGTGCCACGGGTGCGGGTGCGGGTGCGGGTGCGGGTGCGGGTTTGGGCGCGGGCACCGGTGCCGCGGGTGCGGGCGGCTCGGCGGACGGCGTGCCGGACCCGGCCGGCTCGCGCACCGGCTCCCTGCGCGCCGCGCGTTCCCTGGTCGAACGAGGCGCGCTGGCCGAGGGCGGCCGCTCCTGCGGGTCGATCCGGCCGAGCAGATGACTGTCCACCCGCAGCACCGCGCGCACCCCGCCGTACGGCGAGGGCGACGACACATCGACGCTCAGGTCGAACTGGCGGGTGAGCTGCCCGATCGCGGCGAGGCCCATGCGCGGCGGGTCGCCCAGGTCGGTCAGCAGGATGGGGTCGCTGCCCGCCACCAGCCGCTGGGCCCGGGCCCGTTCGTCCTGCGTCATGCCGAGACCCGCGTCGTCGACGGTGACGCACACCCCGTGGTGGACGTGCTCCAGATTGACGATGACGTCGGTGTCCGGCGCCGAGTGGCGCAGCGCGTTGTCCAGGAGCTCGGCGACGATGATGGCGACCGGCTCGACCGCGTGGGACACCAGGGCGGTGCCCGGCTCCAGATGGTTGTGGACCCGGACCCGGTGGTAACCCGCGAGCCGGGCCTGGCCGCCGGTCACCGCGTCCACCACATGGGACTCCTCGCGGGCCAGCCCCACCCAGGCCCCGCACACCACCGCGGCGACCTGTGCCCGCCGCAGCGACTGCTCGTTCTCGTGGTCGAGCGCGAACAGCGTCTGCGCCAACTCGGGGTCGTCGTAGCGCTGTTCGAGCCCCCGCAGGGCGTCCTGGAGGCGGTACAGGGCGGCCTGGATCTCCCGGGTGGCGCCCCGGAGCCCGGCCTGTGCCGCCGCGTCGATCCGGACCCGCTGGGCCGTCAACTCCTCACGCAGCGCGGTCAGTACGTACTCCAGCGCGATCCCGGTGGGCGTCCCGGGCGTGTTCTGCCGTACCGGGCCGGGCACCCTGAGGTGCGGATGCGCCAACTGGGCCGCGGCCGCGGGCATCCTGCGGGCGGCGAGATGCTCGATCTCGGAGATGAACGCGCCCTCGGCACTCTCCAGCCGGTCGCGCAGCTCCGCGACTTCGGCCCGCAGCGCCGCCTTCTGGCGCCGGGACCGCAGCAGGCTGCCGCCGAGGGCGAGCGCGGAGAGCGTTCCGGCGGCGAGACCACCGGCCACCAGTTCCGGTAATTCGATCATGGAATCGGTTTCCAGGGGAGTAGGGCAGCAGTGGGCAGGGGGGAGCCCAGGGCCCTCCCATGTGGCGCTCGCAGCACAGTACACACCGTCATTGACCGGCCCCGCACGGTGAATCGTTACATCGCTTCGAATCCGCTCGGTGACTGTTCGCTTCTGTGTCAACTGTCGGAAATGCCGTGTACGCAGCGCGAGTTGGGTTTCCGCGTGTCGTGTGCGGTCAGTGGGCGGCGGGCACCGCGGGCAGGTTGAACACATGGTCGGGGGAGATGATCCGGGTGATCGCCTGGCCGAAGACCGTGCTGGGCTCGATGGTCCCCCGGTAATTGATGTCGGTGTTGAGCAGCACGACCACGGTCGTCCGCGTCGACGGCAGATAGACGGTGAGGGCCTCGTAGCCCGGCAGCGAGCCGTTGTGCCCGATCCACCCCTGGACGTCGAAGATGCCGAGGCCGTACCCGGCGCCCGGGATCTGGGTCGGGGGCGTCGTCAGCCGCTGCTTCTGGATGGCGGCGCTGACCATGGTCGTGCCGTCGGGGAAGATCCCCGTGGCCGCCGTGCGCGCCCAGGTGTGCAGGTCGCCCAGGTCGGAGATCATCGCGCCGGCCGCCCAGGCCCAGGTGGGGTTCCAGTCGGCTGAGTCCTCGACCTTGCCGCTCGCGGTCTGGTCCGTGTAGCCCTGGGCGTGCGGGGAGGGGAACTCGTTCCCGACCGGGAAGAGAGTGTGGTGCATTCCGGCCGGGTCGAGGATGTGCCGCTGGATGTACTGGCCCAGCGGCTGCCCGCTCTCCTTCTCGACGAGCAGGCCGAGCAGGATCAGGTTGGTGTTGGAGTAGGAGAACTTCTCCCCGGGCCGGAACAGCACCGGATGCCTGAAGGCGTAGCCGAGCAACTGCTGCGGGGTCATGGTGCGCTGCGGATCCGAGGTCAGCGCCCTGTAGAAGCCCTCGTCCGCGGAGTAGTTGAACAACCCGCTGCGCATCCCGGCCAGTTGGCGCAGAGTGATCTCGTCGCCGTTGGGCACTCCGGAGATGTACCTGCCGATCGGGTCGTCCAGGCTCAGCCTGCCCTGGTCGACCAGCTGCAGCAGCGCCGTCACGGTGAACATCTTGGTCTCGCTGCCGATCCGCATGTACAGGTCGGACGACATCGGCTGCCCGGTCGTCTTGTTCGCGACCCCGAACGAGCGAATGTAGTCGGCCTGGCCGGGCGTCCAGACGCCGACGGTCACTCCGGGTACGTTCGCCTCGCGCATCACCTGCTGTACGGCCGCGTCGAGGCGGCGGGCCACGGCCGGGGTCATCGCACGGACGTCCGGGGTGCCGGACGGTGACGGGGTCGGCGAGGATGCGGCGAACGCGGCCGGTGCGGAGCCGGGCGCGGCGTACGACGCCCCTCCTGCCAGGGGTGCGGTCAGTGTCCCCAGTACGAGGGCGATCGCGGCCCCTCGGCGCAGCGGGACGGACATATGCGGCATGGGCTGACTCCAAGCACGTGAGGAGGAACGTGCGGTGGGGTCGGACGTCGGAACCCTGACTTCACGGGATCGGAAGCCTGACTTCACAGGATACGAGCGGGTGCCCCATGGCGCCCGCCGACCGGTCGGCCCCCGGAATGCTTGTAGGACGGGCGGGAGGGCCGATCGGGCGACCCGATCACCCGACCGGGTGGGCGGGTCGGAGGGCGCGCACCGCGGAGGCCTTCCGGACGTTGCCCGGGCATGGACGGAACCTCCCTGACGCCCTGGCTCCCGGCCCGGCACCCCCGGGCCCTGCAGTCCCGCGAGCCGATCTACGCCCAGCTCGTCCGGGAGTGGCGGGCCCAGGGCCGCACCGTGCCGGCCGAACCGGAGAACCGGTGGGCCATGGTCCTGCTCCCGCCCCGCCGCTGACCCCGGCTATTCCTCGCAGATCGGCCGCAGCACCGCCAGCGTGCCGTTGGCCTCGCGCAGCGCCAGCTCCAGCGTGCCCGGGACATGCAGCGAGCCGCTGCCGTCCGGCGGCACCAGCCACTCCAGGAAGCGTGCGGGCCGGTACGGCGGCGGTACGGCGACCCAGGTGCCCTTCGTCGCGTAGCGCAGCCCGGAGCCGATCCAGCCACCGGACGGATCGGGCGGCAGGAAGAAGCCGACCCGGCGCGCGGCGGTGTCCACCAGCGTCGGCCCCGGCACCGGTAGCGACGGCCGCCACAGCAGGTCCAGGGTGAGCAGCCCGAGCCGGTCCGGCACCGTCAGCACGTCCCAGAAACGGCCCGCCTCCAACAGCGAGACGCCCTCGCCGTGATCCCACTCCCACTTGCACGTCCGGGGGTCCGACGAGGCCGCCGCGAGCCATTCCACACCCTGCATCCACATCCTGTTCGTCATGCACTGCTCCGGGGTATCTCCGCTCACCTGTTTCGGACGCAGGGAACGATCGACACCGGGCACTTGGTGCGTTCGCACTCCAACCCGGCATATGCATGTTGGTAGATATTTCTAACTGGCGGAAGGGGTGGCGAACCCTGGCGTTTCAGGGCGTTTGTTCGAACACCGGGCGCCGGTGCGGTGAGCGGGCGGTGCGGTAGTTCCTCCATCGGCGGGCCTGCACTCCCGTCGCGCTCGAATCTGTCGCTGTGACAATCGATTCGATCGCCATCTCTTGATGCATGGCTGGTTTCGGTCGTACGCTCCGCTTGTTCCGCTGCCACCGCTCCCGACCAGGGGTACTCCATGGACCGCACCCGACTGCACACCCTCCTGGCCCGGGAGAGCGCCGAGGCCGAGCGGCGAAATCCCCGCTCCCGAGCCGCATATGCCCGCGCCGACCATCTGTTCGGCCGGGTTCCCATGACGTGGATGAACAAGAACGCCGGTGCGTTCCCCCGGTACCTGGCGACCGCGCGCGGCGCCCGGGTCACCGACATCGACGGGCACGAGTACATCGACTTCTGCCTCGGCGACACCGGCGCGATGGCCGGGCACTCGCCGGCCGTCGTGACCGAGGCCGCGCACCGTCGGTTCGCCGAGCTGGGCGGGGCCACCGCGATGCTGCCGACGGAGGACGCGGAGTGGGTCGGCGCGGAGCTGGCCCGCCGTTTCGGGCTCGCCCGCTGGAGCTTCTCGCTCACCGCGACCGACGCCAACCGCTGGGCCATCCGGCTCGCCCGCGCCGTCACCGGCCGCCCCAAGATCCTGGTCAACAGCTACAGCTACCACGGCAGCGTCGACGAGTCCCTGATCGTCGTCGGCCCCGACGGCAAGGGGGCACCCCGCCCCGGGAACGTCGGCGCGCCCTGCGACGTCACCCTGACCAGCCGGGTCGCCGAGTTCAACGACCTGGAGCAGCTGGAGCGCGAACTCGCGCACGGCGACGTCGCCGCCGTCCTCATGGAACCCGCGCTCACCAACATCGGCATCGTCCTGCCCGAACCCGGCTACCTGGACGGCGTGCGCGCGCTGACCCGGCAGTACGGCACGCTGCTCATCAACGACGAGACGCACACCTTCTCCGCGGGCCCCGGCGGCTGCACCGCCGCCTGGGGGCTGGAACCCGACCTGCTGACCATCGGCAAGGCCATCGGCGGCGGCATCCCGGCCGGCGCCTACGGACTCTCCGCCGAGCTCGCCGAGCGGCTCCTCGCCCGCGCCGACCTGGACCTGGTGGACATGGGCGGGGTCGGCGGCACCCTCGCGGGCAACGCCCTCTCGGTCGCCGCGACCCGGGCCACCCTGGAGCATGTGCTCACCGACGAGGCGTTCGCCCGCATGGACTCGCTCTCCGCACGCTTCGAGACCGGCGTCCGTACAGCCGTCGAGGCCCATGCCCTGCCCTGGTCGGTCAGCCGCCTGGGCGCCCGCACCGAGTACCGCTTCGTCTCCCCGGCCCCGCGCACCGGCACCGAGTCCGAGGCGGCCGCGGACACCGAGCTGGAGGACTTCCTGCACCTCTACCTCGCCAACCGCGGCATCCTCCTCACCCCGTTCCACAACATGGCCCTGATGTGCCCCGACACCACCGAACAGGACGTCGACACCCACACCGCGGTGTTCGCGGCCGCCCTGCTCGAACTGGTCGGCTGACGGAGAGGGCGAGGGCATATGGACGACATCGACCGGGCCATCCTGCGCGAACTCCAGACCGACGGCCGTATCGCCTACGCCGACCTCGGCCCGAAGGTCGGCCTGTCCGCCTCGGCGGCCCGGCAGCGGCTGCAGCGCCTGCTGGACTCGCGGGCCGTCCAGGTCGTCGGCGTGACCGACCCGATGGCCATGGGCGGCCAGGCGATGGCGCTGCTCGGCATCGCCGTGGACGGCGACCCCCGTGCCGTCGCCGACGCCCTCGCCGCCCACCCCGAGGTGGTCTACTCCGTCTTCACCTCGGGCGGCTTCGACCTGTTCGCGGAGGTGGTCACGTCCGGCCCGAAGGACCTGCTCGACTTCGTCAACGACGTGGTCCGGCCGGTCGAGGGCGTACGCGAGGTCCAGTCCTTCCCGTACTTCGGCATCCACACCCACCGCTTCCTGTGGGACGTGGGCTGAGACCTCAGCGGATGGCGGGCGCCAGTACGAGCATGGTGGCGTCGTCACGCACCTCGAAGTGCCCGGACAGGTCCGCCCACACCAGTTCGGCGAGCGCGGCCGCGTCCGCACCGGAGAACTCGGCCAGCCGCTCCGGAAGCGGATAGAAGCCCCCTGATCCGTCACGTGCCTCCCAGACCCCGTCCGAGGCGAGGAACAGCCGGTCGCCCCGCCCCAGCTCCACCGTGACCTCCTTCGGCGGTTCCACACCCGCCAGCGCCAGCCCCAGCGGCGCCCCCGGTACGACGGCCAGCTCCTGGGCCCGCCCGTCCCGCAGCAGCACGGGAGCCGGATGACCGCAGGCCACCACCCGCACGGACCGCAGATCGGCGGAGAACTCCAGCAGCAGGGCCGTGGCGAACAGCTCAGCGTTCGGTACGCCGGCCGAGTCCACCGCCAGCCTGCGGTCCATCCGCGCCGCCACCGACTCCAGGTCCGGTTGGTCGAGGACGGCCTCCCGGAAGGCCCCCAGCAACGACACCACCGTGGAGACGGCGGCCAGCCCGTGCCCCCGTACGTCCCCCATCACCGCCCGCACCCCGTACGGCCCGTTCCGCACGTCGAAGAAGTCGCCGCCGACCAGCGTGCCGTGCTGCGCCGCCCGGTACAGACCCGCGCACCCCACCGTCCCGACCCGGTCCGGCAGCGGCGGCAGCACCGCCCGCTGCACCGCCTCGCCCACCGCCCGCTCGGTGACCAGCTGGGCGTCCCGGTGGCTGCGCACATAGGACACGAACACGCTCAGTACGGCGACGAACGTGATCGTGAGCAGGTCGGTCTGGCCGGGTCGGTTCAGGTGCGTGGCCGGCACATTGAGCAGGACCACGACCAGACAGCCGAGCGCGGCCGTCGCCAGCGGGCCGTACGACAGGACGGCCAGCGGCGGTATGGCGCCGAGGAGGAACCCGAAGTCATGACCGTTGCGGCTGAGCAGCGTCGCCACGGTCACGCCCGCGAGCAGCGCGAGGGGCAGCAACCGTACCCACCGTGGCGGTGGCGCACCCTGCAGCCAGCCACGACCGTCCCGGTAGCCACGCGACGACCAGCCGCGCACCGAAGTCACATCCCTAAGCTACGCCCGTGTTCGGACACCCGGCCCGCCCCGATCTTGGAACGCCCCGTCCCGATCTTGCAGTGCCGTCGCGGGAAAACCCGTGGACGCGGCCGGGCCTGGCCCCTAACGTATGAACGCACGCCCGAGACCGGACGGAAGGAGGCGAGTGCCGTGTTCATCACACCCATCATCCAGCGCTCCCTCCCCGTTTTCCGGGCGTGACAGGTCAGAGCTGACCCGGGAGCGCGCCCCGCAGCACGCATCCCGGAGGATTCCGTGACCGATCCGGTCATCCGCACGCTCGACGACAGCACCGCCCACCTGTTCGACACCATGCCCGACCCGCTGCGCATGCGCGAGAAGCACCAGCGCACCCGATTCCGTCCCGAGTGGCAGCGCGTCGCCCTGCGCGACGGACGGGTGGTCGCCCGCGCCGCCTGGTGGGGCAGGCCCGAGGACACCCAGCCGCTCCTGATCAACTGGTTCGACGTGGCCGAGGGCGAGGAGGAGGCCGGCGCCGAACTGCTGCGCAGCGCGCCCTGGCAGGTCGACGAACTGGAACTCGACCTGCCCACCGGCTGGCGCGACACAGCTGGGACGCGCACGGCCGCCGAGACCTGCTTCACCGCCGTCCGCAAGGCCGGCTACGAACTGCTGGTCGAGCGGTACAACTACCGCTGGACTCCCGAGTGCCGCCTGCCCGAGCGGCCCGGCCGCCTCGTCTTCACCGCCGAACCCGACGACGGCGTCTTCCTCGACATCCTGCGCGCCATCAACTCCGACACCCTCGACGCCCACGCCCGCCGGGCCGTCGAAAAGGGGGGAGTGGAGCTGGCCGCCCAGGAGGATCTGGAGATCTTCCACTGGATGCCCTCGCCCCGTGAGTGGTGGCAGATCGCCCGCACGCCGGCGGGGGAGCCGGTCGGCATCCACATCCCCGCGCGCAACCCGGTGGGGCCGTGCATCGGGTTCATCGGTGTCCTGCCTGGGCACCGTGGGCACGGCTACGCCTACGACCTGCTCGTGGAGTGCACCCACTTCCTCGTCGAACAGGGCGCCGAGTTCATCGCCGCCGCCACCGACCAGGGCAACTTCCCGATGGCCGGGAACTTCGCCAGGGCGGGCTACCCCGTCGTCCGGGAGCGGGTGAACTTCTGGGCGGACACCGCTGTCAGTGCCGGGTGACATGCTGAGAGCACGGTGATCGACAGCGTCCGGGAGGAGTCGGCATGGGGTTCGAGGGCGGCGTCTGGAAGGTGCGCGGCCGGCAGGAGGCGATCGGCGAGATCGTCATCGACGAGGCCGACTTCCCCTGTCTGTCGGGCAGCTTCACCCCCGGACCCGGCTTCGCCGATGTGCAGGACCTGTTCGCGCGGGAACTGGTACTGGCCGAGGACGAGGACTGGGAGGCGTGGGAGGAGGTCCACGACGAGATCCGCCGCCAGGTCTCGCTGATCTCACCGGACGGCCCGGTCCCCGAGTTCCTGCTGCACATCGAGGGGGACCGGGCCGGGTTCAGATGGAGCGACAAGCCCTTCGACGACGTCTGAGAGGGGTGTCCCGCTAACCGACGTCCTTGCCCAGTACGGTCTCCGCCTCCGTGAGGATCTCGGTCACCCGCAGACCGAACGCGGCGTCGCAGGGGTGGGCGCGGCCCGTGTGCGCGGCGGTGAGCAGGGCGTCGGCGGCCCGGGTCAGGGCGGGGACCGCTCCTTCCGCACTCCTCGGCAGCAGCGTCACCCCCGCCTCGCCCCGCAGCTCCACATCGGCCCCGGCCGCCGCCGGGGGCGCGGTGAGGCTCAGCGTCACCGTGCTCGACGCCCCGGTGGCATGCTCCAGGACGAGATGGACGGTGTCCGCCGGGCCGTGTACGGCGGCCGCCACCCTCCGTACGTCGCCCAGCACCGGCAGCAGCACGGACAGGGCGTGCGGCCCCACGTCCCACAGCGCGCCCTTCTCCCGCCGCCACGGCGACTCGGCGAACGGGCTGTCGCCGGTGAACACCGAGCCCAGCCACTGCGCCCGTGCCGTGAACCACCCGGCGGTGGCGGCCTGTTCACCGATCCACGCCTCCGGCTCCTGCTGGAACCGGGTGGTGAAGAACACCACCGAGGCGACCCGGGCCCGCTCGGCCGCCTCGACCACCGCCCGCCCCTCGGCCATACCGATCGCCAGCGGCTTGTCAAGGAGCAGATGCCGGCCCGCTTCCGCCGCCCGCACCGCCAGCTCCGCCTGTACGGCCGGCGGCAGCGCCACCGCCACCGCGTCGACGTCGGCCAGCAGCGCGTCCACGTCGTCGTACACCCGGACGCCGTACTCCTCCGCCACCTCCACCGCGGCCTCCGGGCGGCGGCCCCACACCCCGGCGAAGTCCAGCGAACCGTGCCCCGCCAGCGCGGGGGCGTACGCCCCCCGTGCCCAGGGACCGGTCCCCAGCAGTCCGATGCGCATCTCCCGTTCCTTTCTCCGTGCTCTGTTCCACACCGACGCCCAGTCCGTCAACGCGTCGTGCTCCGACCGCCGTTGACATACGACCGGTCCTGCGCGGTGCCGGTCGCCAGCCAGTCGGCGATGGCCTCGGCGATGGGCTGCCCGGTGTCCATCTCGACGAACCCGAACTGGCCCGACTGGTTGCACTCCAGGAACCACCAGATGCCGTCGGCGTCCTCCGCGAAGTCGAAGGCGCCGTAGGCCAGTTCGGCGTCCTTCATATACGTGAGAACAGCCTCGGCGACTCGCGGCGGCACGTCCGCCGCGAGCCAGGGAGAGACGGACGGGGCGAACCGGACGTCCACGTCGTCGGGATGGGCGTCCGGGTGCACCGGCTTGCGGGCGGCGAACAGCGCGTCGCCGACCACGGTCAGCCGGATGTCGGCCCGCTTGGCGACCCGCCGCTGGAGCAGCGTGGGGCCGAACGCCACCGCCGCGAAGTCGGCGTCCGGCGCCACCCGGCTGGTCGGCACCGCCCGCGGCGGCTCCTGCGGATGCGCGCCCGACACCGGCTTCACCACCAGGTCCGGGAACCGCTCCGCGAACTCCCGGGCCGCCTGCGGAAACGTGGTGATCAGCGTCGCGGGCACGGCGAGCCCGCTGCGCTGCGCCAGCCGCAGCTGCCACGGCTTGTGCCGGGCCTGGCGGGCCGCGTCCGGATGGTTCATCCAGCGTGCGTCGGTCCCGCGCAGCATGCCGTACAGCGCCTGCGAGGACTCCTCGCTCAGCCAGGCGGACGGCTGGGCGGCCCGGGCGGCCGCGACTCCGGGCCTGCGCACCCAGACGGAGCGCAGGCCGTTCATGCCCACCAGGCGTCCGTTCACGGAGAGGTGTCCGCGACTGACGCCCTGCACATACTCGCCCGACAGGGCCACACCACTGGTCAGATCGGCAGGATCGAGGCGGACGACGGGCACGGCGGCCTCGTGCAGCCGGAGGACCACCATGTCCGCCGTCACGTCCTCGTCAGTGGTCAGGATGAGCACGGTCATCGTCTGGTTCCGCGCTCAGTCGTCGAAGTGCGTCTTGGAGCCTGCGGTGGAGGTCGTCGTCCCCAGGGCTCTGAGCGTTGCGTGATCGGTGGCTGCGATCCGGCCATCGTGGAGAACGTTCAATTGCAGACCGGAGTCATACGCGTACGGAGTGGTGACGTCCAACTGCACTGCGGGGCGTGCGTAGTTGAGCGCGAACGGTTGCATGGTCTCTCCCTGTTTCGTTCTTCCATGCACTTATACGATTCGAACGCGTGGTTGGTTTCCTTACTCTGCGTAATCTCAGCCCGAATTAAGAGCTTGTTAAGGAACTGCCTGGGAACCAGCGGGGAATCGTCTCCGCACGTGGCCGATTTCACATGCCCGTCCGGCATGTGACGGAGTCAGATGCCCGCGATGGTCCGGGATGTCGCCAGAGCCTGTTCGGCGTAGCTCCGCCCGAAGAGCGTGGCATGCACCAGTAGGGGAAAGAGCTGGTGTATGCCGATGCGCTCCACCCAGCCGTCGGCCAGGGGAGTAGCCGCCTCGTAGTCCTCCAGGATCCGGTCCAGATACGGGCAGCCGAAGAGGCGGAGCATCGCGAGGTCGGTCTCGCGGTGCCCGCCGTGCGCGGCCGGGTCGATCAGCCGGACCCGGCCGTCCGCGCCCCACAGGACGTTGCCGTTCCACAGGTCGCCGTGCAGCCGGGCGGGCGGCTCGGCCGGCCCCGCGAGTTCCGGCAGCCGTTCGCAGACCCGCTCGACCACCGCGGCCTCGCCGGGACGCAGGGTCCCGTGGTCGACCGCGACACGCAGATACGGCAGCACCCGCTGCTCGGCGTACCAGCGCGGCCAGTCGCCGCCCGGCTCGTTGCGCATCGGGGCGAGGCCGATCCAGGCGTCGCGCGGCCCGTCCGGCGGGGCCGCCCCGAACGCCGGTGCCCCCGAGGAGTGCAGGGCGGCCAGGGAGCTGCCGAAACGCTTCGCCGCCTCGGCGTCCGGGTGTCCGGCATGGACCAGCTCGGTCACCATCCACCGCTCGTCGTGCCCCAGCACCTTCGGCACCGCGACGGCCCCGGCGGCGGCCAGCCAGCGCAGCCCGGCCACCTCGGCCCGCACCGCGCCCGGGCCGTCGCCGCGCTTGACCATGACCGCGGGACCGTCCATGAGCGTCACCTCGGCCACGGTGACCGAGCGCGCCCGCTCACCCGAGACCGGCCGCCCGGTGAGCCGGGCGGCCGCCGCGCCCGGCCCTTCGCCGTTGTCGACCATGGCGCCCAGGGTAGGGGCCGGCCGGGATCAGGAGCCCCAGGTGCCCTGGTCCACGGCGCAGTTCCACCCCGAGCCGTGCAGCTCGAACTTCACCTCGTACGCGCGGGTGTTCAGCAGATGTGTCTGCACCTTCACGCCGAGGCTGGTCTTCGTCTTCAGCGTCGCCGTGTACACCGACACCGTCTTCGACGTCTTGTGGCTGACCTTGCCGCCCTTGGCCGTGGCGCTGCCGAAGCGGATGTTCTTGACGTCCGTCACGGTGAACGTGACCTTCTTGAAGCTCGTGCTCGCGCTCTTGTTCTTGACGGCGAAGTACAGGCCGCCGTCGGTCACCCAGCTGCTCGAGTTCACGTAGAAGCGGCTCGGGAAGACGATGTCGACAGGGCAGCCGGTGCTCTGCGGCGCCTCGGCCCGCGCGGACGCGCCGGTGGCCAGCCCCAGCTGAGCGGCGGTGACGATGCCGGCGGCGGCCAGGACTTCCAAAGAAGGGCGCATACGGTTCACTACGGAGATACCTCCCCCTTGTGGTACTGATCGGACTGCAGCGAAGAATCGCACCTCGCTCGTCCGAAAGCAGGTGAATTCCCGCCGGATTCCCCCGATATGACGACGGGTTCCGCCCACGCCCGGGTGATGGCACCGCGCGCACGGCCTACGCCCCGACCGTGACCTCCACTCCGAGTTGACGGAGGGAGCCATGTCGATCAAGTCGAGCGGAGCGGCTTTCCCCGTAGACCGGACCGGGTTCAGTGGCAGGCCCTCGAACGGTGTCGCGAAAGGGCCTTGCGCGGGGCTGAGCGCTCTCCTGCCCGGCGGTGGCCGACCCGGCCGTCCGGACGGGGCGAGGCGGTTCGAGGGCTCGAAGTGGCTCGGGAGGCGTCATTGACATCACTGGTCCGTCAAATACCGTAGAACTCCGCACAGCATGTCGCACCGCTTTCGATATCTCGAACGACAGCCTGTGGGGCAGGGAACGGGACTCCCTCGCCCCACGCCCTCGACATGCGGAGGATCTCGTGACCCCACCCCTCGGCAGACGGGCCTTCCTCACCGCGGCCGCCACTGCCCTGACGCTGCCCGTCGGCGCCCTCGCCCAGGCCGCCCCGAACGAGCAGGTACGGCCCTTCCCGCTCACCGCGGTCAGGCTGCTGCCCGGCCCCTTCCTGGACAACCAGCGCCGCAACACCGCCTATCTGCGCTTCGTCGACATCGACCGGCTGCTGCACACCTTCCGGCTCAACGCCGGCCTGCCCAGCACCGCACAGCCCTGCGGCGGCTGGGAGGGCCCCACCGTCGAACTGCGCGGCCACTCCACCGGCCACCTGCTCTCCGGGCTCGCCCTCACCTACGCCAACACCGGCGACACCGCGCTGCGCGACAAGGGCGCCCGGCTGGTCGCCGCGCTCGCCGAGTGCCAGGCCGCGGCACCGGCCGCGGGTTACGGCCAGGGGTATCTCTCGGCGTTCCCGGAGAGCTTCTTCGACCGGCTGGAGGCCGGAACCGGCGTCTGGGCGCCGTACTACACCCTGCACAAGATCATGGCGGGGCTGGTCGAACAGCACCGGCTGGCCGGCAGCGGACAGGCCCTCGACGTCGTACTGGGCCTGGGGAAGTGGGTCGACCGGCGTACCGCGAAGCTGAGCTACGAGCGGATGCAGCGGGTGCTGGAGACGGAGTTCGGCGGGATGAACGACGTGCTCGCCGATCTGCACGCCCTCACCGGCGACGCCCGCTGGCTGCAGGTCGCCGAGCGCTTCACGCACGCCCGGGTCTTCGACCCCCTCGCGGCCGGTGAGGACCGGCTCGCCGGGCTGCACGCCAACACCCAGATACCGAAGATGGTCGGCGCCATGCGGCTCTGGCAGGAGGGACTGGCCGACCGCTACCGCACGATCGCCGAGAACTTCTGGCGCATCGTCACCGAGCACCACTCGTATGTGATCGGTGGCAACAGCAACGGCGAGGCCTTCCACGAACCGGACGTCGTCGCGGGCCAGTTGAGCAACAGCACCTGCGAGAACTGCAACAGCTACAACATGCTCAAGCTGACCCGGCTGCTGCACCTGCAGACCCCGGACCGCACCGACCTCCTCGACCACTACGAACGCACCCTGTTCAACCAGATGCTCGGCGAACAGGACCCGGACTCCGCGCACGGCTTCAACATCTACTACACCGGTCTCGCCCCGGGTTCCTTCAAACAACAGCCGTCCTTCATGGGCACCGACCCGAACGCCTACTCCACCGACTACGACAACTTCTCCTGCGACCACGGCACCGGCATGGAGACCCAGGCAAAGTTCGCCGACACCGTCTACACCCACGACGAACAGCGGCTGCTGGTCAACCTGTTCATCCCGTCCGAGGTCAAGTGGGCCGAGAAGAACATCACCTGGCGCCAGGAGACCGCCCTGCCCGACGCCTCCACCACCGTGCTCACCGTCACCGCGGGATCCGCCACCCACCAGCTCCTGGTCCGCGTCCCCGGCTGGGCCAGCGGCGCCCGGGTGAAGCTCAACGGCCGTACCCTGGCCCGACGTCCGGCGTCCGGCGGCTGGTTGACCCTGGACCGCACCTGGCGCACCGGCGACCGCGTCGAGGTCTCCCTGCCCATGCGCACAACCGTCGAGGCCACCCCCGACGACCCCGACGTCAAGGCCGTCCTGCACGGACCGGTCGTCCTGGCCGGCGCATACGGCGACACGGCGAACCCCTGGCTGCCCCGCCTGGACCCGGACTCACTCCGGCAGACCTCGGCCGCCCCGCTGACCTTCACCGCCACCGCCGACGGCGAGTCCGTCACCCTGCTGCCGATCGCCCGGGTCCACCACCAGCACTACACCGTCTACTGGCTCACCGGCCAACCCCCGTCTCCGCCACCGGAGTTCGCCGCCTGGCACCGCTTCGACGAGACCTCGGGCAGCACCGCGTCCGACGCCACCGGCAACGGCAGGACCGCCACCCTGGCGGGCGGCGCGACCTGGTCCACGGGCCACCTCGCCGGAGCCGTCGCCCTGGACGGCACCGACGGCCATGTCGCCCTCGCCGAGGACCTGCTGGCGGGCGCGTCCGCCTACTCCGTGACGACCTGGGTCAACCTCGCCGGACAGCCGGCCGGCTGGAGCCGTGTCTTCGACTTCGGCACCGGGGTCACCGCCAACATGTTCCTCACCCCGCTCAGCGACGCCGGCACCCTCCGCTACGCCATCACCGCGGGCGGCGCCGGAGCTGAGCAGCGCATCGACGCCGATCCGCTGCCCACCGACCGCTGGGTGCATGTGGCCCTCACCTACGGCGCCGGAACGGCCGTCCTCTATGTCGACGGCCGGGAGACGGGCCGCAACTCGGCGGTCACCGTCGAACCCCGTCACTTCGGCAACCACATCCGCGCCAACTACATCGGCCGCTCCCAGTACGCCGACCCGTACCTCAAGGCGTCCGTCGACGACTTCCGCGTCTACGGCAGGACGCTGACGCCGGCCGAGGTCACCGACCTGGCCGAGATGGGCTGACGATGAGCCGACAGCACAGCGGTGGGGTGACCCGACGGCAGGCCCTCGGCCTGGCAGCGGCAGCGGCGGCGGCGCTGGAGACCGGTCTGCCGCCGTCGCAGGCCGCGGCGAGCGGCGGCGACATTCCGCGCGACCGGTCCTTCGACGAGGGCTGGCTCTTCCTGAGGGGCGACGCCGACGGCGCGGAGAGACCGTCGTACGACGACACGGCCTGGCGTGCGCTGGACCTCCCGCACGACTGGAGCATCGAGGACCTGCCCTACGCCACTTCCACCGACGGCGCCGCCACCAGCGACCCGTCCCTGCTGGTCCTCAAGGACCCGGACCAGCCGCAGGCCCCGCAGGTGATCGGCCCCTTCGACACCGCGCACAGCCAGAACGGCGGCTCCACCGGCTACACCGTGGGCGGCCTCGGCTGGTACCGCAAGCACTTCGAACTCGAAGCAGAGCACACCGAGTTGCGCTTCGACGGCGTCTACCAGAACGCCGACGTCTGGCTCAACGGCGTGCACCTCGGCTTCCACCCCTACGGCTACACCTCGTTCGCGTACGACCTGAGCCCGCACCTCGACCGCACGGGACCGAACGTGCTCGCCGTCCGGGTCGACAACAGCGGCCGGAACAGCCGCTGGTACTCCGGCTCGGGCATCTACCGTCACACCTGGCTCACCGTGACCGGCGCGGTCCGCATTCCGCTCTGGGGTGTCCATGTGACCACCCCCGAGGTGAGCGCCCACCACTCGGTGGCCCATGTCGAGGTGACGGTCGAGGGTGCTCCGGCGGACGTGCGCGTCACCGTCCTCGACCCGCGCGGCGAGCCGGTCTCGGCGCGCAGTGCCGCCACCGACGCCAACGGCGTGGCCGTCCTCGACCTCCCGGTCCGCGCCGCCGCCCTGTGGTCCCCGGATTCGCCCAGCCTCTACACCGCCCGTGCCGAGGTCCTGGTCCGGGGCCGGGTCGTCGACACCGTGACCACCGCCTTCGGGATCCGCTCCCTGGTCTGGAACGGCGAGGCCGGCTTCCGGCTCAACGGCGAGACCGTCAAGATCACCGGCGGTTGTGTCCACCACGACCACGGGCCGATGGGCGCCGTCGCCCTCGACCGTTCCGAGGAACGCCGGGTCGAACTCCTCAAGGCGGCCGGTTTCAACGCCGTCCGCACCGCTCACAACCCGCCGACGCCCGCGCTCCTCGACGCCTGCGACCGGCACGGCATGCTGGTGATGGACGAGTTCTTCGACGTCTGGGACACCGGCAAGAACCCGCAGGACTACTCGCTGTACTTCGCCGAGTGGTGGGAGCGCGACCTCACCGGCACCGTCCTGCGCGACCGGAACCACCCCAGCGTGGTCATCTGGTCCCTGGGCAACGAGATCACCGACACGACGAACGGACAGCGGGGCGCCCAACTCGCCGCCGCCCTGCGCTCCCTGGACCGGACCCGCCCCATCACCCTCGGCGGCGGCTCCACCTTCAGTGCCGACGACCCCTCCTGGAGCTACGTCGACGTCGGCGACGTCCACTACAACGCCAACGGCAAGACGTACGGCCCGATGCACGCCGCCCACCCCGAGCGGGCCATGACCCAGAGCGAGGGCTTCCCGGCGACCATCTACCAGGACACCAGGTTCGTGGAGGAGAACGCCTGGGCCGTGGGCAACTGGGTGTGGGCCGCCTGGGACTACCTCGGCGAGTCCGGCATCGGCAAGACACCGATGGCCCCCGAGGGCACGGCCGCGTCCATCGGCGACCAGAGCGTCATGCCGGGCTGGTCCCTCGCCCGTACCCTGCACCACTCATGGGGCGGCTTCGGCTATCCGTACCCCTACTTCCAGGGCAACTGCGGCGACCTCGACCTGATCGGGCAGCGCAAGCCGCAGAACCACTGGCGGGCCGCGCTGACCGGCCGCAGCCCGGTGGAGCTCCTGGTGGAACGCCCGACCCTGCCCGGTACCGAGCAGGTCGCCGTCTGGTGGGGCTACTTCGACGAACTCGCCGGCTGGACCTGGGACGTCGCCCTCGACCACCCGATGACCGTGCACGTCTACACGCCCGGCGACGACGCCCGGCTCCTGCTCAACGGAACGAAGATCGCCCGGGCGGTACCCGAACGCGCCATGGCCACCTTCACCGTGCCCTACCGGCCGGGCGAACTGACGGCCGTCGCCTACCGCGACGGGGACGAGATCGGCCGTACGACCCTGCGCACGGTCGGCCCCCCGGCGGCCCTCCGCCTCGTCTCCGACGTACGCTCCCTGACCACCGCTCGTGACGACCTGGCCCATGTCCTCGTCGAGGTCACCGACGCGCGCGGCCGGCTCGTCCCCGACGCGACACTGCAGGTCGGCTTCGGGATCACCGGTGCCGGGCAACTCGCCGGGGTAGCCAACGGCAACCCCCACAACGTGGACAGCTTCAAGCAGCCACGCCGCCACACCTGGCACGGCAGGGCCCTGGCCGTCCTGCGCCCCGGCAAACAGCCAGGTCACATCACCCTCACAGCAACGGCGCCCGGACTGCGCCCCGCGAGCCTCACCCTGCCGGTGAAGAACGGGAAATCCGAGTAACTCCCTTGTTACGCAAGGATTGACGCGCCCCACGCGCCCCTCTAGTTTCTGATCGGTTTCCCGAACTGTGTCCGAAATCCCGGACATTCCCCCTCGTCTGGAGCGCACATGAACGGCACCCCCCTGTCGCGCCGTCACTTCCTCGGCATGGCCGCGACCGTCCCCATCGCCGCCACCGGCGCCCTCGCCCTCGGCGCCGGCAGCGCACAGGCCGCCACCAACTCGGCCTATGTGATGTGCTACTTCACCGAGTCCCCGGACATGCTGGCCGCCAACTACGGCCTGCACCTGGCCGTCAGCACCGACGGCCTCCAGTGGACGCCGCTCAACCAGAACGCCTCCGTCGCCACCCCCACGGCGGGCTCCCTCGGTCTGCGCGACCCGTTCATCCTGCGCAAGCAGGACGGCACCTTCGTGGTCCTCGCCACCGACCTGAACGGCACCGACTGGACCTACGTCAGCCAGTACATCCACGTCTGGGACTCCACCGACCTGCGCACCTTCACCGGCTACCGGCGGGTGAAGCTGCACGACATGGACACCCACGCCTGGGCGCCCGAGGCGTTCTGGGACGCGGGCCGCGGCGAGTACGGCGTCATCTACTCCGCCGTCAACTCCAGCGGCCACAACGTCATCATGATCAACTACACCGGCGACTTCATCACCGCCGGCGACCCCCAGGTCTTCTTCGACCCCGGCTACGACGTCATCGACGGTGACCTGGCCGTCGGTGTGAACGGCGTCAACTACCTCTACTTCAAGAAGAACTCGACCCTGGTCGGCGCCCGGTCCACCTCACTGGACCCGGGCAGCTTCACCGAGTTCAGCACGGCCGTCTCGCACAACGGCACCGAGGCCCCGGAACTGGTCAAGTCCCTCACGTCCAGCTCGACCTGGTACCTGTGGGGCGACACCTGGGACCCCAACGGCGTCTTCTACGCCTGGCAGACCAGTGATCTGTCCGCCGGCACCTGGACGGCTCTCGACCAGAAGACCTACACCCAGCCGCTGAACTCCAAGCACTGCGGCATCCAGCCGATCACCTCGACCGAGTACAACAACCTCGTCGCCAAGTGGGGCACCCCCGCCTGGAACCGGCTGAAGTCCTACAACTACCCGGCCCGGTACGTCCGGCACAGCAACTTCGTCGGCCGGATCGACGAGTACGCCTTCGACCCGTACACCGACGGGATGTGGACGCTGGTCCCGGGCCTGGCCGACAGCAGCGGAGTGTCCTTCCAGTCGGTCAACTACCCGACCCGCTACCTGCGCCACTACAACTACCAGCTGCAGCTCGACGTGAACGACAGCACGACGACGTTCGCCCAGGACGCCACGTTCTACAGGACTGCCGGCCTCGCCGACTCCTCGTGGTCGTCGTTCCGGTCGTACAACTACCCCACGCGCTACATCCGCCACTCCGACTACGTGCTGCGCATCGACCCCATCTCCACCAGCACGGAGCAGGCCGACGCCACGTTCTACGTCGGCTACTGACACGGCCGCGGGCCCGTCATCCGGCGACACGCCGGTGACGGGCCCGCTCACGCCCGAATGGCGGTGTGCCCCCGGTCGGGATTGACCCAGCCGGGCGGTGTTGGGCGTGTCGCCACCCCGGATGGGCGGTCCGAATGGTGCCGGGCGTGGTGCTGGCTGACGGTGGTTCATGTCGGAGCCGGGTCGTTTCAGCTGATGGAGTATCGGCACCCGGCCACGGCGGAAGGACACCGAGATGCGTTCTGCCCGCATGATCCTGGCGACGACGGCCGCCACGGCCGCCCTCGCCTTCTCCGCCCCCGCCGCCCAGGCCGCGGTGGCGGGGATCTGGGACGACGGAGGCCGTGACGACTCCTCCTACAGCAGCGACGACAGCAAGTTCGACCCCGAGTCCTACAAGGGCAGTGACAGCTCGGGGTCGGACGACCAGAGTGGCAAGGAAGACCAAGGGGGCAAGGGGGACCAGAGCGGGAAGGGAAAGGGCGACGACAGCCAGGGCAAGGGCAGCTCGTGGGGTGACGACGAGGAGAGCGGCAAGCCGCACGGTGGCATGCACACCGGCGGCGGCGGCCTCGCCACGCCCGGGGTCACGGCCGGCGGACTGGCCGTCCTGGGCGTAGCGGCCGCCGGCGCCTACGCGCTGCGGCGCAGGAGAGTCCCGGGGCCCGTGTCCTGATGGGCATACGTGTACGGGGCCGCGGCGTCGTCGGTGTTCGAGCCGTCGACGGCACCGCGGTCCCCGTTCCCGCCCAACCCGCTGCCGCGACCCAGAAAGGTGATCTCCGATGGCAGCTGGCGCCTCGTCCCCGAACCCCGACGAACCGAATACGGAAGACCCGAATACGCAGGCCCCGAATCCCGATGACCCGAACGGTCCCCAACGCGGCGGACTGCTGCCGGTGTGGGGCGTGGCCGTCGTGATGCTGGCCATGGCGCTGTTCGGCGGACACGGCAAGGCCTCCGACATCGCGGGCACCATGCCGGCCGAGAGCGCCGGCGCCGCCCCCGAGGCCGATCCGCGCCGGACCGGCGAGGCGCTGCCCCGGTCCACACCGACCCGTCTGGTCATCCCGAAGATCTCCGTCGACGCCCCCTTCACCACCCTCACCATCGGCTCCTCGGGTCAGCTCCAGCCCCCGCCGGCCGACGACATCAACCTCGTCGGCTGGTACGCCAGGGGCATCTCGCCCGGCGAGGCGGGCACGGCGATCATCGCCGGGCACGTCGACACCAAGATCTCGGCGGCCGTCTTCGCCCGGCTGGACGAACTCGGGCGCGGCGACCGGTTCACGGTGGACCGGGCCGACGGCACGAAGGCGGACTTCGTGGTCGACGACGCCGACACCTTCGCCAAGGACGACTTCCCCAGCGAACGCGTCTACGCGGACACCCGCCGCCCCGAGGTGCGCCTGATCACCTGCGCCGGCGACTACGACCACGACGTCAAGGACTACACGGAGAATCTGGTGGTCTTCGGCCACCTCGTCTGATATCGAACGCATGATCGCGTGTCGGACGGCACAGATTGAGCCACGGCCAGGGGTGGGCAGCCATAAGCGAGGTCATGATCGCCTTGAAGGGACATGAGACTCATGACGCTTGTGGCGCCTCCCCCCATACCCAGGGCGGCGGGCTCGCTCCCGCTGCTGGGTCACGCCGTACAGCTCGGCCGGGACAACCTCGCCTTCATCGCCGGACTCCGGGAGAAGTACGGCCCGCTGGTCGAGATCACCCTCCAGCCGGGCACCCGCACCATCGTCGTACAGGACCCCGAACTCATCCGGACGATGCTCACCGACCTGGGGCCGAGCCTCGACAAGGGCCGGTTCTTCGAGAAGATGGGCCAGCTCATGGGCCAGTCGGTGGTCACCGTCGCCGGACAGGAGCACGTCCGGAAACGGCGGCAACTGCAGCCTGCTTTCGGCCGCGCCGAGATCGCCCGTTACGTCGACCTCATGCGCGGCGAGGTCGACTCCGCCGTCGACGAATGGACGCCGGGTCAGGACCTGGACGTCCGTGAGGCGATGGTCAAACTCTCCCTCGACATGCTCGTGAAGACGGTGTTCTCGGGCAGCATCAATGCAGAAACGTTTGCTCAACTGCGTCGCGACCTCTCCGTCGTCATGAACGGGGTAGGCGTGCGCATCATGCTGCCCGACTGGTTCGAACGCCTGCCCATCCCCTTCAACCGCCGCTTCGACCGCGCCCGCGACGACGCCCGCGCGACCATCAACGGCGCCATCGCCGCACTCCAGGCCTCCGGCCACGGCACCGGGGACATGCTCTCCCTGCTGATGGCCGCCACCGACGAGTCGACGGGGCAGCCGCTGACCGAGGACCAGATCTGCTCCGAGATCCTCACGCTGGCCGTGGCGGGCACCGAGACCACGGCCTCCGTCCTGTCCTGGGTCCTCTACGAGCTCGCCCGCAACCCCGAGATCGAGTCCCGGGTCCTCGCCGAACTCGGTGCGGTGCTCGGCGACCGCCCCGTGGCCTTCGAGGACGTCACCCGGCTGCCCTACCTGGACCGCGTGATCAAGGAGGCGCTGCGCCTGCACCACACCGGCTGGCTGGTCACCCGCCGGACGATGACCGAGACCCGGCTGGGCGACTGGACCCTGCCGCCCGGCACCGAACTCGCCTACTGCCAGCACGCCCTGCACCGCGACGCGGCCTACTTCCCCGACCCCCTGACCTTCGACCCCGACCGCTGGCTGGACGGCGAACAGGCCCTCCCGCAGGGCGCGTTCCTGCCCTTCGGCGCGGGCAAGCACAAGTGCGTCGGAGACCGGTTCGCGGTCACCGAACTGATCACCGCCATAGCCACCGTGCTCCGGCGGGTACGACTGGAGCTCGCCCCCGGCCAGACCGTCCGGCCGGTGGCCCGGGCGACGGTCCGTCCCCGCACCCTCGTCATGAAGGTACGGCCGCACGCCGAGGCCGACTGACGAATGCACCGCAGCTCTCCGGGGTCGGCCGGGCGGTTCAGCCGCCCGTCGACTCCCGCACCACCAGGCGGAAGGGTCCGGCGAACTCCTCCCGCTCCGGCCCGGACCCGGCCCGGTCGATACGCGACGCCAGCAGGGCGACCGCGCGCTCGGCCATCAGGTCGTGGTCCGGGTCGACGGTGGACAGCGAGGGCACGAGGTACGCGCTCTCGTCGACATTGTCGAAGCCGATCACCCTGACCTGCTCCGGCACCCGGAGCCCGGCGTCGGCGAGGGCGCGCAGCACGCCCATGGCCACCGTGTCCGTGACACAGAACGCCCCGTCGAGGACCAGCCCGTCCGCCAGCCGCTCCCGTAGCCGGCGGGCGGCATCCTGCATGGTGAGCGACTCGACGGTCACCACCAGCTCCGGATCCGCCGGCAGCCCCGCCTCCGCGAGCGCCCGCAGATACCCGGCGTGCCGCAGGCTCGACACATCGACCTCGCCGCCCAGCCGTCCGCACACGATGGCGATCCGCCGGCAGCCCCGCTCGACGAGATGGCGTGTCGCCGCCTCGGAGGCGGCCTCGTTCGGCATGGCGACATGGTCCACGGGACCGCCGAAGATCCGCTCGCCCAGGATCACCACCGGATGGTCGACCTCCAGCGCCTCGACATCCGCCGGGCCCATCCCGACCGTGCTGAGGATGAGGCCGTCGTAGAGCCGGTTGCGGGACAGGGCGAGGGCCGCCAGCTCGCTCTCCCGGCGGGCCCCGGTCTGCTCGATGCTGACCCGCAGGCCGTGCCGGTCGGCGGCCGCGATGATCGAGGCGGCCAGCCGGCCGTAGTACGGGCGGTTGATCTCCGGGACGGCCAGGCCGATCGTCCCGGTGCGGCCCTTGCGCAGATTGCGGGCGGCGACGTTGACCCGGTAGTCGAGCCGGGTCATCGCCTCCAGGACGCGGTCCCGGGTGGCCGGGCGGACGTTGGGATGGCCGTTGATCACATTGGAGACGGTCATCGCCGAGACTCCGGCCGCCCTCGCCACGTCCTGGATCGTCGTCACACTCACTCCCGGCTGCCGTCCTCGCCAAGACGATAGAGGGCGGCACCATGGGCGGGCAGCTCGGCCACCAGCCGGTGGCCGTCGTAGGCGGTGTCGGTGCGGGTCCAGACCTCCCGTATCCGGTCGCCGGGTCCGGCCCCGATCGACCCCAGCGGCACCTCGAACCGGCGCTCCTCGCCCGTCAGCGAGAACACGGCCGCGTACCGGGTGCGCCCGTCGGAGTCCCCGGCGGTCCACAGCACCAGGTCCCGCTCCCGCAGCACCTCCCGGTTGCCGGTGCTGTGCCACAGGACGTCGAGGGCCTCGTCGTTGGTGAGCAGTTCGATGGTCTCGGGCGGACTGGTGGGCAGGTCGCCGCCCATCATCAGCGGCGAGCGGGAGATCAGCCAGAGGGTGAGCAGGCTGACCTGCTCGGGGCGGGTGAGACGGGAGTGACGGTCCTCGCCGCGCTCCGCGCGGATACCGATATGGCCCAGCGGCAGCATGTCGGCGTCCGCCCAGCCCGGTTGCCCCTGCCACGGCGCCCAGCGGGCCATGCGCGCGAACTGCGCCTCGACGTCCTCCCACCGGTCCCACAGGTCGTCGCAGACCCGCCACATGGTGGCGTGCTCCCGCAGATGGTCCAGGCGGGCCACCGACATGTCCGTGCCGGGGGAGAGGCTGAGCTCGATGGGCCGTCCGCTGCGCTCGATCGCCCGTGCGTAGGCGGCGATCTCCCTTTCGTGGTACGGGAAGAGCATGTCGTCGGCCTTGACGAAGTCGACGCCCCAGTCGGCGAACTGTGCGACCTGCGCGTCGTAGTAGGCCTGGGCGCCGGGGTGGTCGTGGTTCAGGCCGTAGTTGTCGGAGTTCCAAGGACACACGGAGTCGGTGTCGGCCACGTCGGCGGCCGTGTACTCCGTCCCGAACACCGGGAGTTTGGCCTCCACGGCGCGTCGGGGGATGCCCCGCATGATGTGCAGCCCGAACCGCAGGCCCATGCCGTGCACCCGCTCGGCCAGCGGCCCGAACCCGGCCCCGGCCACGGCGGAGGGGAACCTGTTCGGGGCGGGGAGCTGGCGGCCGTGGTCGTCGAGGACGAGCGGTGCGTCGGGGTTGTAGCCGTGGGCGCGGGCCGTGGGCTCGTACCACTGGATGTCCACGACCACCGTGTCCCAGCCGCGCGGCAGCAGGTGCTCGCGCATGAACTCCGCGTTGGCGAGGACCTCCTCCTCGGTGACGGTGGTGCCGTAGCAGTCCCAGCTGTTCCAGCCCATCGGCGGACGCAGGTGCCGTGCGGGCAGCGGACGTGCGGATCGGGTCATGTGCGCACTCCTGGGGTCAGCGCTGGTCGAGGGGGGCCTGGACGGTGACGAACGAGTGGGGCGGGAGGGTGAGCTTGAGGCCGTCGGCGGTGACGGTCACACCCTCGAAGGCCCGCGGCGCCACCGACGTGGACGCCTCGGGCGTGTTGTGGTCCTGGAGCTTGTCGGCCGTCAGGATGCGGGCGGTCGGCTCGCCGAGGGTGCCGCCGCGCAGGTCGAGGGTGATCTCGGCGGGTTCCCCGGCGTCCAGGTTGCTCACCGATATCAGGACCTGGCCGTCCTTGACGCTGGCGGAGGCGGAGAGGGTGTCGAGTTCGGCGTCCCCGACGCGGCGGCGGGCGCCCTCGGCGCGCAGGTGCACCGGGAGCGAAGTCGCGTCCTGGTGGCCCTTGTTCATCTCGAAGACGTGGTAGGTCGGGGTCAGCACCAGGGCGTCGCCGTCGGTGAGGAGCATGGCCTGGAGCACGTTGACGGTCTGGGCGATGTTGGCCATGTGCAGGCGCGCCGCGTGCTTGTGGAAGATGTCGAAGTGGGTGCTCGCCACCAGCGCGTCCCGCAGGGTGTTCTGCTGGAAGAGGAAGCCGGGGTTGGTGCCGGGCTCCACGTCCCACCAGGTGCCCCACTCGTCCAGCACCAGGCCGACCGTGCGGCCCGGGTCGTAGACGTCCATGACCGTGGAGTGGCCGGCGAGGATGCGGTCGATGCGGCGGGCCGACAGCATCGTGCGGTAGTAGTCCTCGGCGTCGAACTCCGTGGCGCTGCCCTTGGCCTCCCAGGGGCCCGCGAGGGTGTAGTAGTGGACGGACAGGCCCTGGAAGAAGTTCTTCGGGGTGGCCTCGCAGCCGAAGCAGCTGATCTGCTGCATCAGGGTCTCGGTCCACTTGTAGTCGGCGTCGGAGGCGCCCGACGCGATGCGGTAGAGCTTGTTGTCGCCGTGGTCGCGGCAGTAGGTGGCGTACTGGCGGGCCAGGTCGGCGGAGTACTCGGCGCGCATGTTGCCGCCGCAGCCCCAGGTCTCGTTGCCGATGCCCCAGTACTTCACCCGCCAGGGCTCCTCGCGGCCGTTCTCCTTGCGCAGCCGCACCATCGGGCTGTCGCCGTCCCGGGTGAGGTACTCGACCCACTCGCTCATCTCGCGGACGGTGCCCGAGCCGACGTTGCCGCTGATGTAGGGCTCGGCGCCGAGGAGTTCGCACAGGGCCATGAACTCGTGGGTGCCGAAGTGGTTGTTCTCCTCGACATTGCCCCAGTGGGTGTTGACCATCCGGGGGCGCTGCTCGCGCGGGCCGATGCCGTCCCGCCAGTGGTACTCGTCGGCGAAGCAGCCGCCGGGCCAGCGGAGGTTGGGGATGTCCAGGGCGCGCAGGGCTTCGACTACGTCGAGGCGGATACCGCCCTCATGGGGGACGGGGGAGTCCTCGCCGACCCAGAAGCCGCCGTAGATGCAGTGTCCGAGGTGCTCGGCGAAGTGGCCGTAGAGATGGCGGCTGATCGTCGGGCCCTCGATGTCGAGGTTGATGATCGCGGTGGCGGTGGACACGGGTGCTCCTGTCGGGATCCGGTACAGCGGGGCAGCGGGGCAGTGGTAATCAAGAGATCCTTTGTATCGATAAAAACGTTGCCATCGGTTCCGGGTGAGCGTCAAGGGTGCGGTGCGGGAGGGAAGGCGCGGGCGCGAAAAGCGGACGGCTCACCTCCCCTCTGACACAAGGGAGGTGAGCCGGGTGAGCGAGGAGATCAGACCGCCGGGGACGGGAACGTCGGGTACTCCACGCCCGAGACGTGCTGGACGACCCGGACCACCTGGCAGGAGTAGCCGAACTCGTTGTCGTACCAGAGGTAGAGGATCGCGTTGTCGCCTTCCACCTTCAGCGCGCCGGCGTCGACGATCGACGCGTGCCGCGAGCCGATGAAGTCGCTGGAGACCGCGTCGGGAGCGGTGATGAAGTCGATCTGGCGCTTCAGCGGCGAGGTCAGCGACACCTCGCGGAGGTAGTCGAGGACCTCCTCACGGGAGGCCTCGCGGGCCAGCTGGAGGTTGAGGATCGCGATCGACACGTCCGGCACCGGCACCCGGATCGAGCTGCCGGTGATCCGCGCCTTGAGGTCGGGCAGCGCCTTGGCGACGGCGGAGGCGGCACCCGTCTCGGTGATCACCATGTTGAGCGGCGCGGACCGGCCGCGACGCTCGGACTTGTGGTAGTTGTCCAGCAGGTTCTGGTCGTTGGTGAACGAGTGGACCGTCTCCACGTGCCCGCGCAGCACCCCGTACTCGTCGGCCATCGCCTTCAGCGGCGGCACGATCGCGTTGGTGGTGCAGGACGCGCACGACAGGATCTGCTCGTCCGGCTTGATCGTGTCGTGGTTGACGCCGTGCACGATGTTCGGGACGTCGCCCTTGCCGGGCGCGGTCAGGACGACCTTCTCGATACCCGGGCGCAGGTGGTTCGACAGACCCTCGCGGTCGCGCCACTTGCCCGTGTTGTCGATGAGGATGGCGTCCCGGATGCCGTACTCCGTGTAGTCCACGGCGGACGGGTCGTCGGCGTAGATCACCTTGATCTCGTTGCCGTTGGCGAGGATCGTGCTGTTCTCCTCGTCGACGGTGATCGTGCCCTGGAACTGGCCGTGGATCGAGTCGCGGCGCAGCAGCGAGGCGCGCTTGACGATGTCCTCGCCGCCGCCACCGCGCACCACGATGGCCCGCAGCCTGAGGCCGTTGCCGGAGCCGGACTTCTCGATGAGCAGCCGGGCGACCAGGCGGCCGATGCGGCCGAAGCCGTACAGGACGACGTCCCGCGGCTCCCGCTGCTCGATCTTGTTGGCGCCGGTGGCCCCGGCGACCGCCTCCGCGGTGAACGCCTCGACGCTCAGACCCCGGTCGTCCGCCTTGTGGGTGGCGGCGAGCATGCCGATGTCGATCTGGGAGGGGCCGAGGTCCAGCGTGGTGAGCGCCTGGAGGAAGGGCATCGTCTCGGTGACCGAGAGCTCGGCGCCGTCGATCTGGCGGGCGAAGCGGTGGGTCTTGAGGATGCTGACCACCGACTTGTTCACCAGGGAGCGGCTGTGGAGGAGGACCGTCACGTCCCGCTCCCGGTGCAGCTTCCCGATGATCGGGATCATCGACTCCGCGATCTCCTCGCGATGCTTCCAGTTGGTGAACGAGTCGTCGTTGACAGTCACAGATCCATCTCTCGATCGAGCTAGGTGGCGCTCATATGCTAAACCGAGGGGTGAATGATCGATCAAGGGGGTCCCTATGTGATGCGGGTCGCGTGGGTCCGAACCGGTGCGGAAGACCGCGAGAAGCGCCGGTGTCGCGTTGCGCGACCGCTTGTCACTGCCGATGGTCGGAACGTGAGCACGTCCTCCGTTCCGCGGCCCGAGTCGCCCGCGAAGTTCGCTCCCGCCCGCCCGGCGGTCGTCCGCCGCCCTCCTTCCGGCCTGCTGCCCGCCCTCGCGCTGTTCACGGCGGTGCGGCTCGCCGGAGTGGCCGTCGTCGTCGTGGCCAACCACGCCATGGGACACCCGCTGGTCAAGAACCTGGCCCACCTCTGGGACGCCCGCTGGTACCTGCACATCGCCGCACACGGCTACGGGGACCTCATCACCATCACCCGCAGGGGAGCCGTACAGACCGACTGGGCGTTCTTCCCGCTCTACCCCGGGCTCGTCCGCGCCCTGACGACGATCCTGCCGCTCACTCCTGGCAAGGCCGCACTGGCCGTCGCCTGGACCGCCGCCGTCGTCGCCGCGTGGGGCGTCTACCGGATCGGCGATCACCTGTACGGCCGATCCGTGGCCACCGCGCTCGTCGCCCTGTGGGCCGTACTGCCCCAGTCGGTCGAACTCACCGTCGCCTACACCGAGTCCCTCTTCTCCGCCCTCGCGGCCTGGTCCCTGTACTGCCTGCTCAAGGGCCGTTGGCTGGGGGCCGGCGTACTGGCCACGCTGGCGGGGCTCTCGCGTCCCAGCGGCTTCGCGGTCGCGGCGGCCGTGCTGGTCGCGGGCGCGTACGAAGCGGTACGACGGCGTGGGCGCGTCCCGGCCGGGCTGTGGGCGGGATGCCTGCTCGCCCCGCTCGGCTGGCTCGGCTACGTCCTGTGGGTGGGGCAACGGACGGGCAGCCTGCTGCACGGCTACTTCGAGGTGCAGAGCGCCTGGGACTCCCGCTTCGACTTCGGCCGGGGATCCCTGCTCCTCCTCAAGAGCCTGCTGCTGCACGGCGGCGCCTTCGTCTACGCGGCGTCCCTGGTGATCGTCGCCGTGGGGATCCTGCTGTTCTGCCTGCTCTGCCTGGACCGGGCCCCGCTGCCCCTGGTGGTCTTCGCGGGCGTCCTGCTCCTGGTGGTCCTGGGCGGCTCGGGCTCCTTCTCCTCCAAGCCCCGCTTCCTGCTCCCCGCCTTCCCCCTGCTCATGCCCCTGGCCTGCGCCCTGGTCAGGAGCTGGCGCAGCCGACCGGCCCAGGCCGTGGTCGTCGTCGGCGCGCTCACCGCGGTCTCCTTGCTGTTCGGGGCGTATGTCGTGGCGGTCGCCCGGTCACCCCTGTGACGGCCAGGTGTCCCTCAGATCGGCGGCCACGTCGAGGAGCAGGTCCCGGAAGACGTCCGCCAGCGGGGTGAGGGCGGTGTCGGACCTGGTCACGGCGTGCAGGTCGCGGTGGAGCGGCGGGTCGGCGAGCGGGCGGTGCGTGGTGCCGGGGGCCCGGGTGAGGGCCAGCCGGGAGACGAGGGCGACGCCGATGCCGGTTCCGACGAGCGCCTGGGCGAGGTCGTACGACGCCGTCTGGAAGCGGATCCGGGGAGTGAAACCGGCGCTGTTCGCCGCCCGGTCGAGCTGCTCGCGGGCGGCGTGTCCGGCCAGGATGGTCACCCAGGACTCGTCGCGGAGCTGCTCCAGGCGCAGGGGTGTGCCGGCGGGGGACCCGGTGACCAGCGGGTGGTCGTCGGGCAGGACGATGACCATCGGGTCCCGCAGCAGTGTGTGCACGGTGATGTGCGGGGAGGGTTCCGGGGGCAGGGCCCAGGAGGCGATCACCGCGACGTCGAGCTCGCCCGCCGTGACCCGTTCGACGCCGCGGTCGGACAGCAGGTCCTCCACCGACACGTCCGCCTGCGGACAGCGGTGCCGCAGCGCGGTCAGGGCGGGCGGGAGCAGATGCAGCCCGGCGGCCAGGAAGGCGCCGACCCGAAGGCGCAGCGACAGACGGCCGAGGAGCGCGGCGAGCCGCTCACCGGCCAGTTCCGTCTGCTCGTCGATGACCCGGCCGTGCTCCGCGAGCAGCGCCCCGGCCGGTGTGAGCGACGCCCCGCGCGGCCCGCGCACCACCAGCGGCGCGTTCCAGTCCCGCTCCGCACGGGCCACCTGCTGGGTCACCGCAGCCGGGGTCACACCGAGGGCGTGGGCGGCGCCGGTCAGCGAGCCATGACGGTCGATCATGGCGAGCAGGCGCAGCTGCCCGGGATCCGAGGTCATCACTAAGACATCTTAATGCTGACCCTCATGGCTCTAACTTCTCTTCATGCGCGGCCCGCGCCAGCCTGGTGACAGATCGTCCACCCGCACCAGATCGTCCCCCGCACCAGGAAGAAGGTCGGCCGCGCCGTGCCCATCCATCTGCCCCTCTTCGTGATCACCACCTGGCTGCTGGCCATGCTCCCGGGCGCCGGGCAGGCCCTCATGATCCGGCAGACCCTGGAGTTCGGCCCCCGGCCCGCCCGGGCCACGATCGCCGGCAACGCCACCGGACTGCTCGTCTGGTCGACCGCCGCCGCGGTGGGCCTCTCCGCCGTGCTCCTCGCCAACCCGCACGCCTATCTGCTGGTGCGGCTCGCGGGCGGAGCTGTGCTGCTGGTGCTGGGAGTCAACACCCTCAGGTCGGCGGCGAGGCAGGGCGCCGCCTCGGCCTCCGGCCCGGGTGCCACGACGGCGGGTCCCGCCGGACTCCGGGGTGCGTACGGCGCCGGACTCGGTACGGCGCTGGGCAACCCGAAAGCCGGTGTCTTCGCCGTCTCGGTGCTGCCCCAGTTCGTCACGACGGACGGTCCCGTGCTTCTGAGCACCATCGCGCTGGGCGCCCTCTGGGCCCTCGTCAACGTCTGCTGGTACCTGCTCTTCACCTGGGCCGTCGGCCGGGGCCGGGCCCTGGTGTCCCGCCCGGCGGTGCGGCGCGGGCTGAACATCGTCACCGGCGTGGTGCTGTGCGCACTGGGCGTCGCGGTGGCCGGGGGAGTCTGACCGGCGCGGACGAAGACCGGTGGCGCCGAACACCACAACGTGTTCGGCGCCACCGAGGCTGTACGGCCTTCGGCCTAGCGGGGGTTGAAGACCACGCTGGCGAAGCGGACGCTGCCGGGCGCCGAGTGCCCGGGGCCGAGCCGGCGAGCGGTGCCCTTGCACTTCTGCTTGCTGTAGACGACGAGCGCCTTCTTCGTCGAGTTCTGCGGCCCGCGCGCCTCCTGCGCCATGTCGAGGCACTTGCGGTCCGGCGGGTTCTGGATGGCGTACGCCGTGCCCTTCGGCCCCACCCAGACGAACGAACCCTGGGCGGCGGACGCCGGACCCATGGTGATGACGGCTAGGGCGAGCCCGCCGAGAGTGACGGCGAGCGGACGGCTGAGACGCATCGTGATGTCCTTCGTGAGCGATGAAAACGGTGACGACGGGGACGGCGGAAAGGCCGAGGCCCGACGCCATCACACACCGTCACCGCGTCCGGACGCCCCGCCGACACGGAAACGTCCCACGTCCGGGCGACAACCGTCGGCGTGTCGTGACGCTCCGGCCCGGCCCGGCACTCATACGAGTGCCATGACCAACGCGAGCGCGACGGTGAGCGCCGACAGACCGACCATCGCGGTCCGCCACGGGAAGCCGGGAGACGGGACCGAGACCGGGACCAGGGTCGGGGTCGGGGTCGGGGCCGGGGGCGCCGGGTCGGGGGCGCGCTCAGCCAGATGGGGGCTGTCCAGCCAGTAGGCGTCGGACAACTGGACGAAGGAAGGGGTGTCGCTGAGGCCCATGCCTGTTTCAACGTCCCCGCCCCGGACGGGAGTCGGAGTGACCGGTGCCGTCACACCATCGGGGCACCCGGCCCTCGAAGGATCACTCCGCGGGCTGGGCAGCGGCCCCGGGGAAGCCCGAACACCCCTGCGGGGAACGGAACGTCCCCGGCTGTGCGGGTGACACATGCGGCACACGATCCGTCGGCGATTCATTACGGGAATTCCGGGACCAAAGAGTAAGTTCCCGACCATTGCTGAGAAGGTGTCACCGGCAGACGGGGCAAGGCATGAACACGGACGACCGCGGCGCGGTGACGACCGGGATCGCGCGGCTGCACGCGGCGCCCGGACTCGCCGGGCCCGGCCGGTTCGGACTGGTGACCAACCACACCGGCGTCCTTCCCGACCTGCGCCCGGCCGCGCCCGCGCTGCTCGACGCCGGAGCCCGGCTGGCCGCCCTCTTCGGCCCCGAGCACGGACTGCACGGCACCGCCCAGGCCGGAGCGGGCGAGGCCGCCGGGACGGACCCCGACACCGGCCTCCCGGTCTACGACACCTACCGGTGCAGCGGTGAGCGGCTCGACAAGATGCTGATCGACAGCGGCGTCGACGCCCTGGTGTACGACCTGCAGGACATCGGGGCCAGGTTCTACACCTACGTGTGGACCATGTTCGACCTCATGGTCTCGGCGGCCCGTACCGGCATCCGGTTCCTGGTCGCCGACCGGCCCAACCCGCTCGGCGGACTCGTCTGCGAGGGCCCGCTGCTCGACCCGGTGTGGGCGAGTTTCGTCGGGCGCGCTCCGATCCCCGTCCGGCACGGACTCACCTGCGGTGAACTCGCCCGGCATCTCAACGTCTCGGCCGTGCCCCGAGCGGCGGGCAGGGCCGCCGACCTGACGGTGATCGAGATGACCGGCTGGCGGCGCGCCATGGACGCGGCGGCCACCGGCCTGCCGTGGATCGCGCCCTCGCCCAACATTCCGACGCCCACCACGGCCGCCGTCTACCCGGGCACCTGCCTCTTCGAGGGGACGAACCTCTCGGAGGGCCGGGGCACCACACAGCCCTTCGAGATCGTCGGCGCCCCGTACATCGACGCCCGGTTCGCCCCCGCCCTGGCCGAACTCGCCCTGCCCGGAGTGCACTTCCGTGATCTGCGGTACCGGCCGGCCTTCCACAAGCACGCCGGGCGGCCGCTGCGCGGGGTACAGCTCCACATCACCGACCGCGAGGCGTTCATGCCCGTACGCACCGCCGTCGCCATGCTCGCCACGCTACGGCGGCTCCACCCGGACGACTTCGCCTGGCACACCGCCGACGAGGGCGCCGAGGACACCGGCCACCGGCACTTCGTCGACCTGCTGTGGGGCTCCGACCGGTTGCGGCGCGCCGTTGACGCGGGCGACGACCCGCTGCCGCTCCGCGAACCACCGGTCCCGCCCGGCCGGTGGGCCGGCGACGACGTCCTGCTCTACGCCTGAGACGTGCCGCACCACCTGCCGCGAGATCTGTCGCAAGCCCTGTCGCAAGATCTGCCGTACGCCCGGAAGGACGACCCCGCCGATGACCGACCGTACGACGACGACCCGGCCGGGGATCCGTGGCTTCCGCGCGGGCGACGGTCCGGGGGTGGTGGAGGCGTGGCGCCGGAGCGCGCCGGCCGATCCCATCACCCCGGACCGCTTCCGTTCCCTGGTGCTGCTCGACCCCAACTTCGACCCGGAGGGCCTGCGGATCGCCGTCGACGGTGACCGTGTCGTCGGTGCCGCCTACGCGGTGCGCCGGCTGACGCCGCTGGCCGGCACCGATCTGGAGCCGGAGCAGGGCTGGATCCCGTTCTTCTTCGTCGACCCGGCGGCCCGCGGACGCGGTCTCGGCCGCCTGCTGCTGACCGAGGCCCTGGACTGGCTGCGCGGCCACGGCCGTTCCCGGGTGGACTTCTCCTCGTACACCCCGAACTACGTCTTTCCCGGTCTCGACGCCGAGGCGTACCCCGAGGCGGCCGGACTCCTCGACTCGCTGGGCTTTCGCACGCTGTACGAGGCGGCGGCGATGGACCGTGTGCTGACCGGCTACCGCTTCCCGGACGCCGTCGCCCGCCGCCTGGACGAACTGACCGCGCGGGGCTACCGGTTCGCCACCCCGTCCGACGACGACCTGGTCGATCTCCTCGCCCTCGCCGGGAGCCGTTTCGGCCCGGACTGGGCGTGCACGATCCGGGCGTGCCTGACGGTGGGTACACCGCTCGACCGGATCGTCACCGCCCGGGACCCCGCGGGCCGCATGGTCGGCTGGGCGATGCACGGCGCGTTCGACTCGGTGGACGAGCGGTTCGGCCCGATCGGGGTGCTGGAGGAACTGCGCGGCACCGGACTCGGCGAAGTCCTCCTGCACCTGGTCCTGCAGCGGATGCGGGCCCTGCGCGCCCACTCCGCGTGGTTCCTGTGGACCGGCGCACAGTCCCCGGCCGGCCACCTGTACCGCAAGACCGGCTTCACCACGACCCGGGTGTTCCGCGTGCTGCGCCGGGAGACCGACCGGTGACGCCGTCCCTGAGCCGCCGTCACTTCGCCCTCGCGCTGCCCTCGGCGCTGCTCGTCTCGGGCTGCGCCGCGCCGCACCGGGGCACCGGGCGGCCCGGGGACCCGGTCGTCCTCACCCTGCTCTCCCACTACGCGAGCGGGGAGCTCAAGACTGCTCTGCAGGGCCCGGTCGACGAGTGGAACGCCCTGCACGACCGGGTCAAAGTGCAGACGAAAGCCGTCGAGTTCACGGATCTGCTGACCACGTTCATGGTCCGGCAGGCCGCGGGCCAGGGCGCCGACATCCTCCATCCCTACTGCCTCTGGAACGGCCAGCTCGTCCAGGCAGGCGTCCTGCGGCCCGCGCCTCCCGAGCACGCCGAGGAGATCAGACGGGGTTACGGTGCGGCCGCTGTCGGCTCCGCGACCGTCGGCGGCAGCGTGTACGGCTACCCGACCGAAATGCAGACCTACGCCCTCTACTACAACAGGCGGCTGCTGCGCGAGGCCGGTGTCGACCGCCCGCCGCGCACCTGGCAGGAACTGGAGGACACGGCGTACCGCACCGCCAGGCGGGACGGCTACGGCAACGCGCTGGTCCAGGGGTTCGGGCTGTCGACCTTCGACGACTCCACCACCGTCGGCCAGACCCTCGCGCTGCTCAACGCCGCCGGCGGGCGGTTCGTCTCGGCGGACGGCAGACGCACCGCCATCGACTCGCCGGCCGGCCGGGCCGTGTTCGATCTGGAGCGCCGCCTGGTCGCCAAGGGCGCGAGCGACCCCGGCGTCAACGTCTACAACGCGTTCGCTTCCGGGCAGGTCGCCATGGTGATCAGCGCCGGCTGGTGGACCGCGAACCTGAAGGCCCTGATGGGCAAGGGCTATCGCGACGTCGGTGTGGCGCCGGTGCCCCTCCCGGAGGCGGACGGCAGGCGCGCCACCCTCTCCACCGGCTTCATGCTCGGGGTCAACACGGCCAGCGAACGCCCGCGCGAGTCCTGGGAGTTCCTGCGCTGGCTCAACACCGAGAAGGTGCGCGGCGCGACCCGGATGAGCGCCCTGCAGGTGTCGGTCGGCTCCCTGACCGGCCGTGCCGACGACATGCGGACCCTCCTCGGCGAAGGCGGCGATCCCAATCTCCACCCGTTCCTGGACGCGCTGGCCTACGCGGTGCCGGAGCCGAACGTGCCCGGCGCACAGCAGGCCAAGTCACTGCTCCGCAAGAACATCGAGGCGTTGTGGACCGGCCAGCAGTCGGTCGACGAGGCCCTGCGCACGACCCGCCGCCAGGTCGACCAGGAGGTGTCCCTGTCATGGTGAACGCCACCCTGGCACCGGAGGCGACCGAGCGGGCGGCGCGCGACAAGTCCGCCGCCGGCGTCCGCGGCCGTGCCCGGCACCGGCGCCGCCAGGCCGTCGTCGCCTACCTCTTCCTGGCGCCGACGCTGCTGTTCTACGCCGTCTTCCTCCTCCTGCCGCTCGGCTTCGCGCTCCTGCTGTCGATGTCCCGCTGGGCCGGGTTCGACCTCGACGGCATCGATCCGGTCGGCCTGGACAACTTCGCCGGTCTGTTCGCGGACGGCTCGACGTTCCTGGCGCCGATCCTCACCAACACCCTGCTGTTCGCCCTCGGCACCGTGGTGCTCGCGCTCGCCGGCTCCGTGCTCGTCGCCACCTGCATCGACAAGCTCCGCTTCCAGGGCCTGTGGCGCACCCTGTACTTCCTGCCGATCGTCACGACCGTCGTGGCCGTCGGCAACGTATGGAAGTACATGTACGAGCCGGGCGGCCTCGTCAACGGCGTCCTCAACGCCCTCGGCCTCGGCTCGGTGGCGTTCCTCCAGGACCCGGACACCGCGCTGCCCGCGGTCGTGGTCGTCCAGGCCTGGGCGTCGGTCGGCTCGGCGGTCCTGGTGCTGACCGCCGGGCTGAAGTCCATCCCGGAGTCGTACTACGAGGCCGCCGCGCTCGACGGCGCAGGCTCCGGCACCGTCTTCTGGAGGATCACCCTGCCGCTGCTGCGGCCGTCCATGCTGTTCGTGTGCATCACCCAGTTCCTCACCGGACTGCAGTCGTTCGCGCTGATCATCGTGATGACCAAGGGCGGTCCTGGGGACGCGACGAACGTGGCCGCCCTTGAGATGTACCGGCAGGCCTTCTCCTACGGCGACTGGGGCACCGCGAGCGCCGCCGCCTTCGTGCTGTTCACGGTGGTCCTCGCGGTCACCCTGGTCCAGTTGTGGCTCTTCCGGCGCAAGGGGGAGGACGCGTGATCCGCCGCCGTTTCCCGTGGCTGTCGTACCTGCTGGTCATCACCGGCGCCGTGCTCACGGTGGTGCCGTTCCTCGACATGGTGATGACGTCCTTCAAAGGACCCGACGAGGCCGGCACACTGCCGTACCGCTTCCTGCCGAAGGCGTTCGACCTGTCCAACTACCGGGCGGCGATTCACCAGTTGGACCTGCCGGTGCTCTTCCGCAACAGCGTCGTCGCCACGGGCATGATCACCGGCTCGGTGCTGCTCACGTCGTCCCTCGCGGGCTACGCGCTCGCCAAACTCCGCTTCCCCGGCCGGGACTTCGTCTTCCGTCTCGTCCTTTCCACGATGATGTTCCCGCCGTTCCTCTTCTTCATCCCGCACTTCCTGATCCTGGTGCACTGGCCGCTCGCGGGCGGCAACGACGTGCTCGGGCGCGGCGGCGCGGGCCTGACCGTGAGCATCGTGGCGCTCGCCATGCCGTTCCTGGTGAGCAGTTTCGGGATCTTCCTGACGCGCCAGTTCATGATCTCCATCCCCGACGAGGTCCTGGAGGCCGCGCGCATCGACGGCGCCGGGGAGTTCGCGGTGTGGTGGCGGATCGTCGTCCCGCAGACCAGGCCGGTGCTGGTCACGCTCGCCCTGCTGACCTTCGTCGACGCGTGGAACGAGTACATCTGGGCGCTGCTGATCTCGACCGCGAACCCGGATGTGATGACCCTGCCCGTCGGCATCCAGTTCCTCCAGGACTACGTCGACCCGACCCGCACGCTGCCCATCGTGATGGCCGGGCTTGTGCTGAGCATCCTGCCGGTCCTTGTCCTCTTCCTGCTGCTGCAGAAGCACTACATCCGGGGCGTCATGCTCAGCGGCCTCAAGTAGTCGCCGACTCTTGGTCTGAACCATTGACATGTACGTGAACCCGGGCCTTCAATGCAGAACGCGTGTACATGTCACCCTGCGGTCGCGTCCGAGGAAGGTCCTCGTATGATCACCCCCCACTGGCACATAGCCTTGCCCCGCACCCTGTTGAGACTCTTCGCCCTGGCCGCCGTGGTGCTCGGCCTGCTGTCCGGTCCCGCGCACAGCGCCCGCGCCGCCACCACCGTCAACGTGATCGCCTTCTACGACGGCACGTACGACGCGGCGCACATCAGCTTCGACCACGAGGCCAACAGCTGGTTCCCGCAGGCCGGCGCGGCCAACGGCTTCACCTACACCGCGACCACCGACTGGAGCCGGCTCAACTCCGCGACCCTCGCGGGCTACCAGGTCGTCATGTTCCTCGACGACTACCCCCACACCGCGTCCCAACAGGCCGCGTTCCAGACCTACATGGCGGGCGGCGGCGGCTTCATCGGCTTCCATGTCTCCGCGTACAACGACGACACCAGCGACTGGCCCTGGTACCACAACACGTTCCTCGGCACCGGCACCTTCAAGAGCAACACCTGGGGGCCGACGCAGGAGACCCTGCAGATCGACGACCCCTCGCACCCGGCGACCGCGAACCTGCCGTCCACCATCACGTCCTCGGTGAGCGAGTGGTACAGCTGGCAGAACGACCTGCGGCAGAACCCGGCCATCGACATCCTCGCCTCGATGGCCCCGTCCACCTTCCCGATCGGCACCGACCCCAACCAGACCTGGTACAGCGGCAATTACCCGATCGTCTGGTCCAACCGCAACTACAAGATGGTCTACAACAACTTCGGTCACAACGCGATGGACTACGCGACCAACACCACGCTGTCCTCGACGTTCGCGAGCGCCCAGCAGAACCAACTCCTGCTCCAGGAGATCAAGTGGGCGTCCGGCCAGTCCGGCCCCGTCACCCCGCCCACGAGCGCCACCGGCCCGATCCACGGCTACGGCGGCAAGTGCGTGGACGTCGCCGGTGCGAGCAGCACCAACGGCACCGCCGTACAGCTCTACGACTGCAACGGCACCACCGCGCAGAACTGGACCGTCGGCAGCTCCGGCACGCTCACCGCACTCGGCAAGTGCATGGACGTCACCGGGGCCGGCACCGCCGACGGCACCAAGGTGCAGCTCTACGACTGCAACGGCACCGGATCGCAGGTCTGGCAGGCGGGCTCGAACGGCTCCCTGGTCAACCCGCAGTCGGGCAAGTGCCTCGACGCCACCGGCCCCAGTTCGGCCAACGGCACCCGGCTGCAGATCTGGTCCTGCTCGGGAGCCACCAACCAGAGCTGGACACTGCCGTCCTGAGACACCCGCCGACATCCGGTGCCCGGTCGGCGGAGTGATCAGGCGACGGAGACCTCCGCGAGATCGATGGTGATGAGGACGGGCTCCGGCAGGACCTCACCGTTCGCGTCGATCGGCACGACATAACGGTGCGTCGGGAAGACCAGCCCCGATTCGGTCACGTGCTTCTCGCAGAAGTGCGCGGCCGGAGGGCTGCCCAGCACTTCGGCGGCGTAGTCATGGCGTCGCAGCAGCCCGGCGTCGTCGTAGTGGAAGGTCTGCTCCCTGGCGTGAGTCGCGATGGCTTCGGGGAACGTCGCCCGCAGCCGGCGCCGGCTCACGCCTCCGTCTTCCCACGGCTCCGGCTCCTCCACCACCACACCCGGACGGGTCAGCAGGTAGGGAGCGGTGAGGTAGTTCCACATCGCGTAGCCCGCGAAGTACAGTCCGTGGAGCCGGTCCCAGGGGGTGTCCGGGCCGTGCCCCGCGAAGGCCGCGCGAGGAGAGGTGCGTTCCGCGACGACCTCGCCGTCCGGCGTCTCGATCGCGACCCGGTCGGGTGTGAACACCCCGAGCAACCCCGGGCCGGTGAAGCCCTCGAAGACCAGACGCTGCTGCTGCACGTCGGCGGTCATGTCGGCCGTGCTGAGGATTCCTTCCTGGCCTGCGCGGCGACCTCGTCCGACAGCTTGTCCGGTACGGCGACGACCGCCCCCGCGTCGGCCAGGATCCACCGGGACCACGCCCCCGGGTGAGGGAAGACCGTGACCCGCCCACCTACCTCGACCCCCGCCGCCACCCGTGTGTGCGGGCCGATCGCCTCCACCACACCCGTCGCCTCCACACCTGCCGGAACCGGCCGCGCGGCCGTCCCCCGATAGGCCTCGACGGCCTGGAGATCGCCAGGGTGCAGCGGGAACGCGGTGACCCGCACCAGAACCCGGCCGCTGACCGGAGCCGCCGGGTCGGGGGGCAGCTCGGGCCGGACCGGATAGACGCCCTGTGCGAGCAGCAGGTCGTGGTGGTCCAGCGGGGCGTACTCCACCTGGATCAGCGCCTGGCCCGCGGCGGGAGGCCCCGGCTCGGGGATGTCGACGACCTTCAGGCTCTGCTCGGGCTCCCCGAACTGCGTGAGCTGGATCGCGAGCATGTGATTCGTCGGACGACGAACGGTCCCGCCGGCCCTCCCGGCTTCCCCGCCACGGAAACGCCGCCCGTGTACACAGTGTGCCGCCCGCTGCCCGATCCCACATCACGTGCCGCGCGTGGTGGCGTCGTGTCCCCGATCACGCGACCGCCGAAGACCGGGCGGGCCGGGGCGCGCCGCCGCTGTCAGGCGTAGTGGACGTCGCTCAAGTCGATACTGACCATGACATGGTCGTGGTCGGGACGCCCGTCGGGCCGGCGCAGATAGGCCCGACGCCTGGTGGGGAACTTGATTCCGTCCGCCTCCTCGATGTCGTGGACGTACTGTGCGGCCGCGAAGCCGCCGGCGATGTCGACGTGGTAGTCATGGCGTCTGAGCAGGCCGTCGTCCCCGAAGTAGAAGTCCTGGACGGTGCTGTGGCTCGCGATGCCGTCCGGGAAGGTGACCCGCAGATGCCGCCACCGCTCGGTCGGCGACTCGTCCCAGGGTTCGGCCTCCTCCACACCCATGCCCTTCATCACCGCGAAGAAGGGGGTGGTGAGGTAGGTCCACAGGGCGTAGCCGTTGAAATAGGCGCGGTCCAGCGGGTCCCAGGGAGTCTCCCGGGTGTGTCCCGTGAACGCCTTCCTCGGGTCGAGCCGTTCGGCCACGACGGTGCCGTCCGCGCGCTCGACCGCGATACGGCCCGCGGTGAAGTCCGTGTGCTGCCCGGGAGCCCCGAACGGGCTCACCGAGGCGTGTTCCTCGTGCAGCGCGACGGTCATCCGGCGCGGCTGGAGATCCTGGGGCAGGCCCTTGCCCGCGAACAGCTCTCCGTCGCTGACGATGGTGGCGGTGACGGCCGTGAACCGGTTCCACCGCTGCAGGCCGCCGTGGGCCTCGAGAGCCTCTGAGAGCAGATCGGTCATGTTCTCCTCCAGATCCTCCAGATCCTCCGGATCGTCCGGTCCTCCGGATCGTCCGGTCCTCCGGATCGTCCGGTCCTCCGGATCGTCCGGTCCTCCGGATCGTCCGGTCCTCCGGATCCCGTGGAAACGTCCACGTGACTGCCGTCCCGTGGTGTCTGCAGGGTGTCACCCGATCTCGCGAACGCGCCGTGCACGAGAACCACGGTGGCCGGCGATACGGGTTACGTCGTGGTCGTTTCCTCTCGCTTCCCCGGCGGCCTCGGCCTTCGGCGCGGGCCCCCGGGCCGGGGTGTGGGCGGGCGCCGCCGCGGGGCACGGCGCCGTCACGACCACGCTCCGGCACCGGGGGTACGGCGGCATCCCGTGCGGCCCGTAGTCGGCGGCGGGGCCCATCACGTGTGCCGCGGGGCGTGTCCGCCCCGCGGCACAAGGACCGCACTCATCCCGCGCCGGGCGGTGTCCATGGCCGCGGCCAGCCGAACCCGTTCCCCGTCCCGCCCGAACAGCTCATCCACTGGTCAACCCCAAGGTGCTCGGGGGCCGGCTTGCACAGCTCCCCTGGCGCGCGTGAGTCCGGTCACCGCACGGCGTCCCACCCTGGCCAGCCGCGGAGGCCCTGTCCCATTACCGGTGAGCGCGAGCCCCGTCGGGTGTTCACGCACGCCGGGTGCGGCGAGCCGATCGACCCCACGGCACGCTGTGCCGCAGGCGGCGTGGTCCCGCAGCCGCAGGACGTCATGGCGATCCCCCTGGGAGACCCGGGCGAGGGAGCGCGCACGGACCCGGTCGCCACGGGGCTGCGCGAGCCTCATCGCCTGCTCGATCCGCTGCCGGGCGCGAGCGCGCAGCCGGGAAACCAGCTCACGGGCAGCTGAACAACCGGATGTCCGTCCGCGTTCCCCGGTCGCGTGGTGGTACCGGCGTACCCGGTCGCCGTGCTGGCAGGATGTCGGCATGGAACGTGTGCTTGGAATCGGTGGTTACTTCCTGCGTGCCGCCGACCCGGCGGCCCTGACCGCGTGGTACCGCGACTGCCTGGGCCTGGACGCCGATGAGAACGGACTGTGGAGCCAGGAAGCCGGACCGACGGTGTTCGCGGCGTTCGAGTCCGGGACCGACTACTTCGGGTCCCGCGCCCAGCAGACCATGCTCAACTTCCGGGTCCGCGACCTGGACGCGATGCTCGCACAACTGCGGGCCAAGGGAGCGGACGTGGCCGGAGAGACACAGGACATGGAAGGCGTCGGCCGATTCGGCTGGGTCACCGACCCCGAGGGCAACCGCATCGAGCTGTGGCAGCCCGCCTGATGCTCAACTGTCCGACTAGGGAGGGGAGTTGATCGAGACACTCCCTGGAGCCCGAGGGCTGGAAGTCGTACTGGCAGGCCTTGCGGTCCCCCGGTAGGGTCCTGATCCGGCACTGATGATCAGTGGTGGCACGACGACATACCGTCACATTTTCCCGGTGGTCGGCGTCCTTGGCCGACCCTGGGGGGCGTGTGATGACGTTCGGTGAAATGTTGCGGGAGTTACGCCGGACCGCGGGGCTGACGCAGGAGGGGCTCGCCGAGGCCGCAGGGCTGTCGGCCAGGTCGATCAGGGATCTGGAACGGGGCCGCCGGGAGCGACCGCAGCGGCGCACGGTGGAGCTGCTGGTGTCGGCGCTGGCGCTGGCCGAGGCCGACGCTGCCGCACTGCTCGCCGTCGGCCGTTCCGGTCGGCAGGGCGGGCCCGAGGCCGATGACGGTGTGACGGGACCAGGTCTGCTCGACCGCCGCAGCCAGCTCGCGGTACTCGAGCGTGCGGCGGGTGAGGCCCGGGCCGGCCGGGGTGCGGTGGTGCTGGTGCGGGCGAGCGCGGGCATGGGGAAGACCTCCCTGGTGAACGCCTGGGCAGCGGCCGAGCAGTCGCGGGGCATAAGGGTGGTGCGGGGCAGCGGGGGAGAGCTGGAGCAGTGCTTCGCCTTCTCGGTGCTGCGACAGCTGACCGAGCCGCTGCTGGCCCGGGCCGGTGGTGCCGAGCGGGAGCGGCTGTTGTCGGGCCCGGCGGAGCCGGCGTCGCACGCCCTGCGGGTGGCCGGAGCCGACGAGGGCGGAGGGCTGTCCTCCGAGGCGTCACTGGGCCTGCTGCACAGCCTGTACTGGCTGATGGTGCATGTCACGGATGACGGGCCGGTCGCTCTGGTGGTCGACGACGTGCACTGGGCGGACGGCCCGTCCTTACGATGGCTGGATTACCTGGCGCGGCGTCTGCGCGGTCTGCCGTTGCTGCTGGTGCTGACGGCACGGCCCGACAGCGGAACCCAGGCCGAGCCGCTGCTGGAGCGGATCGCCGCCCAGCCGGACTGCCTGCCGGTCGGACTGCCGGCGCTGGGCGCCGACAGCGTGGCCCGGCTGGTGCGCGCGAGTCTGGGCCAGGAAGCCGAACCGCGATTCGCCGCCGCCTGCGCCGAGGCCGCCCAGGGCAACCCCCTGCTGCTGCGCGAGTTGCTGCGGACCCTCGCCGACAACGGTGTCAGACCCGTCGGCGACCAGGCACACCTGGTCGAGGAGTTCCGCGGCCGGATCCTGGCGGACACCGTGGTCAGGCGGCTGGCGGGCCAGCCGGAGCCGACCCGGCGTCTGGCCGAGGCCCTGGCGGTGCTGGGGGACGGGGCCGACTGGCATCTCGCGGCCGAACTGGCGGAGTTGGGCGAGGCGCAGGGCCGGGAGCACGGCCGCCGGTTGCAGCGGATCGGAGTGCTGGCACCTGGTGCGGTGCCGCGGTTCGACCATCCCCTGGTCCGCGCCGCGATCGCCGAGACCGTCGACGGACCGGTGGAGCTGGCCGCCGGACACGCGCGGGCGGCCGAACTGCTGCGGCGCGAGGGGGCGGCCGGCGATCTGGTTGCCGCCCATCTGCTGCTCGCCGAACCGAGCGGTGAGGCCTGGCGGGTCGAGGTCCTGCGGCAGGCGGCGCGGGCCACGCGCGGCCGCGGTGCCCCGGAGATCACCGCGGCCTATCTGCGCCGGGCCCTGCGGGAACCGATGTCCGGCAAAGAACGCGGTCCACTGCTTCTGGAGCTGGGCGAGGACGAGTTACAGCTCGACGTCGGCGCCGCGCGGCATCATCTGACGCAGGCCTCCGCCGTGTTGACGGACCCGTACTCCCGCGCCCAGGCGGCCTATCTGCTCGCCAACGCGCTGTTCCTCGGGCATGAGCACGCGGACGCCGTCGAGGTGCTCGCCCGCGCGGTGGAGGACCTGCGGCAGGCCGACGACGGCACCGGGTTGGCCCGTGAGGTGTCATGGTTTCTGCAGGCCCAGATGCTCCTGATCGGTTACGACCAGCTGTCCACCCTCCCCGCGGCCCGGCAACTCGCAAACCGGCTGCAGGGCCACAAGCTGGCCGGTGACACTCCGGGTGAGTGCGCGGTCCTGGCCGCGCTCGCCGCCTCGACCATCGTCGGGGACGGCGGCGCCGCGGTCACCAACAGCCTCCTGGACCGGGCGATGCGCGGCGGGTTGGCGGCCGTGGACCAGTCGCAGCTGCTGGTGAGCCTGGCCGGGATGGCCTACATGACCACCGACCGGCTCGACGACGCGGCGGCGCGGTTCGACCAGATCGGCGACATCGGCGCGCGATGGGGCGTGTTCCTCATGGTGTCGTCGGCGATGATCTGGCAGCTCAAGGTCCGTGAGCGTCGGGGCCAACAACTGGCGCTCACCCCGGACTTCGGACATCCCGCCGCAACGACCGGCGAGGGCCTGGAACATCGGCCGCGGCTGGCGCTGATGGTCCAGGTGGGCGAATCGCTGCTCGAGCGGGGCGACCCCACCTCGGCGGGACGGGTGCTGGTGGCGGACGCCGACACCGATCGGGCCGGCTGGCTGTGGCAGGGGCCGATGCACCTCGCACGAAGCCGGGTGTACGCAGCGCGGGGCAATCCGGCCGCCGCCCTCACGGTCCTGCTGGAGTACGGAGCACAGGAGAAGCGGACGCGGGTCGCGAACCTGACCGGGGCGCCCTGGCGGTCACAGGCGGCGCTGCTGCACCTGGCGCTCGGACAGCGCACCGATGCGCTCCAGCTGGCGACCGAGGAACTGGAGTCGGCCCACCGCTGGGGCACCGGGCGAGTGATCGGCCTGGCGTCACGTTGCCTGGGTGTCGTCATGGGCGGCCCCGAGGGCGAGGCCCTCCTGCGCGAGGCCGTCGCCGTGCTGGAGCGGTCTCCGGCCCGCCTGGAACTGGCCCGGGCCCGGTACGAGCTGGGCGTCGCGCTGTCGCGCAGGGGAGAGGCCGACCAGGGCCGCCGGATTCTCACCCAGGCGTTGGACCTCGCCGAGACCTGCGGCAGTCTCCTCCTGGCCGGCCGGGTGCGCCGGGCGCTGGCCGAGCTGGGGGTGCGCCCGAAAGCCGCGCCGCCGGTGGCTCCGAGCCTCTCGCCGACCGAACACCGGGTGGTGGAGCTGGTCGGCGCCGGTCACAGTGACCGGCAGATCGCTCAGGCCCTGCTGCTGACACCGCAGGACGTGACCGGAATGCTGGAACGAGCGGGCCGCAGGCTGGGGGTGACCGGCAGGGCGGAACTGGTGCGCCTGGCCGGGGCCGGCCACGGCCGGTGAGTGCCGCAGGGCCCGGACCCCCCGGTGCGAGAGGCCCGAGCCCTGCCGTGGCCCGAGGGCGGACGACCGGTGCGGCTCCCCTGCCGCACCGGCGGACCACCGGCTGCGGACCGGCGGATTCCGCCGGTGCCCTCACCATCGGGCACCGACAGAAACGCTCAAAAGCTCACGAGTCGCCATCCTGGCGGGACCTTCAGCCCGAGACCGAGACCGAGACCGTGGTCCAGCTCTGGTCCGGCCTGGTCGGCTGGTATGCGTCGGTGATGGTGACGTAATTGCCGGCGCCGTCGTGAGCGTTCAGGTTGAAGCTTTGGTCTTTGAGGGCAAGCAACGGAAGGCCGATGAGGCCGGACGAGTCCATCACCCCCCACTTCCAGTGCTCGTAGCCGTTCGACGTCTCCAACGGCATCAGGTCGACGGTCTCGCCGTTGTAGAACGGTCCGATTTTGTTGATGCCCAGGACCATGTCCTTGGCAGCGTTGTACATGATCAAGTCGCTGTCGTCCCCGCCCTGCTTCCACACGCAGTAGGGGTCAATGGTGAGAGTGAGCGGCTCGACGGTCGCCATGGTGCTGTTCGGGTCGGCGCACAGCACCATGTGCTGGTTGGCGTTCGCGATCACGAAGCGGCCGGACAGGTCGGCCGGCTGCGCGCTCGTATCGGCGTGCGCGGCGTGCGCGGCGGGCGCAGTGGCGAGGAAGGCCGCGCTCAGGGCGGCCACCGCCAGACGAAGCACCTGAGTGGAGCGGAAGACGGCACGTAACGGTGACACGCAACACTCCTTCACGGTCGTTTCGGGTTGTCCCTGCTGAGTCCGGTCTCGTCAGCTCTTCGGGGTCAGTGCGTAGCGGACGGTCTGGGTCTGGATGAGTCCGTCGCGGAAGACGAAGGTGTCCACGCCGTGCCGCGCCCGGCTGGTGTCGGACTCGGCGGACCACTCCAGGAAGAGGACATCGCCTTCGAAGGTCTGGATCGTCAGGTCCCACTTGGCGTGGGGAAGGTCGGCGAACAGCCGGGCGAAGCCCTCGCGCACGCCGTCCCGGCCGTGCCGGACGCCGTCCGGGGTGATGAAGGCCGCGTCGGCGGCGTAGTTCGCGACGATCCCGTCCAGGTCCTCGGCAAGGAGCGCCTTGCCGTGGCTCTGGAAGATCTCCTGAGGAGTCCGGGAACCGAGGTCGTTCACGGGCGGCACCTTCCTGTACTCGATGAGGAGGGGGGCTGCTTGACCGCGTACAGCAGAACATCGAGACAGGCGGGGACACCAGGAAGAAGAACCGGACGGACTACCGGAAGTTCTACCGGAACAAACCAGGAGCGCCCCACGAGAACCGCCCCTCGTTCACGCCTCGATACGCGCACCCTGGCCGAGGTCAGCCAAGGTGCGCCGGGCGGAGCGCCGGGGCGTGCAGAGGTTGTCCCGGGCGCCGTCGAGAGGCCGGCCGGGGAGACCGCTGCGGCTGTCATGACCGCATGTCCTGGGCGAACTCGATTGCCGGAGCCTCGGACGAGGCCGGGTTCCGGCCCGTGTGCAGCCTTCCGTCGTGCACGACGTGAGGGACGAACACCGAGTCGTTCCGGCGGTAGACGGCGCCCGCGGCGCACAGTGCCTGCTCGACCGTGCGCGTGCAGTGGACGCCGAGGGCGGCGGCGTTCGATGGCACCACCGTCGTCACGGGCCTGCTGGCGGGCGCTGACGATGCGTGGTCCCGGGCCGGCCGCCGCTCTCCGGCGCGGCACCCGGTTACGTCGGTCTGTCGCTCGTCGAGACCTGCCTGTCCGACGACGACACCCGGCACCCCGCCGGGGCAGGGCGGTCGGCGACAACGCCCCGCACGGCCGCGTGGCGCTCTTCGCCGACGCCACGCAGGCAGGGTGAACGGCGGCCCGGCCACCGTCGGCCGAGTCCCGCCTCGGTCCGTTGGGCCGGGCGTCCCTGCCGGCGCGGCGGACATCCTCCGGGACGCACCGCACGGCAGGCACCGCTACAGGCCGCGCCAGACGTTGTCGAAGGCCGCGTCCTCGATCTCCCGTCGCTGCCGTACGGCGGCCAGCTCCGTCACCGCGCCGGTCACGGCGGCCACCACCGTCACGGTCGCGTCGGAGGCCGCACCCGCGAGGTCCTCGGGCGCCTCGTCCTGGATCCCCACGGCCGCCGCCAGCGAGGCGAGCACGGGCTCGCCCGACGTCCAGCGCTCGTGCGAGCGGGCCCGCTCCGGCGAGTCGGCCAGCTCCGTCCGCTCGGTCGGCAGCGGCAGCCAGCGCCGGCGCTGCCGGGCGACCGTGCCGTCCGCCTCCAGTACGGCGAGGTAGGCGGCGGACAGGCCACGCCCCCGGCGCCACAGCCAGTCCTCGACCGACTCGTACGGCGCCTGACGGGTCAGCGCAGCCACCGCCTCGTCGAGGAGCCGGTCGCCGGTTCCGCCCTCGGGAGCGGGCACGATGAGTTCGTCGTCGAGGGTGACGGCCCCGGCGTCCAGCAGATCGACCAGTTCGGCTCCCGCGAGCGCCAGCGACAGGTCGCCCTGTTCGACGGGCCGGGTGGCGGCGTCGTACACGGTGACGATGAACAGGTCCCGCGGTGTGGTCATGTCGGACTCCCCAACAGAGATGGCGACGGAGGCATCACAGGCAACAGTGACGCGGACGAATACGATGCCCGGGACGGATGCCCCGCAGTCTCTCGCCCTTCACCCGCACCGGTCACCCCTCCCGCCCGTGCCGTACCACCACCATGTGCCGCGCGGCCGCGACCCGCAGCACGACGAGGTCGAGGCGCGGGACCCGCCGACGGTGATCCGCAGGGCCGGTGCGGCGCCGGTATGCGCGATAGGCTGCTTGGCGATCAGAAGGGTGACATCGGCCGGAGGTGGGTGGACATGACAGCGGAAGTCGAGTCGTCGTCCGCCGTCGGCGCGGGCGGGCGGGACAGCCGTCTGGGCCCCCTGATCATCACCCTTTTCGGGCTGTACGCGCGCGGTGAGCACAACTGGCTCTCCGTGGCCTCCCTGATACGCCTGATGGCCGACCTCGGCGTGGAGGGGCAGGCCGTACGGTCCGCGGTCTCCCGGCTGAAGCGGCGTGGGGTGCTGCGCGGCGAGCGGCACGGGGGCGCCGCGGGGTACGCCGTCGCCGACGCCACCCTGGAGGTGCTCGAAGAAGGCGACATACGTATCTTCGAGCGGAACCGGGCCGCGGCCGACGACGGCTGGCTCGTCGTCGTGTTCTCCGTGCCCGAGTCCGAGCGGGACAAGCGCCACGCCCTGCGCACGGCCCTGACCCGCCTGGGCTTCGGCACCGCGGCCCCCGGTGTGTGGGTGGCCCCCGGCATCCTCGCCGACGAGACCCGCCGCACCCTGCAACGCCTCGAACTGACGCCGTACGTGGACATCTTCACCGGCGACCACTTCGCCTTCGGCGACCTGCGGGCGAAGGTCAGCGAGTGGTGGGACCTCGACGAGCTCACCGCGCTCTACGCGGACTTCCTGGAGCGGTACCAGCCGGTGAGCGAGCGCGCGGCCGCGGGCGGCGTCGCCCCGCAGGAGGCGTTCGCGGTCTATCTGCCGATGCTCACCGAGTGGCGCCGGCTCCCGTACCGCGACCCCGGCCTGCCGCTGACCCTGCTGCCGGCGGGCTGGAAGGGTGACACCGCCGGCGCGCTGTTCGAACAACTCGACAAGGCCCTGCGCGAGCCCGCGCGCGCACACGCGCTTGCGGTCGTCCACACCTCGTAGGGGGCCTACGGCCTGACCAGCCGCTCGTCCGGGATCACGGCCACGCCGAGGATCTCGATCAGCGCCTCCGGCTGCCAGAGCGCGGTGCAGCCGATGCCCGCCATCGCCGGATAGACCGGCCCCGCGAGCTCCCGCCACACCCTGCCGATCTCCTTGCCGTGGGCCTGGTAGTCGGGGATGTCGGTGAGATAGATCGTCACGCTCACCAGGTCCGCCGGCTCACCGCCCGCCGCGCGCAGTGTGGTGAGCACATTGCCGAACGCCTGGCGGAACTGCTCCACGATCCCACCCGGAACGATCTTCATATCGGCGTCGAGTGCGGTCTGGCCGCCCAGATGCAGCGTGTTGCCCGCGAGCGTTCCGTGCGAGTAACCGCTCGGGGCGGGCAGCTCGGGCGGGTTCACGGCGACGGGAGTCATGAGGCCTCCGGTTCGGTGGTGTCCGGCTCCGGCCGCACGGCCGGTCGTATTGACAATAAATGACGACCGTGAAAAATACGAGATAGAGCGCGGTCCTGTTCCGGGCCCGAGCGGGCCACGGAAGCCCGAGCGGGCCGTGGAACCCGCGCAGGCCACGGAACCCGAGCAAGGCACGGAAACGGAGCCGATTCCATGGAGCCCGACCTCAGCAAGTACCGACTGGAGGGCGACAACGCGATGTACCGCCTGCCCAGCGGCATCGTCGCCCCCGTCGTGACCCGGGCCGGTCTGGAGGACGTGAACACCGCCGACTCGGGCGGCGCCGTCCGCGTGTCGGGTGTCAGCGCCCAGCACACCCCGGCGCGCCGCCTGTGGTATGGCAAGGTCAGCAACGAGCCGGGCTACCGCTCGGTCACCCACCACCACGGCGAGGCCGAGACCGGCGGCTACGTCCTGTCCGGCCGGGCCCGGATCTACTTCGGCGAGAAGTTCGAGGACTACGTCGACATGGAGGAGGGCGACTGGGTCTTCGTCCCGCCGTTCATGCCGCACGTCGAGTGCAACCTCTCCCGGACCAAACCGCTGGTGTGGATGACCACCCGGACCCCGGAGAACATCGTGGTGAACCTGCCCGACGTGGCCGACGCCGACCTGCGCGACTGGCTGAACCGATGAACGCCACCCCGGGCGCCCCGGCCGCCTCCGCCGCCCCGACGTCCGCGATCGTCACCGCGGCCCTCACGCTGAAGCCCGCCCCGCCGGAGCGCTTCGACCTCGCCTTCACAGCCACCACCCAGCCCTGCCCCTGGCCCAAGGCCTACGGCGGCGACCTTGTCGCCCAGGCCGCCGCCGCGGCGATGCGCTCGGTGACCGACGGCAAGTCCCTGCACTCCATGCACAGTTACTTCCTGCGCCCGGCCGACATCGGCGCCGAGGTCCGCTACGAGGTGGAGGTGCTGCGCGACGGCCGCGGCTACAGCACCCGCCAGGTGCGCGGCTACCAGAACGGCAAGGTGCTCTACGTCTGCCTCGCCAACTTCGCGGCGGGCGAGGCCGGTTCGTCCTTCCACACCGAGTTCGCCGAGGACGTCCCGGGCCCCGAGGACCTGCCCAGCTCGGCCGAGTACCTCGCGGACCGCACCGGCGGCACCATGACCGACGAGTCCAAGGCCTACTGGCGCGGCGGCCGCGGCTTCGACATGCGCCATGTACCCGGCCCCGTCTACCTCACCGTCGAAGGCGAACGACTGCCCCACCAGGCCGTCTGGGTACGGCCGTTCGACGCGCTGCGCCCCGTCGAGGGACTCACCGACGCCCAGCGCGATCTCGCCGCCCTCGCCTACGTCTGCGACTACACCATCCTCGAACCCGTCCTGCGGGTCCTCGACCTGGCCTGGGCCGACCCAGGCCTGGTCACCGCCAGCCTCGACCACGCCATGTGGTTCCACCGCCCCGGAGCGGTCGGCGACTGGCTCCTCTACCTCCAGGAAGCGGTGGCCGCCGACGCGGGCCGCGGACTGGGCACGGGTCGCTTCTTCACCCGCGACCACCGCCACCTGGCCACCGTGGTCCAGGAAGGCATGATCCGCCCCGCCTGAGCCGTCCGCCGCACGCCACCGGCGGGCTCCCGGAAGGAACCTCACGTTGGCTCTTCCGCTCTCACCCACCTCGCACGTGGACACCTTCGCCCGGGACCACCTCCCGCCCGCCGAACAGTGGCCCACCATCGAGTTCACCACACCCGAACTGACCTACCCGGCCCGCCTCAACGCGGCCGCCGAACTCATCGACGCGGCAGTCGAACGCCACGGCGCCGACCGCCCCGCCCTGCGCACGCCCGCCGGAGAGCTGTGGACCTACGGCGACCTGCGCACCCGCGCCAACCAGGTCGCCCAGGTCCTCACCGAGGACCTGGGCCTGGTCCCCGGGCAGCGAGTACTGCTCCGCGCGCCCAACAACCCCTGGGCGGTGGCCTGCTGGCTCGGCGTCCTCAAGGCCGGCGGGGTCGTGGTGACCACCATGGCCGCACTGCGCGCCCGCGAGATCGTCCCCATCGCCGACCGGACCCGGCCGTCCGTCGCCCTGGTCGACCACCGGTTCACCGAGGACATCCACACGGTCCGCGACACTGTGCTGCCCGACCTGCGTGTGGTCGAGTACGGCGGCACCGGCGCCGACGACCTGGCCGCCCGATGCGCCGCCAAGTCGGGCGAGTTCAGCGACGTCGACACCGCCGCCGACGACGTGGCCCTGTTCGGCCCCACCTCCGGGAGCACCGGCGTCCCGAAGATCACCATGCACTTCCACCGGGACATCCTGTCCATCGACAACACCTTCGCCCGGCACATCCTGCGGCTGGGGCCTGACGACGTGGTCGCCTGCACCGCGCCGTTCGCCTTCACCTTCGGCCTCGGCATGCTGGTCGTCTTCCCGCTGCGGGCCGGCGCCTGCGCCCTGCTCACGGAGACGGCGACCCCGGCTCAACTTGCCGACCTCGTCGAGAAACACGGTGTCACCGTCCTCGCCACCGCGCCCACCGCCTACAAGGCGATCACCCGCGACGGCAAGGAACAGCAACTGGCCGGCCTGCGGGTCGGGGTGTCGGCCGGTGAGCACATACCGCTCACCACCTGGGAGGAGCTGCGCGACCGCATCGGCCTCAAGGTCATCGACGGCATCGGCGCGACCGAACTGCTGCACATCTTCATCTCCGCGGCCGACGACGACATCAGGCCCGGTGCCACCGGCCGCCCGGTCCCGGGCTACCGCGCGACGATCCTCGGCTTCGACGGCGAGGAACTCGGCCCGGGGGAGCCAGGGCGGCTCGGCGTCATCGGCCCGGTCGGCTGCCGCTACCTCGACGACAAGCGCCAGCAGGACTACGTCGTGGGCGGCTGGAACGTCACCGGTGACATCTTCCACCGCGACGAGGACGGCTACTTCTACTACCACGCGCGCAGCGACAACATGATCGTCTCGTCCGGCTACAACATCGGCGGTCCCGAGGTCGAGGCAGCCATCGACACCCACCCCGACGTCGTCGAGTCGGCCGTCGTGGCCCGCCCCGACCCCGAACGCGGCTCGGTCGTCTGCGCCTTCGTCGTGCTGCGCGAGGGCGTCACCGGGGACCCGGCGAAGGCCAAGGAGATCCAGGACCACGTCAAGCAGGTCCTGGCGCCCTACAAGTACCCGCGTGACGTCCGCTTCCACGACGTCCTGCCGCGCAACACCAGCGGAAAACTCCAGCGGTTCGCGCTCCGCAAGATCATCGAAGCAGAGCAGGCCGCCGAGCAGTGAGAGGAACTCCCTTGAAAATCGCGATCATCGGCGGTGGCCCGGGAGGTCTCTACCTCGCGGCCCTGATGAAGCAGTTGGACCCCGCCCACGAGATCACCGTGTGGGAACGCAACGCCCCCGAGGACACCTTCGGCTTCGGCGTCGTCTTCTCCGACGAGACGCTCGGCGGCATCGAGAACGCCGACACCGTCTTCTCCGAGGCGATGTCCCGCCGCTTCGCCCGCTGGACGGACATCGACATCCACTACCGGGGCGAGACCCACACCGTCGGCGGCCAGGGCTTCGCCGCCATGAGCCGCAAGGAACTGCTGCACCTCCTCCAGGAGCGCTGCCTCGAACTCGGCGTCGACCTGCGCTTCTCCACCCTCGCCCCCGATGTCGCCGAGCTGCGGGCGTCGTACGACCTGGTCGTGGGCGCGGACGGCGTCAACTCCGGCGTCCGTACGGCCCACGAGGACGTCTTCCGACCGCAGCTGGACCGGCGGCACAGCAAGTACATGTGGCTGGGCACGGACCGGGTCTTCGAGGCCTTCCAGTTCTTCGTCAAGGAGACCGAGTGGGGGGTCATGCAGGTCCACGGCTACCCCTACTCCGACGCAGGCTCGACGTTCATCGTGGAGATGCACGAGGACGTCTGGCGGCGGGCCGGCTTCGACGCCACCGAGGACGCGGTGTTCGCGCCGGGCGTCTCCGACGAGCAGGCCGTGGCCCGGATCCGCGAGCTGTTCGCCGAGGAGCTGGGCGGCCACGAGGTGTTCGCCAACAACTCGAAGTGGCTGAACTTCACCACGGTCCGCAACCGGCACTGGCACCACGGGAACCTCGTCCTCATCGGCGACGCCGCCCACACGGCCCACTTCTCCATCGGCTCGGGCACCAAGCTGGCCATGGAGGACGCCCTCGCCCTCGCCGCCTGCCTGCACGAACACCCGGACGTGGAGAGCGCGTTGACGGCCTACGAGGCCGAACGGCGGCCGGTCGTGGAGTCCACCCAGCGGGCCGCGCAGGCCTCGCTGGAGTGGTTCGAGCACATCGGCATGTACGTCCGCCAGGAGCCGGCCCAGTTCTGCTTCAACCTCCTCACCCGCTCGCGCCGTATCACCTACGACAACCTGCGCACCCGGGACCAGGAGTTCGCCGACCTCGTCGACGAGGCCTTCGCCGAGGCGCAGGGGGTGGGCACCAAAGCCCCCGCGATGTTCCAGCCGTTCCGCATCGGGCAGCTGGAGCTGAAGAACCGGGTGATCGTCTCCCCGATGGACATGTACTCCGCCGTCGACGGCGTCCCCGGCGACTTCCACCTCGTCCACCTCGGCTCCAAGGCCATGGGCGGGGCGGGGCTGGTGATGACGGAGATGGTGTGCGTCTCGCCCGAGGGCCGTATCACCCCCGGCTGCACCGGCCTGTGGAACGACGAACAGCGCGACTCCTGGCAGCGCGTCGTCTCCTACGTCCACACCAACAGCACCGCCCGTATCGGCCTCCAGCTCGGCCACTCCGGCCGCAAGGGCTCCACCCGTCTGATGTGGGAGGGCATCGACGAACCGCTCCCGGACGGCAACTGGGAGACCGTCGGCCCGTCCGAGCTGCCGTACGGCCCGGGCCTGCCGGTACCCCGGGAGATCACCCGCGCCGACATGGACCGGATCACCGCCGAGTTCGTGGCGGCGGCCCGCCGAGGCGCCGAGGCGGGCTTCGATCTCCTCGAACTCCACTGCGCCCACGGCTACTTGTTGTCCTCGTTCCTGTCCCCGATCGCCAACCACCGCACCGACGAGTACGGCGGGTCCCTGGCGAACCGGCTGCGCTACCCGCTTGAGGTCTTCGACGCCGTCCGCGCCGCCTGGCCCGCCGGACGCCCCATGATCGTGCGGATCTCCGCCACCGACTGGGTCCCCGACGGCAATACCGAGCACGATGCCGTCGAGATCGCCCGCGCCTTCATCGCCCACGGCGCCGCCGCCATCGACGTCTCCACCGGCCAGGTCACCAAGGACGAGCAGCCCGCCTACGGCCGCTCCTACCAGACCCCGTTCGCGGACCGGATCCGCCATGAGGTCGCCGCCGCCAGCGGCACCGCCGTCATCGCGGTCGGCGCCATCGCCTCCTACGACGACGTCAACTCCATCCTCCTCGCCGGACGTGCCGACCTGTGCGCGGTGGGGCGTACGCACCTGTACGACCCGCACTGGACCCTGCACGCGGCCGCCGACCAGGAGTACCGGGGCGCCGCCGCCGAGTGGCCGGTGCAGTTCCGGGCCGGCCGGCGCAAGCCGCCCACCTCGCGCACCGACGCCGTACGCCCCCGCCTGTCGCTGCTCCGGGCGGACCAGGCGGGGGAGAACGTCCATCTGCGGTGGAAGCCCGCGGGGGAGGGACTACCGGTGGTGCGGTGACGTCAGGTAGTGCTGGCTGATCAGCTCCTTGCCGTAGTCGTTGCCGTTGGGCGTGCGGATGATCGAGTGGACGTGCATCTGGGTCGGGACGCCCTCGGTGCCGCCGTACGCGCCGCGCAGCGGGCCGGGAGCCTGGCAGTCGACCTCGACCCAGACCACCGGGCTGTGCACACGCACGTAGAACGCGTCGTCGGCACCCGTACCACCGGCCCAGGTCACGTACGTGTCGTCGAGATGCGCCCGCACCTCGGCCATCCGCACCTTCGCCGCGTCCGCCTTGGCCCGGTCGACGAACGCCTCGACGATGCCGAGCAGCTTCTGCTTCTGGGCGCGGGTGAGGGCGTTGCCGCGGATGCCCTCGTACGCCTGGACCGCGTTGTCGGAGAAGGCGCCCGCCTTCATCGACTCGCTGGTCTTGGTGGCCGAGACGATCGCGACCGACTGCTGGTCCGCCGTGAGGGAGTCGACGAAGGCCAGGCTCGCGAGGACCTCCTCGTGGCAGACGGTGACCGTCTCGCCGTCGATCTCCATGGAGGTCGGTTCCGAGCCCCAGAAACAGGGGCTCATGACCACCTGGTCACCGAGGACGAAGTAGTTGATCACGCAGTGGTGGCCGTCGAACTGGAAGCCCCAGGGCTCGGTGGCGGACGGGGTGCCCATGAGGGTCCAGTAGTAGGCGTCCTCGTTGAACGAGGTGGTGTTGCCGATCGCCTCGCCGGCCGCCTGGTTGATCTTCCGGATCTTCTCCGTGGTCTCCAGGCCGTCCGCGCTCAGCGCCGACCTGAGCAGGGCCGTGCCCAGGTCCTTCTGCGTGTCGGTGAGATCCGCGAGCGACACGCCCTGCCGGGCGTAGGAGTCGACGTTGCTCCACAGCCGCCACTCGGTGGAGTGGACCGTGAACTGGGTCGCGGACTTCTGGGTGTCGGTCAGACCGGCCAGGAAGGCGTTCGCGGCGTCGATGACGGGCGCGGTGCCGACCCTGGTGGAGTGGACGGTGAACAGGTCGTCGATCCGCCTGCCGTCCGTCGTCAGACCGAAGAACTCCTCCGTCAGTGACTGGTTGCCCGGACCGCCTGCGCCGCCGCCCGGGCCGCCGCTCGGCGCGGCGCTGGGGGAGGGGCTCGCCGACGCGTCGGCCGTACCCGTGCCGTCGTCGGCGAGCGCCGTCCAGGCCCCGGCGCTGCCCATCGTCACCAGGGCGGTCGCCCCGGACGCGAAGAACACCTTGCGCATGAAGTTACGGCGGCTCGCCTCGGTGCCCTCCGGTACCTGCACCGGGTTCTCACCGGCGTCGATCTCGGGCATGCGGCTCCCTTCGTCATGGGCGCGTCCCTCGTGGACGGCCACCTGACGACCAGCCTGGTTCGTCCAACTGAGGCTGAACTGAGCCGAGTTGCTCACGAGAGCCCAGAAGCGGCCGATGACCTGGGATTATGTGAAGACGCCGAGGGTTCAGGAAAGCTTCAGGGGGATCTGAGCGGCGGCGGTGTCGGCGAGGGGCAGGGTGACGGTGAACTCGGTGCCGCCCGGCGCGCTGTCCACCTCGACGCGGCCACCGTGCGCCTGGGTGATCGCGGCCGCGATGGCCAGCCCGAGCCCCGTCCCGCCCTCGGTGCCGGGGGCGCGGGAGCGGGAGGCGTCGCCGCGGGTGAAGCGTTCGAAGACCGTCGGCAGGAGATCGCCGGGGATACCCGGACCGTCGTCGTGCACGCGGATCGCGCAGTGCCCGCCCGCCGCCTCCACCGTGACCGTGATACGCGTCCCGGCGGGGGTGTGGGCCCGGGCGTTGGCCAGCAGGTTGGCCACCACCTGGTGCAGCCGGGACTGGTCGCCGAGCACCGTGGCGGGCACGTCCAGGCGCAGCACCAGCTGCCAGTGGTGCTCGGCCCCGGCCGCCCGCGCGTCCCACACCGCGTCCCCGACCAGGGTCGCCAGGTTCAGCTCGGCGGACTCCAGCGGTCTGCCCTCCTCCAGACGGGCGAGCAGGAGCAGGTCCTCGACCAGTCCCGTCATCCGCGCCGACTGGGCGGAGACTCGGCGCCAGGCCAGCTCCGGTTCGATCTTCCGGGTGTCCACGCCCATCAGCATCAGCTCGGCGTACCCGGCGATCGAGGCGAGCGGGGTGCGCAGCTCGTGGCTGGCGTCGGTGAGGAAGCGCCGCATGTGCTCCTCGGCGCGCTGGCGTTCGGACAGGGACCACTCCACGTGGTCGATCAGCCGGTTGAGCGCGACGCCGACCTGGCCGACCTCGGTCCCCGGATCGGTGTCCGCGGCCGGTACCCGGGTGAGCCCGCTGACCTCGCCCCGGTCGAGCGGGGCACGGGAGACCTCGACGGCGGTGGTGGCGACCCGCCGGAGCGGCCGCAGCTGCCGCCGGACCGCCACGGCCGACACCGAACCGGCCAGGACCAGCCCGACCGCGGCGATGGCGGCCTCGACCACGACCAGGGAGTCGATCATGTGCTGCACGCTGCCCACCGGCAGCCCGGCCAGCATGGCGGTGCCGCCCTCGGTGACGGCCGTCAGCCGGTAGGTGCCCAGGCCCGGGATCGTACGGGTGTGCAGGGTCCCGTCCGCCGGGATGCCGTTCAGGGCGGCGCTCTGGGCGGCGGTGAGGCTGCGCGGGCCGTCGTCGGTCACCACCTCCGCCGTGGCGATCGCCGCCCCGTTCATCACGGCCGCCAGGGTGCCCGTGTGCTGACCGCGTTCGTTGAGGAAACCGAGGCTCGCGCCGGGCGGTCCGTGCTCCCGGCCGCCCTGGCTGTGCTCGGCGGCGTCGGTCACCCGCTGATCCAGGTCGCTCATCAGATAGACCCGCTGGACGGTCACCGTGGCGAGGGCCATCGCCGTACAGACCGCCGCGAGGGTGAGGGAGTGGACCAGGACCATCCGGGCCCGCAGCGAGCGCCCGCGCAGCCGTGCCAGGGCCCGGCGTACGGCCGTCATGCCTCGTCTTCCGCTGCTCTGATGACATAGCCGGCGCCGCGCACGGTGTGGATCATCGGCCGGCGCTCCTTGTCGATCTTCGCCCGCAGGCCGTAGACGTACACCTCCACCAGGTTTCCGCCGCCGTCGAAAGAGCTGTTCCACACGTGGTCGAGGATCTGTGTCTTGCTGAGCACCTGCCGGGGGTGGTTCATCAGGAACCGCAGCAGGTCGAACTCCTTGGCGGTCAGCGAGATCGGTGTGCCGCCCCGGCGCACCTCGCGGGTCCGCTCGCCCAGCACCAGGTCGCCGAGGACCCGCACCCCCTCGTCCTCGACCACGTCACCGGCTCCGGAGCGGCGCAGCAGCCCGCTCAGCCGGAGCATCACCTCCTCCAGGGAGAACGGCTTGGTCACATAGTCGTCGGCGCCGGAGGACAGCCCGTCGACCCGGTACTCCACCGCGTCCCGTGCGGTCAGCATCAGCACGGGCAGCCTGGCGTTCTCGTACCGCAGCCGGCGCAGCACCTGGATCCCGTCCAGGTCCGGCAGCATGCCGTCGAGGACGACAGCGTGCGGGCCGTACCTGCGGGCGGCGCGCAGGGCGCCGTAGCCGTCCTGCGCCACGTACGGCTGCCAGCCCGCCGCTGTCACGGCAACCGACAGCAGTTCGGTCAGCTCGGGTTCGTCGTCGACGATCAGCACACGGATCGCGCCCGTCGCCGGTGTGAGGGTGTCAGACATGCCCCGATGCTCTCCCGGGGGGCTGTACGCGAGCTGTGGAGCGGCCTTCTCTGCGATCATGGTGGGGACACGACAACCGCAAGGGGGCCAGGTGCACGACGAGATCCCGGACACGGGCGGGCCCGGCACCGTCATCCTGCTGAACGGCGCCTCCAGCTCCGGCAAGTCGAGCATGGCCGCCGAACTGCTGTGCATCCTCGACGGCACCTGGTTCCACATGCCCGTCGACGCCTTCCACGCCATGCGCGGGGGCCAGGAGATACCCGACGAGGACCTCCAGGCCGAGATCGACCGCACCGCCAAGGGCTTCCACCGGGCCGTCGCCGGCATGGCCCGGGCCGGGAACAACGTGGTCGTCGACCATCCGCTCAGCAGACGCTGGCGGCTCCTGGACCTGCTGGCGCCGGAGAAGACCCTGCTGGTCGGGGTGCGCTGCCCGCTCCCGGAACTGGAGCGGCGCGAACGGGAGCGCGGCGACCGCCAGGTGGGCCTGGCGGCCATGCAGTACGACGCGGTCCACGCCCACGGGCTGCACGACATCGACGTGGACACCAGCGTCCTCGGCCCCCGCGAGTGTGCCGGCCTCGTGCGGCAGGCCCTGCGGGACCTGGCGCGGCCCACGGCCTTCGAGACGCTCCGTCGCGAGCTGCGCTGACAGTCCCTACGGCTCGCGGTGCTCGTGCGCCGCGCGCTCCAGCATCTCCGCCTCCGCCTCGGCGACGCGTGTCTCCGCCTCGACATCGATGGAGCGGGTCAGCCACCAGTACAGCAGCGCCGACACCGGCAGCCCGACGAACAGGGAGATGTCCGCGCCGTCCAGGGCCTTGGCGGCGGGGCCGACGAACAGCGTGCCGACGGAGAAGAACGGGATCATGACGGCGAAGCCGACCAGGTAGGAGAAGATCCCCTGCCAGCCCCAGCGTCCGTAGATGCCGTTCGGCTTGAAGATCTCGGCGATCGCGTAGTGGCCCTTGCGCACCACGTAGTAGTCCATCAGGTTCACCGCGGTCCACGGGATGAACAGATAGAGCACCAGCAGCAGGAAGTTGTTGAAGTTCGCCAGGAAGTTGGACGTCGCGGCCAGCGCGCCGATCAGGGAGAGCACCGCCGTCAGGACGAGGGTGAGCAGGCGCACCCCCAGCGTCGGCCGGACCCGTTTGAACGAGTCGATGGCGCTGATCAGGGTGAGCGAGCCGCCGTACATGTTCAGTGCGGTCACGGAGATCAGGCCCAGGGCGGAGAACAGCAGCACGACCGCGCCGAAGCCGTCGAAGACCTTGTCCCCGGCCGCGTTGATCGACGGGATCGTGTCGAAGTGGGTGCCCGCCCAGGCGGCCAGCAGCGTCCCGAGCACCATCAGCCAGATACCGCCGAGCGCCGAGCCGAAGTAGGTCCAGTAGAACGTCTTGCGGACCGTCACGTCCGGCGGCAGATAGCGCGAGTAGTCCGACACATAGATGGCCCAGCTGATCTGGTAGCCGGCGACCACACCGAACTGGGCCAGGAACGGGGTGACCTTGAAGGCGCTCAGGTCGAAGGAGCCCGCCGGGTAGTGCAGGGTGACCAGGACACCGACGGTGAAGATCCCGAAGATGATCAGGAAGGTGTACGTCAGGACCTGCTCGGCCTTGTGGATGATGTCGTAGCCCACCAGCGCCACGACGAGTCCGATCGCGGTGACGACGGCCACCCACAGCTTCACACTGCCGTGGAGCGTGGTGTGCAGCGCCTGACCGGCCAGGATGGTGTTGAACACGTTGAAGCCCGCGTACTGCACATACGCGAACAGCCACACCAGCAGCGCCCCGACATAGCCGAACTGCGGCCGCGACTGGATCATCTGCGGCAGGCCCAGCTGCGGTCCCTGCGCCGAGTGGAACGCCATGAAGAACGTGCCGATCAGGGTGCCCGCGACGATCGCCAGCAGCGACCAGATCAGGTTGCCGCCCTCCGTGATGCTGATCAGCCCCACGGCAAGGGTGGCGATCTGCGCGTTGGACATGAACCACAGCGGGCCCAGGTGCCACAGTTTGCCGTGCCGCTCGTCCAGCGGCACATAGTCGATGGACCTGACCTCCAGACCGCTCACCCGCGGTTCCGCCGATGTGCTCATGGCACCTCCCTGGGGCCAGGTCCGCCACTCTGATCACATTCTTCCCCCGGACAGGCCCGGATGAGGCATGCGGAATCTGTTTTCCGTAGGGCGGAAGTATTGCCTCGGTATCCGCCTCTGTTGCCCTGCTCACAAACCGGCCCCGTCGTGGCGGGCGTCATGTCGCCGTCCGGGCATTTTGTCTACCTTCGCAGTTCTGTGTCCTTTCGACCCGAACTGCCGAGGCTCCCGCCATGCTCAACCGCACCCTGTCCGTCGTGGCCATGGCGATGACCCTGTTCGCCGGAGCCGCGCCCGTGGCCATGGCCGACAGCACCGCAGACTCCACTTCGGGCGACTTCCGTGCCGCCGTGCAGGCGCAGGGCGAGGCGCGCGTCACGGCCGCCGTCCTCGACCTGGACGGCACGGGCCGGGAACCCGCGGTCTACGGCGACGACACCCCCTACGACACGGCGAGCATCGTCAAGGTCGACATCCTCGCCGCGCTGCTGCTCCACGCGCGGGACCACCAGCGCGAACTCACCGCGCGGGAGAGCGCCCAGGCGGAGGTGATGATCCGCAACAGCGACAACGACGCGGCCAGCGCCCTGTGGCGGGCCATCGGCCGGGCCCCCGGCCTGGAGTCGGCGAACAGGCGGCTCGGACTGACCTCGACCACGGGCGGCCCCGACGGCAGGTGGGGGCTCGCCCGGACCACGGCCAGTGACCAGATACGACTGCTGCGCGCGATCTTCGGCACCGGCTCCACGCCGCTGGACACCGCCTCCCGGAACCGTATCGGCACCCTGATGACGGAGATCGCCGCCGACCAGTCCTGGGGCGTTTCGGCCGCCGCGGACTCCGGCTGGGCACTGAAGAACGGCTGGCTCATGCGCACCACCACCAGCCTGTGGGACATCAACAGCGTCGGACGCGTCACGGCCGGCGGCCACCACTACCTCGTCGCGGTCCTCTCCGACGGCAACGCGTCCATGCCGGACGGTGTGAACCTCGTCGAACGAGCCGCAGGCACGGCCGTCTCCACGACGGCGCCTCGCTGACCCCGTTGGCGCAGCACACCTCACCACCCGTCCGAATTACCCCTAATGTGCACTAGAGGCGACGGAGGCCGGCAGCGGGAGGTGCGGTGGCGGATGCGGGCGGGCCGGCACGCGGGCGGGGCCGGGCACGTCCGGCCCGTGGCGTGGCGCCCGGCCGCCGGGCCGTCCGCGCGGTACGGATCCCCCAGCGGGCCCGTGATCCGCGTGCCGCCGCCTCCGTCGGCGCCGTCATCGTCCCCGCCCTGCGGATCGCCGCCGCCTACGCCTGGCGGCTCATCGTGGTCGGCATCGTCGTCTACGGCGTCTTCATCATCCTGGGCCGTTTCCAGCTGATCGCCGTGGCCGTGTTCCTGGCCCTGGTCATCACCTCGGTACTGCGTCCGCTCGCCGATCTGCTGAGCCGGTGGCTCCCGAGGCCGCTCGCCGTGGCCGTGAGCCTGGTCGGCAGCATCTGCCTGTTCTTCGGGCTGCTGGCCCTGGTCGGCAACGCGGTCGCGGAGGAGTCGTCGACCCTGGCCGACGAGTTCCGCGGCGGCATCCACCGCATCGAGGTCTGGCTCCAGCGGCCGCCCTTCCGGCTCGGCCCGGGCGCCCTGTCGCATCTCCAGCAACAGATCGTGGACTACATCCAGGCCCACCGCTCCAACCTGGCCAGCAGGGCGCTGAGCGGCTTCGGCACGCTCGTCGAACTGGTCACCGGGGGAGCGCTGGCGCTCTTCGCCTCGGTCTTCTTCATCCACTCCGGCGAACGGCTGTGGGCCTGGACGAGCCGGGAACTGCTTCCGGCCGGTGCCCGCCCGGCCTGGGACCGGACGGGCCGGGCGGCCTGGCGGACGTTCTCCGGATACACCCGCGGCATCATCATCGTGGCCGCCGTCAACGCCGTACTCGTCGGCATCGCCCTGTACGTGCTGCGGGTGCCGCTCGCGCTGCCGCTCACCCTGCTGGAGTTCTTCGCCGCGTTCATCCCGCTGGTCGGCTCACCGGTCGCGCTCGGCGTGGCCACCGTCGTGGCGCTGGCCGGGCGCGGACCGCTCACCGCCGCCGCCGTCCTCGTGCTGATCGTCGTCATCGGCCAGCTCGAAGGGCATGTGCTGCACCCCCTCGTGATGAGCTGGGCGGTACGCCTGCACCCCCTCGTCGTCGCCGTCTCCGTCATCGCGGGCAGCATCGTCGCGGGGGTGATCGGCGCCGTCGTGGCCGTGCCGTTCGTCTCCGTCGTCTGGGCGGTGGTGCGGGCCCTGCGCCCCGTGCCGCCCTGACATCCGGGCCCCCGGGGCTCAGCCGTCCTTTCCGGGACGGCGGCCCCGCTTCGGGGTACGGCGGGGCAGCTCGGACGTCGCCGGCGGTCCGGACGGCGCGGACCTGCCGGAGGGCGCCGGCATGTCGGGTGCGGCGGCGGCAGCGGCGGTGGCCGCGGAGGGGTGTCCGATGCCGTCGTCCCACGCCTCGTGCACGCTGAACGGGTCGGCGGGCCCGTTCGCGAGCAGAGCCGCGAGCCCGGGCGTGCCGCGCGCCTTGAGCGCCGCCAGGGCCAGCGTGTCGGAGTCGGACTCCGCGCCGCTGCGCCAGGTGATGGTGCCCGGGAGCATCACGAGCGAGGTCGTACCGGACTCCGCGGAGGACGGCCGCAGCTGGACCCGGATGCCGTGCCGGTCGGCCAGCCTGCCGACCACGAACAGGCCCATGTGCTGGTAGACGTCGGCGTCGGCGGTCGGCGGGTTCGCCAGCTTGTGGTTGATCAGCGCGAAGTCCTCGGGCAGCAGCCCGATGCCCTGGTCATGGATCTCGATCATGATCCGGGTGTCGGGCAGCCGCGTCGCCGTGACGCGGACCGCCGAGCGCGGCGAGGAGAACGCGGTGGCGTTCTCCAGGAGCTCGGCCAGCAGATGCACCAGGTCGGTCACGGCACGGCCGTGGATCTCGGCCTCCGGGATGCCCGCCAGCTCGATCCGCTCGTACTGCTCCACCTCGGAGGCCGCCGCCCGGATGACGTCGACCAGGGGGAGCGGGCGGTCCCACTGCTGGGTGGGCCGCTCGCCGCCGAGCACCAGCAGGTTCTCGCCGTTGCGGCGCACCCGCGTGGCCAGGTGGTCCAGCTTGAACAGGTTCGCCAGCTGCTCCGGGTCTGCCTCGCGGTCCTCCAGGTCGGTGATCATGGCGAGTTGGCGCTCGATCAGCGACTGGTTGCGGCGGGACAGGTTGGTGAAGATCGTGTTGATGTTGCCGCGCAACAGAGCCTGTTCCGCGGCGAGCCGGACCGCCTCCCGGTGCACATGGTCGAAGGCGCGGGCCACTTCGCCGATCTCGTCCGTGCTGGTGATCGGGATCGGTGAGACCTTGGTGTCCACCTGGCCGGGCACGGCCTGGGACAGCTGGGTGATCACCGCCGGCAGCCGCTGCTCCGCGATCTCGATCGCCGACGCGCTCAGCCGGCGCATGCCCCGGCTCATCGAACGGGCCACCCATGCCGCGAGCAGGAACGCCACGAGTACGGCGCTCAGTGCGAGCGTGCCGTTGATGATCGCGTCCCGGCGCGCGTCACTCGCGATGCTCCGGGCATTGGCGAGCGCCGTGTCGGTGAGATTGACCTCGATGCCCCGGTAGGCGTCGAAGGAGAGCGCGGACGCCGCGAAGAACGACTCCGGGGTGATGCCCTCGGCGGCGAGTGCCTCGGTCGGCTTGCCGGTGGCGATCTCGCTGAGCATCTTGGCCAGCTTCGGCGGCGTCACGAAGGTCTGCCCCGCCGCCTTGGCCTCCTCGGCGGCCTTGGCCGTCTGCGCCGCCCCCTTCTTCTGCGCGGCCGCCAGCGCCGTCTGCAGCCGGGTCATGTCACCGGCGGTACCGGCGCCCGCGTACTCCTGCAGGCCCACCTGCTCCAGGTAGACGTAGGAGCTGAACGAGCCGAGCTGGGTCTGCAGTTCGCCCTCGCCGAGCGCGTCGCGGTCCTCGACCAGCAGATGCGTGCCGATCGAGCGCACCAGGGACTCGGCCGCCTGGGTCAGGGAGATGGCGTACAGGGTGCGGCCGAAGCTCGCCTGGTTGTTGCTGCCGAAGCCCAGCTCGTTCGAGATCTCCATCAGCGGGTGCTGGACGGCGTGATAGCTCTCCTCCGTCTGCACACCCGACATCTTGGACGTGAACGCGGCGGCCCGTACCGTCGGGAGCTGCTTCTCGCCCGCCCGCACCAGCTCGATCCGCCGCAGGAGTCCCGCCGTCTTCGGCGCGCGGGCCACCGCCGCGTCGAACGCCTGCGCGTCGGCGTCGGTGACCTTGCGGGCCGCCAGCACGGCCGGTGCGTTCCGTTTGCCCTCCAGGAGCGGGATGACCGAGACGTCACGCTCGTTGATCGCGTCGCTGGCGTAGGCGTTCGCCGCCTGCACCAACTCCGCGACGCGTACCGCGTCGTTGGCGTCCTGGAGGGTGTCGATCGAGTGCTTCACCCGGATACCGCCGAGAGCGAGGGCGACGAGCACCGGGATGAGCAGAATGGCCTGGAGGCGTCTCGCGACGCGCCAATTGCCGGTCAGGGGTCTGAGCTTGGACAAGACCGTCCCATTTCACAACAGGAATCGTGCGCGGGCTGTTCGCAGCCCGACGTTCAGTGGCCAAGTTCTAACACCCAGCGATCGACTTCGGCTGGTGTTTGAGTGAAGCGGTTTCTCCGAAGTGGTACAAAGCTCATCCAAAACCATCGATGGTCAACGCACGGATCACCGGGAGGATGGCTTGTTCCCGGCGATCCGTCCGACAGTCAGACAGCGAGCGCTTTCTCCCAGTGGCGGCCGCCGCGCTCCAGCGGGATCCTCTCGCCCGTCTCGATCGCGACCGGCAGCCGGTTCTCCGCCGGTGGCAGCGGGCAGGTGGCCAGGTCCGTGTAGGCGCAGGGCAGGTTGGCGGCACGGTTGAAGTCGAGCGTGACCGCGCCCTCGCCGTCGGGTGCGGCGATCTGCAGGGAGCGGTTGGCCGCGTACGTCGTCACGCCGGAGGTCCGGTCGGTGAACAGCACCATCAGATCGCCCGGCGCCCTGCCGTTGAAGGCGGTGAGCCGGTACGCCGTGCCGGCCAGTTCGAACTCGACCTGGCCGGGGGAGTCGTAGACATGCTCCAGACCCTCGACCGCGGCGCCCACCGTCACCGCGCGCGGTGCGTCGAAGGGCAGGAAGCGGCCGGTGAGCACCCAGCGCGGGTCGGGTTCGTACGCGGGCGTCCCGGTGAACGCCGTACGCAGCGCGTTGCCGGGATGGCGGGGGCGCACGATGTCGTGTCCGCCGCGCTTGGCGACCTCGATCAGCGCATCGCCCCAGCCGGCGTACACACTGGCGCGCTCGGCGAGGACACCGAAGTCGTGGCGGCCGCGCACCGCATGCCCGTCGACGGTGATCTCCTCGTCCTCCGCCAGCTCGACCACCACCCCCTCCGCCGTGCTCGACCAGGCGCCCGGCGCGTCCTCGAACCGGGTGGGCTCCCCGTCCAGCCAGTGCAGGCCGGTGATGGCGAGGAACCCGTGCGGGCCGGCGAGCACCGCCTCCTTCTGCCGGTGCCACTCCTCCCACTCCTGGACGAAGCTCACCCGGTCGACGTCTTGGACGGTCATGTCGGCTCCCTCTCGCTGTACGGGTCGTACCTCGTACAACCGGCACGCGGGCGCATGCCATCCGGAACCGGGAAGTGTTCACACGGCCGCAATGAGCGAGGCCTGTGCCACGGCCGTGCCCGCCCGGAGCGCGGCGACGGGATCGGCCGCCTCGTCGAGCTCGATCAGGACCGTGCCGGCACCCGGTGTGCGGGACATGACCTGCGCCCAGCCCCGCCAGTCCACGATGCCCTCGCCCGGTTCCGTCATGTACGGCTGCTGCCGGGCGTAGACGGTCTCGTCGATGGTGAGGTGTACGTCGATCGGTCCGACCGCGTCCTTCCAGTGCGCCAGGGCGATGCGCGGCGCGTGGCGGCGGGCCACGGCCACCGGGTCGCCGCCGCCGAGGGCGATGTGGCAGGAGTCGGGGCACAGCCAGACGTACCGTGGATCGGTCAGGGCCATGAACAGGTCGATGTCCCGCTCGTACCAAAGGGTGCTGTGGGACTCGGTGTGGAGGGCGAGCCTCACACCGTGGCGGGACACGGCCTCGCCGACGGCGTGGGCGACGTCCGCCATCCGGCTCATGTACGCGGCGTCGACGAAGAAGGGCGGCCGGGTGCCGAACGTCGCCCGCATGGGCAGCCCGGCGACGAGGAGTTCGGCGCCCGCCTCGGCGAGGAAGCCGGCGCGCCGCTCGGCGTCGGCGACGATCTCCGGGAGGCGGTCGCCGTCCCGCCAGTCCGGGGCGTCGCTGTCGGCGATGAACGCGCTCACCACGGACAGGCCGCGGGCGGCGAGTTCGCCGCCGAACGCCGACGCGCTGCCGAACGCCCGCAGCGCCGAAGCGATGTCGCCGGGTGCGAAGGTCAACTCGATGCCGGTGACACCGGATTCGGTCAGCGCGTCCATGACCCGCTCCCAGAAGGCCACGGGATGGGCGAGGGCCCATGCACGCACGGCGTCGGCGGAGTCGAGCCCCCAGAAGTCGGGATGGTAGAAGGTGATGACGTCGGTGGCGAAGCGCGGGGTCACTCGGCACCTCCACGGGCGTTGTAGACGTCGACCCGGCCCGCGTCGACGGCCTTGCGATAGTCGCGGAACACCGTGAGGGCCTCGTCGCGGAGCACGTCCCCCACGACCTCGATGCCGCGGGCCTCGAACTGCTCGGCCCAGTCCGCGCCGAGCGGGCCCTCGTCGAAGGTGGTGATCTCCTCCAGCTCCGGACCCTCCCCGGCGACCGCCAGGCAGCGCACCCCGGACCACAGGGTCGCGCCGTAACACTGCACGCACGGACGCCAGTTGACGACCAGCTCGTGCGCCGGCACGCCGTCGCCGCCCAGGTCCCAGCTCCCGGTCGCGATCTGGGCCAGCCCCAGGGCGAGGACCTCGGCGTGGGCGCTGGAGACCCCGGAGGCGAGGACGACGTTCACACCCACCGAGACGATCCGGCCGGTGTCCCGCTCGGCGACCAGCGCGGCGAACGGACCGCCGTTGCCCTCCCGCCAGTTGCGGTCGGCCAGCCGGTGCACGAGCCGCATCCGGTCCGCCCGGTCGGGGACGACGGCGGGCACGTCGGCCAGTTCGTGGTCGATCCACGCGGGCAGCGAGACCCGGAACTCTCTCACGATGTCGATCACGCGAAGTCCTTCTGTCGAGGGGCGGTGTGCGCGGCGTTTTGCCGGTGAGCGGTCTGTGCGGTGACGGCGCGGGCGGCCCGTACGGCGGTGATCGCGCCGGTCAGGGTGACGTTCGCGGCCATCGCGGTGGGGATCACGCCGTTGCCGGCGAGGTACAGGTTGTGGTGGCCCCACACCCTGCCGTCCGGGTCGCACACGCTGGTGCCGTCGTCGGCGGGGCCGCAGCGGACGGTGCCCGTCAGATGCAGGGAAGAGCCTGCAGGCAGCAGCGCGCTCTCGGTCTCGGGATCGAAGGGACCGAACTCCTCGGCCAGCGACCGGACTTCGTCCAGCGCACGGTGGACCAGCAGGCGATCGGCGGTGGACGCGGTGAACTCGACGCCGATCCGGGGCATTCCGGTCAGGTCCGTGTGCGACTCGGAGAACACCAGCCGGTTCTCCGGACGCGACTCGAACGGGATGTACAGCGAGATGCCGACCGAGTGGGCCAGCGGCCGGTCGGCCTCGTCGACGTACGTCCGGTTCATGATCTGGCCGTGGAACGGCTGCGCGGCACCGTTGTGCGGCAGCCACAGGGAGTCGGTGCTGAACTCGCCGGGGCGAGGCAACGGCAGCGCGTCGAGGCCGATGCCGAACCGGTCGGTGTCGAGCAGCACCCGGGCGGTGACGAAGGCGTGCTCGTTGAGCCGGCGGCCCAGTGCGTCCGGCCGGATGCCCGAGGCGAACAGCAACTGCGGAGTGCGCAGCGCGTCGGCGCACACCACGACGGCGTCGGCGTGCAGTTCGCGCTCGGAGCCGTCGGCGATCCGGCGCAGCCGGGCGCCCGTGACCCGGCCGTCCGTGACCCGGAGCCGGGTGACGAGCGTGCCGGTGACAAGGGTGAAGGCGGGCTCCGTGCCGGTCGCGATCGCCGGGAAGATCGTTCCGGGTGCCGTGCGCGGCATGGGCCCGGTGGCCGTCGCGGTGACGGCCATGGGCATCGGCTGAGGGCGCCGGTCGGCCGGTCCGATGCCGTCGTAGCGGCGGCGCAGTACGTCGAGGACCAGGCGCCCGATCGCGGTCGGCCCGATCGCGGCCGGTGCCACCGCGAGCAGCCGTCGTGCGGTGGCGAGGTCCTCGGCCCAGCCGGCCGGGTCCCCGAAGTCGAACACCTCGTGCCCGGCCGGCCAGGGCGTCGCCGCCGTCCAGTGCACGCCCATGCCTCCCGCGTTCCATGCGAGTGCCGCCTGCGGCATGGCCTCGGCGTCCTCCCCGAAGGCGAGCGCGTGGTACATGCCGGGCGGCAGGGCGGTGAGGCTGCCGGGGACCTCGCGCACCATCTCGGCTCCCGTGTACATGCCCTGGATGCCGGTGGCGACCCGTTCGTTGTAGCGGGCCCACAGGCCGGGATCGTCGAGGTCGTGCAGGTGCCGGCCGGGGGCGTCGCCGATCGGGGTGCCGGCGTCCACCATGGTGATCCGCAGCGCCGGATCGGACGCGCGCAGCAGGCGGGCCACGACGGCGCCCATGATGCCGCTGCCCACGATCAGGACATGGCTGTGGGGGGTGTCGGTCACAGAGACTCCGTAGGTCGATGGCGTGGGGGAGGGGATCACAGGCTCGGTACGAGCGGTCCGAACAACTCGGTGTCCATGCGGTCGAGTGCCAGCTTGACGGCGCCGACGAGGGCGGCGTCGCGGCCCAGGCTGGTGGCCCGCAGCTCGACCGCGGGGGTGCGGGCGGCGCGCAGCGCCTCGCGGACCCGGGGCAGCAGTACGTCGGCCGCGTCCTCCAGACCGCCGCCCAGCACGAACAGGGAGGGGGCGACCGTCCAGGACAGGGTGGTGAGGATCGAGGCGATGTTCGCCACGAGTTCGTCGACCTCCGCGAGCGCGCTCGCCTCGCCCGCCCGGGCGGCGGCGAAACGGTCGAGCGCGATGCTCCGGCGGTCCGGTTCCGGCGAGGTCAGCCAGGAGACCGGCCGGTGCGCGACCGAGTCGGTCGGCATGGACCCGGCCTCGACGATCTCCCCCGCCGCGCCGTCGAGTCCCCGGTGCACCGCTCCCCGGATGAGGATGCCGAGGCCGGTCCGGTTGCCGAGCACCGCCCATACGACGTTCTCGTGATCGACGGCCACGCCGCGCCAGCGCTCCGCCAGCGCACCGAGGTTGGAGTCGTTGTCCGCGAACCAGGGCACCCGGAGGCGCCGGGTGAGCTCCGCGGGCAGATCCACGCCCTCCCACCGGGTGGTGTGGACGAGCCGCCGCACCACTCCGTCGTCGTCGATCGCGCCGCCGCCGGCGAGCGCACCGGCGCGCAGCCGCTCCGGCGACCCGCCCGCGTCCGCCAGCGCCTCCCGCACCAGCGTCGCCACGTCGTCGAGTGAGGCCTGCGGGTCCAGGTAGCAGCGCAGCGGCCGGTGCGCGCGGCCGAGGATCCGGCCGCGCACGTCGGCGACGACCGCGGAGACGTCCTCCGTGGTGATCCGCGCGGCCGCCAACAGAGCGTGCTCGGCCCGCAGTTCGTACCGCCGGGCCGGGCGGCCGGCACAGCCCCGGGTGGGCACCCGGTCCAGCTCCGTCACCCAGCCGGCGGTCAGGAGGGAGTCCAGGATCAGCTCGATGGTGCGCCGCGACAGGGTCGTCCGCTCGGCGAGGGCGGTCAGCGTCGTCGGTCCGGCCGACACCGCCAGCGCTCGCAGGATCACGGAGGTGTTGACCCGGCGTACGGCGCTCTGGTTCATCCCGGACATCAGCACGCCTCCGCGTCCGACGGGACCACGGGGTCGTACCCGCCCGTGGTGTCGACAGCGGGCTCGGCGCCGGGGCGGCCGTACTCGCGCACGGGATCGCCCGGGCCGCCGCTCGCCGGCGTCCAGGACGGCGGCCGGCCGTGCACGAAGCCGACGAGGTCGGCGTGCATCAGCGCGGCCAGTTCCGCGGGCGGACGCTGGCCGAGTGCCTCCCGGACACCCGGCACGTCGAGAAGGTCGAAGAAGAACGGGAGGTCGACGCAGTGCGTCGCGCCGCCGGTGACGGGCGAGGGCCATTCGAAGGAGTACAGCCAGGTGCCGGCGGCGGCCTTCCGCCGGGAGCGCGCCACGCGCGGGCAGGCGGACCGGAAGAGGGTGTCCGTGACCCGGCTGCCGGCGGCGCGGGCGGCGGACCACGCTCCTGAGCCGGCCGCCCGGGCAGGCCCCGTCGCCAGGTCCGTGACACGCGTGAGCTCCGGTGCCGCGCCGCCGGTCTCCTCGCGGTCGCCGTCGAACTCGTCGCCGGTCGCCCCGAGCAGCAGCGGTACGTCGAGGCCGTGCCGGGCGAGCCCTTCGGCGACGGCCACCGGCAGGACGTCGTCACCCGTGACCGGCCCGAGCACCAGCGTCTCCCCGCCTCTCAAATCCCGTACCGCCCCCTGTAGTCGTTCGACGGCGACGCCGCCGAGACCCTCCCGCGTCGGGGGTACGGCGAGTCGGTCCCCCAGTCGTTCGAGGAAGCCGCGCGCGGTGTCCCGGCCCACCTCGAAGAGACCGCCGGAGATGCTCACCGCCCGCTGGAAGCCGCCCTCGGCGGCCGGCGACGACAGCAGCGCCAGCACCGCCGCGCCGCCGGCCGACTGCCCGGCGAGGGTGACCCGGGCCGGATCACCGCCGAACGCGGCGATGTTCTCCTGTACCCAGTCGAGCGCCAGCAGCATGTCGCGCAGCCCGAGGTTGGCCGGTACGCCGTCCAGCGGCGCGAAGCCGTCCACGCCCAGCCGGTATCCGACCGTCACGGTGACGATCCCGTCGCGGGCGAAGGAGCGCCCGTCGTACCAGGGGCTCGCCGGGCTCCCCGCCAGGAAACCGCCGCCGTGGATCCACACCAGGACCGGGCAGCCCTCGCCGTCGACCGGGGCGACGACGCTCAGGTTCAGCACGTCCTCGCCCGGCACGGACGGCTCCGGGATCGTGGTCGTCGCGAACAGCGGCACCGCCTGCGAGATGGCGCCGTGCCGGGACGCGTCGTACGGCTCCGTGAACCGGCTGAGGGGGACCGGCGCCGCGAACCGCCTTACGCCGACCGGCGCTTCGGCGTACGGGACGCCGAGGAAGCGCCGCACCCGGCTCGTTCGACGGCCGACGATCGGGCCCGCGGGAGCCCGCACCGCATCTCTCATGGTCACCGCATCCCCGTTCCGGCGACACCCTGCACGAAGTACCGCTGCAGGCGCAGGAAGAGCACCAGTACGGGCAGCATCACGACGATCGCCCCGGCGAGCATCAGACCGTAGTCCGTGACGTGCGCGGCCGCCTGGCTGGTCGCGGCGAGGCCCACCGGGAGCGTGTACGTCGACATGCTCTGGGCGACGACGAGCGGCCAGATGAAGTTGTTCCACGAGTACAGGAACGACATGATCGTGATCGTCGCGACCGCGGGTCCGGCCAGCGGCAGGAAGATCCGGAAGAAGATCCGGAACTCGCCGGCCCCGTCGATCCGGGCGGCCTCCAGCAGCTCGTCGGGGATCGACAGCGCGTACTGACGCATGATGAACACCGACAGCGGCAGCGCCAGGGACGGCAGTGCGATCCCGGTCAGGGTGTCCGCGAGACCCAGGTCCACGGTGATCACGAACTGGGTGACGAAGACCGTGGTGAACGGCACCATCATCGCCGCCGTGACCGCCCCGAACGCCAGCCGTCGGCCCGCGAACTCCAGCTTGGCGAGCGCGTATCCGGCGGCCGACGCGGCCACGACGTTACCGGCGACCACCATGACCGCGACGACCACGCTGTTGACCAGGAACCGGCCGAAGCCCTGCGTCCGGAACAGCCGCACGAAGTTGTCCAGGGTGACATGGTGCGGCAGCCAGGCACCGGGGTCGGAGCGGATCTCGTCGAGGCTGCGGAGCGAGCCGCCGATCACCCACACGAACGGCAGCAGGGTGAGCAGCGCGCACAGCACCAGCGCGCCGTACAGCAGCGGCTGGGTGAGGGACCGGCGACGTACGGCGATCCGGTCGGCGGCGGCGGGTTCGGTGTTCTGGTACGTGGCTACGGCGGTCATGAGCGGGGCCTCAGCAGTCGGAACTGGACGACACTCACCAGGGCCACCAGGACCAGCATCACGAAGGACGCGGCGGACGACACGCCGAGCTCGCCGGAGCCGAACTGGTGGTAGGTGTACAGCGCCACCGACTCGGTGGAGCCGAGCGGGCCGCCGTCGGTGAGCAGATACGGCTCGTCGAACACCTGGAGGTAGAAGACGGTCAGCAGGACCGACACCATCAGGGTGGTGGGCATCAGCATCGGCAGGGTGATGTGCCTGAGCTGCCGCCATCGGCCGGCCCCGTCGAGGGCCGCCGCCTCGTACACGTCCCGCGGGATCGCCTGGAGCCCGGCGAGGAACAGCACCATCGCGGTGCCGAAGTTGCGCCAGACGCCGAGTGCGATGACCACGGGCATCGCCAGATGGGTGTCGTCCAGCCAGTTCGGCCCGGCCAGGCCGACGGCGGAGAGCACGCTGTTGACGGCGCCGTTCTCGTTGAAGGCGTACCGCCAGATCAGCGCGACCGCCACGACGTTGGTGACGACCGGTGCGAAGAAGACCGCGCGGAAGGTCCCGCGCAGCCGCCGGATGCCGGAGTTCAGGGCGAGGGCCAGCGTGAACCCCGCCGCCATGGTCAGCGGAACGCCGACGACCACGAACAGTGCGGTGTTGAGGATGTCCCGCACGAAACTGTCGTCCTGGAACAGCCGGACGTAGTTCTCCAGGCCCGTGAAGTTCACCGCGAACGGATGCCGCAGGTCCGAGCCGCGCAGGTCGGTGAGGCTGAAACCCAGCGCGGCGACGGTGGGGACGGCCGTGTAGAGAAGGAAGACCAGCGTGAACGGTGCGAGGAAGAGCCAGCCGACGGCCGCCCGGCGGGCCCTCACTTCGCTCCCGTGCCGAGACTCTCGGCGTACGCCTGCACCTTCGCCGCCGCCTTCGCCGCGCTCTCGGTGCCCTTGGCCACGGCCTCCGTCTCCTTGCCGAGCCGGGTGGCGACCTGCTGCCAGGTGGTCACCTGCGGGAACGCCCGGGTGTTCTTCAGCTGGGTCAGGAAGGCGTCGAGCAGCGGCTGTCCCTTGATGGCCGGGTCGTCCCAGGCGGAGACGACGGCCGGCAGCGAGCTGTACGCCCTGTACTGCGCGACCTGGGTTCCCGGCTTCGCGAGGTACCGCACGAACTTCCACGCCGCGTCCGGGTTGCCGCCGTCCGCGAGCACGCCCCAGGTGCCGCCCGCTGAGAAGGAGACACTGCCCGACGAACCGGCCGGCAGCGGGGCGGTGGCGACATGGGCGGCCGTCCAGCCCTCCTTCTTCGCCGCGGTGTCGAGCTGACCGACGACCCAGGGCCCGGTGATCATCATGGCCGTCTTGCCGGACACGAAGTAAGGCTGCGCGTCCAGGAAGGTCGGGCCGCTGGTGTCGGCGACCTTGGAGGTGAAGAACGACGCGTTGTACTTGAGCGCGTCCACCATCCCCGGCGTGTCCAGCGTCCACTTCCCGCCGGAGAGCAGTGAGCCGCCCGCCTGCCAGGCGTACATGGCGACGTCCTGGCCGTTGAAGACGTCCCAGCCGATGTCCGCCCCGAGACCGTGTCCGGCGCCCGCGCCCTGCAGCGCCTTGAGGAACGGCACCATCTGCGCCCAGGTCGTCGGCGCCTTGACGCCGGCCTTCGCGGCGAGGTCGGAGCGGTAGACCAGTGCGTACGTGTACGCGTACCAGGGGACCGTGTAGGCGACGTCGCCGACCACACCGGCGTCCCAGAGGCTGCTGAAGAAGGAATTGGGGTCGACCAGGCCGTCGGGTACGGCCCGCAGGATCGACGGATCGAGGAACTGCGCCTGCGACTCCGGGAAGAACTGGGCGACGTCCGGCCCCTTGCCCGCGGCGATCGCGGACTGGAGCTTCGTGTAGTACTCGGCGTTCGGGATCAGCGTGAACTCGACCGTGAGCTTCGGGTTCGCGGCCTTGAACGGCTTGATGATCTTGTCCAGGACGTCCGCGTCGCCCTGGGCGGCCCAGACATTGAGGGTGCCGGTGGCGGGAGAATCGTCGACGGGCGCGGCGGAGGACTTCGCGGCCGTGGTCGCGCCGCCGCGGCCACAGCCGGTGAGGGCACCGGCGCCGAGGAGCGCCAGGCCGGCGGACAGCTTCAGGGCACCGCGTCTGGAGGGATGGGACATTCGGGGGCTCCTGGATTTCGCGGGAAAGCAGCGTTATTGCTGACTGCGAAGCTACGAACGCCGTGTTGCACGGGAATGGCCGAGCCGTCACGAATAATTTCGGAACTTGTAGCGAAATCGACCGGTCGCTCACTGTGACGAAAGGGGCTGTGATCACCGTGCGTGTTGGCCGAGGATGCCGTTGATACCGGGACGACAGGTGCACCAGGGTGTACGGTCATGGACCGCGACCGGAACAGCCGCTTTCGTCCGACCCGCCGTCAACTCCTCGCCGCCGCGGGCGCCGTACCCCTGGTGGGCGTGGCCCCGGCCGCCGTGGCGAGACCCCGTACCGACGCCCCCTCACTGGCCTTCACCCGAGCCACCAACGGCGCGGCGACCCTCGCCCCTTCCGGCGACCAGCTGATCGCCGAGGCACAGGGCACCCTGTGGTCCCTCCCGCGCACCGGCGGCGCGGCCCGCCCTCTGACCCCGGCCGGCCTCGAACCGGGCCGCCCCACCCACTCCCCGGACGGCGGGCTCATCGCCTTCTGCGCCTACCAGGACGGCGGATTCCACCTCTGGACCGTCCGCCCCGACGGCTCCGGCCTGCGGCAGCGCACAGACGGCCCCTGGGACGACCGCGGCCCCGCCTGGTCCCCCGACGGAACCCGGCTCGCCTTCGCCTCGGAGCGCGCCGGCGACCCGGTCGACGGCAGCCCGTACCGCATCCACGTCCTTGACCTGAGCACCGGCCGGATCACCCGGATCACCGGTCTCACCGGCCAGGACGGCCCCCTCCAGGACGGCCCGTGGGAGGATTTCGACCCCACCTGGTCACCGGACGGCTCCCGCGTCCTCTTCGTCCGAGCGAAGACGGTCTCCACCGCCACGGGCCCGGCCCTGGAGGCCCGCACCATCGCGGAGGCCCCCGCCGACGGCTCCGGCCCGGTCACCGTCCGGTACTCCGAGACCGAGGCCGTCCAGGTCATGACGCCCGCCCTCGCCGCCGACGGCCGCCTTGCCCACCTGCGTACCGTCGCCGCCCCGAACGCCTCCTGCACCCTCGCCGTCGACGGCCGCCCCGTCCCGGTCACCGGCGACATCGCCCCCGTGCCCCCGCGCTGGACACCTCAGGGGCAGCTCCTGCTCACCGTCGACGGCGCCTTCACCCTCGTACGACCGGACAGCCCCGCACACCCGGAGACCATCCCCTTCGAGGGCGTGCTCCCCGTACAGCGGCCCCGCTACCGCACCAAGGAGTACGACCTCGGCGAGGCCCGCACCCGGCCCGTGCGCGGCATCCATCTGCCCGCGCTCTCGCCGGACGGCCGGCAGATCGCCTTCGCCGCCCTCAACTCGCTGTGGGTGGCGAGCAGTTCGGGCGGCCAGCCGCCACGGCGACTGCACACGGCGGACCGCACCCGCTATGTGCTCGGTCCTGCTTGGGCCCCCGACGGCGGGTCGCTGGTCTACGCCGACGACCGTGACGGGCTGCTCGGCGTCCACCGGCACGATCTCGCCACCGGAGAGGAGACCACGCTCGCCGCCGGCGGCCGCGTGCACCCGGCGCTGTCGCCCGACGGACAGCGGCTCGCCTGCCTCGACCTCACGGGCCGGCTCCTCGTCCGCGACCTCGCGACCGGCACGGAACACGTCCTCGCGACGGCGCTCGGCGGCGGCGGACTGCCCGGCCGCCCCAGCTGGTCGCCCGACGGCCGGCACCTCGCCCTGTGCGACCGCAACCGGCTCAACGCCCGCTTCCGCGAGGGCTACAACCTCGTCCGCGTCGTCGACACCACGACCGGAGCGGACCGCCTGCACGCCGTCGCACCCCATGTGTCGATCGCCGACCGCTACGACTCGGGGCCCGTCTGGTCGCCCGACGGCCGCTGGATGGCGGTGATCGTCGAGTCCGCGCTGTGCCTGCTGCCCGTCGGCCCCGACGGTACCCCGAACGGCGACCTGCGCACCCTCACCGACGAACCGGCCGACCACCCCTCCTGGTCGGCCGACTCCCGGACCCTGCTGTACCTCTCCGCCGGCCGGCTGCGGCTCGTCGGCGTCGACGGCGGCCGCGCCCGCACCGTCCGCGTCCCCCTCGACGCCACCGCACCCGCACCCGCCGACCTCATCGTGCACGCCGGACAACTGTGGGACGGAACCGGCGAGACGACCCGCGACGACGTCGACATCGTCGTCCGGGCCGGACGTGTCACGGCCGTCGAGCCCCATCGCTCCGGACGCCGGACCACCGGCCGCCTCGTCGATGCCTCGGCGCGCACCGTGATCCCCGGCCTGTGGGACACCCACACCCACCCCTGGCAGTCCACCTACGGCGGGCGGCAGACCGTCGGCCAGCTCACCTACGGCATCACCACCGCCGTGTCACTGGGCGGATTCGCCTACGAGCAGGCCCGTGTCCGCGAGGCGGTGGCCGCCGGGCAGCTCGCCGGGCCGCGACTGCTCAGCACCGGCGAACTCCTCGACGGGGCACGGGTCGCCTACAGCATGGGACGCGCCCACCGGACCCGGCAGGGGCTGCGCCGCTCACTGGAGCGGGGCGCGGCGCTGGACTGGGACTTCGTCAAGACCTATGTGCGGGCGCCCGGTTGGGTGATGGCGGAGGCCGCCCGCTTCGCGCACGAGCGGCTCGGCGTCCGCTCCGGCAGCCATCTGCTCTCGCCAGGCGTCCAGCTCGGCCAGGATCTGACGAGCCATCTCCAGGCCACCCAGCGCGCCGAGTTCGGGCACGCCGTCACCGCCACCGGCCACGCCTACCAGGACGTCGTGGAGACCTACACCGCGCGCGGGGTGCGCTTCTCCATGATCGCCACACCCTTCACCTCGGTACCGCTCCTGGGCGCGGATCCCGCCCTCGCCGACGACCCCCGGGTCACCGCGGTGATGCCCCCGTGGGACACGGCCGTCGTCCGACAGGGCGCCGGCGTACCGCCCACCGCGGCCCAACTCGCCACCCTGAGCACGGAGATCGACGTCTACCGGCGCATCCTGGACGCCGGTGGGATCGTCGCCCTCGGTACGGACCAGCCCCTCGTCCCCGTCGGCCTCGCCCTCCACCTCGGGCTGCGCGCCCTGCACCGCGGCGGTCTGTCCCCGGCCCAGACCCTGCGCACGGCGACCGTCCTGCCCGCCCGGCTCTTCGGCGTCGACCGCGACCTCGGCACCGTCCGGGAGGGCATGCTCGCCGACCTGACCGTCGTCGACGGCGACCCGTTCACCGACTTCGCCGCCCTCGTCCGTACCGTGGCGGTCCTCAGAGGCGGAGTGCCGTACACCACCGCCGAGTTGACCGCCCCCTTCGAGACGGTGACCCGACGCACGGCGGCGGCCGAGCAGGACTGGCTGGAGGTGGGGCGGCTGATGCGCAGGGACGGGTGCTGCGACGGGCACTAGGCGCTTCGCTGGAGGCGGCGCGATGTGTCGTCGTTCGGCTGCGGCGCCGTGGTGGCTGGGCGCGCAGTTCCCCGCGCCCCTTCGGGGCGCCTCAGGGCAAGGGGCGGACGGTGAGGATCTGCGAGGCGTGTCCGACCGGGCCGTCGATGTCGTGGAGGACGGTGCTGGTGAGGCCCTGGCCGGTGGGGCCGAAGGTCACGGTGGTGTCCAGCCCCGTCCAGGCGCCTCGCGGTTGCCGGTGGAGGTGCACGGTCAGGTCGATGTTCGGGAACATCCATGTTCCGGGCGGCTGCCGGGCGGCGATGCCGTTGGCGGTGTCGACCAGGGTGAGATACGACGCGACGGGGCCGACCGGGACGCCGCCGACCAGTTCGAGCGGTGTGGAGATCCATGCGGTGGTACGGCCCGGGAGGGGCGGGGCCACCGGGCGGACGTCCACGGAGGCGACATAGCCGCCCGGCCAGACGTCGGAGATCCGCCATGGGGTGAGCGACTCCGGCGGGGTGAGCCGGTCCTCGGGTCCGCCCGCGACCTCGGTGGTGTCGAGCGCCGCCAGGAACCAGGCGCGGGCCCGGACGACCGGGCGGCCGGCGATCTGTACGACCGCTTCGACGAGTTCGATGGTCCGGCCGGGCCGGACGGTCTCCACCCGGATCTCGCACTCGTCCAAGGCGAGGCGGCCGAGGATGTCGTAGCTGATCCGGGAGAGCAGCAGGCCCTCGTCCGGCCGGCCGGCCCGGTGGCGGTCGATGGCATGCGCGATGAGCCCGCCCAGCGGACTGAAGTGCTGCTCGTCCGTGTCCCAGGCCCCGCTCGCGTGTGGCGTCGGCTTGTAGCGGTGGTCGTCGATGGCCTCGAAGTAACTACCCCGGGGAGCGGTCGGGCTGGGCAACGGTCGTCTCTCCTCGCGGTCGGTGCACTCACTGTCGCTGTACAGGCCAAGTTTCTCACCAGGCCGACGTACCCGACCGCGCGGGCGAGGTTCCGGCGCGGTCCGTTCACTCCGGGGGAGTGGGCGTGTCGGGCGAGCGGTACATCGCCTGGACGTCCAGCTCCAGCTGCACCGTCGGGCCGACCACCGCGATGCCGCGGGCCAGCATCGTCCGCCAGTTGAGGGTGTAGTCCTCCCGGTGCAGCTCGGCCGTGGCGAGCGCGGCGCAGCGCAGTTCCTCGCCGTAGCCGCCGTTGACCGTGCCCAGGTAGGTGGTGTCCAGGGAGACCGAGCGGCTGACGCCGTGCATCGTCAAGATGCCCAGGAGGGTCCACTTGCTGCCGCCCCGGTAGGCGAAGCGGGTGCTGACGAAGTCGATGTACGGGTACCGCTCGACGTCCAGGAAGTCGCCCGAACGCAGGTGGTTGTCCCGGGTGGTGTTCCCGGTGTTGATGCTCGACGCGTCGATCCGTACCCGGACGGTCGACTGGCCCATGTCCGGGGCGACGTTGATCGCACCGTCGAAACGCTCGAAGCGGCCGTGGACGTGGGCCATGCCGACGTGCTTGGCGATGAACCGGATCGCGGTGTGCGGCGGATCGAAGACCCAGCCGCCGGTCGGCGGCAGCGGCAGCTGCCGGGCCGGCTGCAACCGGATGTGCGCCGGTGCCGGACAGTCGCCGGCGACGATCTCGACGGTCTCGCGGTGCGGGTCCAGTCCCTCGGCGACGAACAGCATGCTGTAGCGCCCGGGCGGGAGGGCCGCCATGAAGAAGCCGAAGGGATCCGTCGTGCCGCGCGCGGCCACCTGGTGGGTGTCCAGGGCGGTGATCGTGACGTCCGCGCCGCCGAGCGGCTGGTCGACGGGGTCCAGGACGGCGCGGGCGACACCGCCCGCACCGGGCGGGAGGGGCAGGGTGAGACCTGCGGTGCGGGCCGGGGCGTCCTTGGACCACCGGCGCCTGAGCAGCCCGAGGGCCATGCTGTTCACCTTCCGTGAGTGTCGGGGACCGAGGCGGCAAGGCCGCCGCCGGTACGGCCGTGCCGTGATCGGCCGGTCGGGTCAGTCACGGCCGAGGATCCGGCGCAGTGCCTGGGCCAGCAGTTCTTCCGGATTCTGGGCGGCGGTCTGGTGGCGGAAGGCGACGTACCCGTCCGGGCGTATCAGCAGCGCGCCCGAGTCGGACACCTCGCTGAGCCGGGCCCAGTCGCCGTACGGGTCCTCGTACTCCTGGCCGGGGCCGATGACGACCGTGGCGATGTCGAGGTCCTGGGCCCGCGCCGCGCGCAGCCAGCCCTCGCCGCCGATGCCGGTCAGCAGGGTGAACCGGCCCTTGCCGACGGTGTCCAGGGTGGACACGGTCCGGGTGCCCGAAGTGATCCAGGCGTGCGGCAGCTTGGCGCCCGGGCGGGAGCTGGGCTGGTGGTACAGCTCCGGGTCGCGGGCGAACCCGGGGTCGGGGGTGCCGTCGGGGACGATCGCGGTCGATTCGTAGCGCTGGTTGAGGTCGACGCCGTGCGCGTTGAACTCGTACACCTTGTACGCGATCGCGTCCCGCAGCCGCGCCCGCTGCTTCTCGGCCGCCTCGGTGGGCTCCTTGCGGCCGGCGATGTTGGCCCACAACTGCTCGGGCGTCTGCGGCGCGAGACCGTCGAGCGCCTCGAAGACGGGGGCCGTCTCGCCGATCGACTTGTTGGCGCGGGTCACGATCTGCCTGCCGACGGGCGCGCGTTCGGCGGTGTAGGTGTCCAGCAGGCTCGGGTCCGCGGCGCCGTCGAGGACCAGCTTCAGCTTCCAGGCCAGGTTGTAGGAGTCCTGGACGGACGTGTTCGAGCCGAGCCCGTTGGACGGCGGGTGGCGGTGCACGGCGTCCCCGGCGCAGAAGACCCGGCCGTCGGAGTACGTCTCGGCGTACATCTCGTTCACCGTCCACGCCGAGGACGACTTCACGGTCACCGGGATCTCGTCGTCGCCTATCAGCTGACGGACGATCGACTCCGCGTACTCGGTGGTGAGGTCGGGGGCGCCCGCCGTGACGTCGTACCCCCACACGATCAGCCACTCCGTCCACGGGCGGACGCACCGCACCAGGCCCGCGCCGATGCCGCCGACGGTCGCGCCCGGGGCCAGTACCCAGTACAGGGTGGAGGGGCGGTGCGCGGTGTACTTGCTCAGGTCGGCGTCGAAGACGATGTTGATGCTGCCCGCGACCCCCATCTGACCGCCCATCGGCAGCCCGGCGTCCTCCGCCACCTGCGAACGCCCGCCGTCCGCGCCGATGAGGTACTTGGCGCGGATCGTGTACTCGTCCCCGCGTACCCGGTCCTCGACGGTGACGGTCACGCCGTCCGCGTCCTGCGTGAAGGACTTGTAGACGGTGCTGTAGCGGAAGACGGTGCCGCGGGCGACGGCCGCGTCCACCAGCACCGGCTCCATCAGGTGCTGTGGTATGTCACACATCGTGGTGGGGCTGGCCAGTTCGTGCGCCGCCTGCACCAGCGGCTCGTTGCCCCACGACCGCACCCGGCCCAGCTCCTCGCCGGCCAGACTGGTGCAGAACGTCGTGTTCCCCATCAGGTGCTGCGGGGTCGCCTGGGCGAGGGCCTCCTGCTCGATGCCGAGGTCACGCAGGACCTCCATCGTGCGCTGGTTGGTGATGTGGGCGCGCGGGGTGTCGGCGAGGCTCGCATAGCGGGTGACGACCATGTTCGGTACGCCGTAGGTGCTCAGGGCCAGGGCGGCGGAGGCGCCGGCCGGGCCGCTGCCCACGATCAGGACGTCGGTCACGACATCGGTGTGCACGGGGAACGCTCCGGAGGGGGTCAGGAAAAGGGGACGGAAACCGACCGTTCAAGATCATGAATCGGTCCGGACGACCGTGGGTGTCTCAATCCGAGACACGCGGTGTGGGCCGGAACCCGGCGGGGCACACCGGTCGTTGCCCGTTCAACTGCTCCCGGTACGGTGAGGGGCGCCATGACCACCGCAGAGCATCTCCCCACGGCCGACCGGCACCTCTCGCCCCGCCCCGCCCTCGGCCGGCTGCGCCGGGCTCGCGCCCGCTTCCTCGCCGGTCACCCCCTTCCCGAGGACGTACCGGACGAGGTCGCCGCCGCCTGGCGCCGGGCCCGCTTCTACGGAGTACGGCACGACCTCGCGGGCCCCTTCCCCGCCCAGACGCCCCGGTTGCCCGACCCGGCGCTGCTGGAGGCGGCCCGCCCGGTGCTGGACCGGCTGGGCCCGGTGCTCGACCACGAGCGGGCCACACTGGTCCTCACCGACGCCAGGCTGCGCGTGCAGTGGGCCAGGGGACACGCCCCCGACGAGGTGCTCTGCCCCGACCTCTCCGAGCAGCGGGTCGGTCCCAACAGTGCGGCCCTGGCCCTGCGTACCGGTCACCGCGCAGAGGTGCACGGGCCCGAGCACATCCTCGACGTGTGGCAGGAGGTCTCCGCGGTGAGCGTGCCGTTGCGGGCGCCCGGCGACGGCAGGCCGGTCGGCACGGTCACCGTCGCGTCGGCCCTGTGCGGCGGCTGCGCCCAGCACCCGCAGGCGGGCCTGGCCGAGGCGACGGCCGCCGCGGTGGAGGCGGAACTGCGGGCGCACGCCCGTCCGCCGGAGCGGGCCCTGCTGGACGCCTACCTCGCCGCGCGCGAGGGACAGGACCGGCCGGTGGTGGCATTCGCCGGGCACAGCCGTCTGGTCAGCGACGAGGCGGGCCGGCTGCTGTCGACACGGGAGATCGAGGACCTGGAACGCGCCGTACACGCGGTGCTGCGACAGGACGGGTCCGGCACCGGGCTCCCGCACGGCGCCGAGGTCGAACCGGTCCGGCACCTGGGTGAGACCGTCGGCGCCGTCGCCGTACTCGACCCCAAACGCGAACGTGAACCCGCCACCCCTGCCGGGCGGTTGCCCATCGCACTGGCCGGGCAGTCGGTGCCCTGGCGGCACGCCACCGAGCGTGCGGCCGAACTGGCCACCACCCACGCCCCGTTACTGCTCGTCGGTGAACGTGGCACCGGAAAGACCGCCCTGGCCCGCGAGTTGCTGAACGGGACCGACCCGCTCGTGGTCGACGCAGCCGAAGGCGGACTGCACGAGGCCCTGCCCGGCGGATCCCGCGGTCTGGTGCTGCGCCACGCCGAGCGACTGGCTCAGCCGGACGTGGCGGCGATCGTCGCCCTGCTGGAAACCCGGCCCACCGCACCCCTGTTGGTCACCTACACACCCGGGGCGCCGCCCGGACCGTGTCTCCAGCGGCTCCTCGACACCCTGGCCGCCCGCTCGGTCACCCTGCCCGCGCTGCGTGAACGCACGGAAGACATCAGGGAGTTGCTCACGGCCGTGGCGCCGGCACCTGTTCCCGGGCAGCCCCCGCTCACCTGGACGCTGGACGCCCGGCGGGCGCTGGAGCGGTACCCCTGGCCCGGCAACGTCACCGAACTCACCCACGTCGTACGGTCGTTGGCGCAGCGCCGCCGGACGACCGGGCCGGTCCGGCGGGCCGAACTGCCCGATCCCGTACGCGAAGGGCCGGCGGGACGCCCGCTGAGCCCCATGGAGAACGCCGAACGCACCGCCATCCTGGAGGCCCTGCGCCGCCACGGCGGAAACAAGGCCCGCGCGGCAGCCGCCCTGGGCATCGGCCGCGCGACGCTCTACCGGAAACTGCGCACTTACGGCCCCCACGCGTAGGCGGTCGGCGGCACCGCCCGGCCGCGCTGAGGATCACGGACGGCGCCCGGGCCGTCGGCGACTCGCCGCAGGCCGGCATCGCGGTGATAGGGGTGGGCGCGAACGACTCCCGGTCCCGCGCACGGCCGTTCGGCACCCGCCCGCCGGGCAGTCCCCCTGCCGCATCGTCGGCCAGGGACACCTCGGCCGGCCGGCGGACCCGTCGCGACGGATCGCCGGCCGGGCGTGGTCAGCGCTTGGTGTAGATGAAGCCGACCTTGTCGAGCTCGTCGCCGGAGCGGCCGTGGAAGCCGGCGATCTGCCAGCCCGACGGTGCGGTGCGGGTCACGCAGTCCGAGGTCGTCGTACCGCCCGCGAGGGTGTTGCCCAGGTTGGTGGTGAACTTGGCGTAGAAGATCCGCGTGTGGCTGTCCTTGACGCCTTCGCACAGGTACGCCGTGGTCACGTACTCGCTGCTGCCCAGCGTCAGTGAGGACGCGGTGCCGCCGGTACCGCCGTGGGTGAGCGTCGTACCGTCGCCGAGGGTGATGCCGACCTGGTCGACACGGGAGCCGGAGCGTAGCGAGATGCTGGTGGCGCGGGCTCCGGCGGCCACCTTGTCGATGTCCTGGTAGTAGTCGCCGTGCGGACCGCCGAACTGGTCGCTCAGCTGGAAGTTCGCGTTCTGCGACCAGGAGAAGCCGACCGTGATCGGGTCGTGGTCGGAGAGCATCAGCCCGTCGGAGGTGAGGAACTTCGCGTGCTCGTTGTTGTACGAGGTTGCGTTGAGGTTGACGAGCTTGCTGCTGCGGTAGAGGACCTTGTCCACGACCTCGCAGGTGTTGGGTACGGTCGCCGCGGTGTCGTCGCAGACGAGCGCGTCGCTGCCCTTGGCCGGCGCGCTGCCGCCGCGGATCAGCTGCACCCAGGCGTCGGTGAGCCCGTTGTTCGAGGCGAACTCCGCGATGGTGTCGGCGGAGCGGGTGTAGCGGGTGTTGGTGTCACCCATCACCACGACCGCGTTGCCGGCCGAGTGGGTGCTGATGAAGGACGTCAGCTGGCTGAGGTTGTCGGCCCGGGAGGCCTCGTCGCCGTCGTTCGTGCCCGCGTTGGTGTGCAGGTTGTAGAAGTCGACGTAGACACCCTCGGCGAGCCGCTCGCGCATGAAGGTGAAGCCCTTCGGCGTGAGGCAGTCGCCGGAGTCGATCTGGCAGGAGTTCCAGCCGTCCCGCTCGAAGTCGTCCGTGTCCCAGGCGTAGTCGGAGACGGTGTTGAGCCCGCTGCCGATGCCCGCGCCGCCGCTGGTCGCGGTGCGGTAGGGGTGGGTGTCCGTGGCGTACAGGTACGCGTGGTAGTTGAAGTCCTCCTGGACGTTGACGATGTCGTACGGCGCGATCCGCTTGCCGATCTCGGTGGTGCTGGTGTCGCGCGGAGTCGGCGCGCTCGACAGGCCTTCGGGGAGCCCGGCGACGTTGTACGTGAGCACGCTGAACGTGCCCCCGGCCGCCGCGGCCGGAGTGGCCGTCGCCGTGAGCCCGCCGAGAGCGGCGACTGCGGCCGCCAGGCAGGCAACGAGTCTGCGCATGGGGGTGTCTCCTATGGGGAGTGTGCGCTGAGAGGGGTGTGAGCATGCCAATGAGGCATGGCAAAACGTAGCGGCAAACGCTTTCTCCTGCCCCCCTCTTGTTACTAACCAGTTTGGAAATTCCGCGTGACGCCCAGAAGATCGACTTCCGCCGGTCGGTCCGATCGGGGGGCTGACTGTTACTCACTTTCGGGTGAAAGGGGCCCTGTTCGCCGACTGCTCCATTGGTGGCCGAGCCCTTTGTTCATGGGGCAGAAAGGGCTGAGAACCCGTCAAATCCCCTCATTCAACTAATAAATGGACGTTACATGCGAGAGTCATGGGAAAGCGAAGGATCCGTAATAGGCGCCGTGTGTCGCCCGGTCTGCGCGCGGCCGGGGCGCAGGGTGTGGCTGCGCGGCCGTCCGGTCGCCACCTCGCACCACACACTCCGCGTGGCCTGCGGCTTCGCCGGGGTGTGCTCGAACCCTGCAAAGGGGGACCCCGTGTCCGTTTCCGTTTCCGTGACCGCACGTCGTCTCGGTTCCGCCACCGCCGTGGCCGCCGCCCTGGTGGGCGCGCTGGCCCTGCCGGCCTCGGCCGCTGCCCCGTACCCCGCGCCGGAGCGCGGCACGGTCGTCATCAGCGCCGTGCAGCACGACGTACCGGGCCGTGCGGTGGTCTCCAACCGTGCTCTGAACCGGGAGTGGGTCGACGTCAGCAACACCTCCCGCCGGGATGTGAACCTGAGCGGCTGGACGCTGTCGGACGCCGAAGGCCACAGCTACACCTTCCGGTACTACCGGCTGGAGGGCCGCACCACGGTCCGTGTCCACACCGGGGAGGGCCGGGACACCATGACGGACCTCTACCAGGACCGCAGCCGCTCCGTGTGGAACCGGGACGCCGACACCGCCACCCTGCGCAACGACCGCGGGCGTTACGTCGACTCCGCCTCCTGGGGCCTGCACCACCGCCGCGACGCCGACGACCGGCACGCGTTCGGCCACCGCGGTGACTTCGACGACCGGCACGGCTTCGGTGACCGTCATGACGGTGGCGACCGGCACGGCTTCGGTGACCGTCATGACGGTGGCGACCGGCATGGCTTCGGTGACCGTCATGAGGGCGGCGACCGCCACGGGTTCGGTGACCGTCATGAGGGCGGCGACCGCCACGGGTTCGGTGACCGGCGTGAGGGCGGTGACCGGGGCGACTTCGGGCACCACCAGCGCTGACGCGTGAAACCTTCGCCGCCGGACCCCTGAGAAGGGGCCGGCGGCGCACGTGTGTCCGGGCGGCGCCCGGTGTCAGCCTTGGACGACCGGCCCGCTCACCGTGGACGTGAATACGATCTCGCCGTCCTGCACGCCGACGACATCGACGGTCGCCGTGCCGTCGCTGCCGGACGTCACCCCCGTCGTGTCGATCCAGCAGGGGCTGTCGAGTTCCACGTAGCGGCTGAATGACGTGGATGTGCTCGCCGGTATCAGCGCACGGGGTGCCAGCCGGGCGCAGGCGGCCTGCCGGGCGCCCTCCATCAGGACCATGCCGGGCAGATGGTCGCCGTCGTGGTCGAACAGGATCGGATGGTTCAGATCCGGTGTCAGCAGCCAGCGGTTCGCCGTGCGGGTGGGCGTCAGCACCACGTCGGCAGGAGAGGTGCGGCCCACCGCGGCCGGCGGCATCGGGTCGGACGCTACGACCAAGTCGGCCGAACCCGGCTGTTCTTCCAGCCGGTTGCCTCGCAGACGCGCGTAGACGCCGGGTGTGACGATGGAGTACAGCCCCTCACCACGGGCCACGGGCCTGCCGTCCCGGCGCAGCGCGAACCCGATGCCCATCCGGCGGGCGGACGCCCGGCCGCGCGGGGCGGAGTCCGGACATGTCACCTCGAGGTCGAAGTCGGTGGGCCGGGAGGTGATCCGCAGCTGCTCCAGATCGGTGTGGCAGCTGAGCGACCACAGCACGAAGTGATGGCCGAGCGGTACCCCGTGTTCCGCGTGTGTCACGAACATACCGGCCTGCCGAAACGTCTCTGCGGCCTGGAGCGGGTCATGACTCGAGCCGTCGGCGCTGTTGAAGAACGTATGGGCGCGTGGCCACTGTCCGGTCAGGGAGAACCGCAGTCCGTCGTCCTGGGCGGTGCAGCCGGTGAGGAACACCTCGGCCAGGGACGCCCGGTGGACGTACTCCTTGGGCACCGTGGTGGTCAACCGGGGCAGTGCGGGCAGACCGACTCCGATCTCGCTGGTGGACACGCTCATCGACAACCCCCCGTCGGAACGCTCTACTTTGGCTTGAAGCCCTGTTCGCCGCCTATAAGATACGGACCTACCGGTTTTCTCGGGTCGGCCACAAGGTAAAGGATTCACCAAGCGTGGTTCGACTCGATCCATGCATGACTCCGCTCAGTGGTGGTTTGGCCAAGTATTTTCGCGCTCAATTACGTCGAAGGCACGGCGAAAAACGGACTAACTGGCGGATGTCGACGGCCGGTTATCGTCGGGTGGCGAGCAGGGCACGACTTCGTCAAAACCAGTCCAGCGGTTTCATTTGGCCAGGTTCCACAGGGGAGTTGGCGCCGCTACAGCCCTACCCGTGACTCCCCGGTCTCGACAGCCGCTGCATGATTGTTGACGGCCTGCGAGAGAGGGAGACCCGATGGAACCACTGCGCACCCTGCGCCTCGCCGCCGTCAACATCGACGGCGTCCTGCTCAACGACAGCTTCAGCCCCGTCCTGCACCGCCTCGTCCTCAGATACGGCGGTGAGTACACCCGGGACCTGGAGCAGCGGCTCTTCTCGCAGCCCCGGCTCGCGGCCGCCAGGGTGCTGCTGGACGAGACGGGCGCCGGTGTGGGCGAGCAGGAGGCCATCGACGACTACTTCGCCGAACGTGAGCGCTACCTGCGCAGCCACCCCGTCCACACCCTCGACGGAGCAGAGGAACTCCTGCACCGGCTGCGCGCCCTGGGCCTCGACGTCATCTGCTACGGCGGCCTCGACATGGGCCACTTCCGCCGCCATCTCGGCACCTGGGAGCACCTGTTCACCGCCCCGCACTACATCTGCACCGACGCCTTCCGCCCCGGCATCCGGGAGATCGTCCAGGACCACTTCGGCCTCGACCACCACCAGGCCCTCTTCATCGACGACGTGGCCCGCTTCGCCGGCCACGCCAAGGAGCTGAACGTGCCGTTCGTCGGCCACCCCAGTACCTTCGAACACGGCTACCAGCGCGAGCTGATGCGCGAACTCGGCGTCCGGCACCTGGTCGGCGGCCTCGCAGAGATCGACGAGGAGCTCCTGCGCACCCTGGACCGTGAGGCCGGGCTCGGCACCGTCTGGGACCCGGCCGGCTCCCTCGCCGTCGCCCGTGAGGCGGTCAAGTGACCGCGGCCGAAGGAGCCGTGCTCGCGGGCCGGGTCGTCCTCGTCACCGGCGCCAGCAGCGGCATCGGGGCAGCCGCCGCCCGGGTGTTCGCCAGGCAGGGCGCCACTGTCGTCGTCACCGCCCGCCGCGAGGACCGACTGCGCGAGCTCGCCGATGAGTTGCGTGCCGCGGGTGCCGAGGCGGGCCACCGCACCCTGGACGTGCGCGACGGGGAAGAGGTGCGCAGGACGGTCGAGTTCACCGTCGAGCGGTACGGCCGTCTCGACGCCGCCTTCAACAACGCCGGCGTCGCGCTGCCCAGGACCCCGATGCACCTCATCGACGACGCGGACTACGAGCGGGTCACCGAGACCAATGTGCGAGGCGTGTGGAACTGCCTGCGCCACGAGATCACGGCGATGCTGGAGAGCGGCGGCGGCTCGATCGTCAACACCAGCAGTGTGGGCGGCCTGGTCGCCTCCTCGACGGCCGCCCCCTACATCGCCTCCAAACACGCGGTGATCGGACTGACCAAGGCCGCCGCCGTCGAGTACGCCCCGCACCACATCCGGGTCAACGCCATCGCCCCCGGCCTGACCCGCTCCGAGATGATCGACGACTGGTTCGCCAGGTCGCCCGAGAACGAGGCACGGGCGTACCGTTCCGCTCCGCAGGCCCGCGCCGCGGATCCGGAGGAGGTCGCCGAGGCGGCCGCCTGGCTGTGCAGCGACAGGGCGAGCTTCGTCACGGGTGCGACACTTACCGTGGACGGGGGGCGCACTGCCTGGTGAACTGCCCGCCGGGGCACGCGCCGACGCTCCGGCGCCGGCGCTGCGCCGCCCGGCGCGGGACGGGCCGGGCGTCCGGCCCGTACGGCCGAAATACCGACCCCCGATTGGGGTAAGGTACGTCACGTCCGGTTTTGTTTTGACCGAGGAGGGGTCCCCATGGCGCGTCAGGAGCGTGCGATTCGGACCCGGCGTGCTGTTGTCGAGGCCGCCGCCGCGGTCTTCGCCGAGCGGGGCTACACGGCGGCGACGATCTCCGAGATCCTCGAACGGGCCGGCGTCACCAAGGGTGCCCTGTACTTCCACTTCGACTCCAAGGAATCCCTCGCGCGAGGCGTGATCAACGCCCAGATCAGCGACGACTACTGGGTGCCGCGCGAGCTGAAGCTCCAGGAGTGGGTGGACATCGGCCTGACGCTGGCCCACCGGATCCCCAAGGAGGTCATCCTCCTCGCCGGCATACGACTGTCCGCCGACATCCAGGGGCGTTCACTGTTCGGCAGCGCCTGGCCCGCCTGGACCGAGGTGGTGACGGAGAAGCTCGTGGAGGCCAAGGACCGCGGCGAGGTGCTGCCGCACGTCAACCCCCGCGAGACCGCGGAGTGCTTCCTCGGAGCCTGGATCGGGACCCAGTTCATGTCCGAGGTCGTCTCCGACTGGACGGACCTCAACGACCGTATCTCCGTCCTCTACAACCATGTCCTGCCGGCCATCGCCACCCCCGCGGCCCTGATCCGGCTGGACACCGCGCCCGACCGGGGCGCCCGCGTCGTCGAGGAAGTCGAACGCCGCCGGCTGGAAGCACCGGTACCGGTGGACACCGAGGCCTGACCCGCCTCCGGCGAACCATCCGTCCGGTCCGTTGTTCGCCAAGGCGCTCGATCCACCCCAACCGGCCGTATGCGGCGACTGGTTCGTGCGTGCCGCGCTGTCCGATTCCCGGCCTCGGTGAAGAGGGAACAAACCGACCGGCATGCCGTTGACAAACCGTCCGTGCCGTTTTTGACTCCGGGCCGGGAGTCGCCCCGGAGGACCCAAGTGGCGGACGAGCAGGGAGACGGCGTGGACATCGGCATACTCGGCGCTCTCGACGTGCGCGAGAACGGCATCTCCGTCACCCCGACCGCGCCCAAGCCCCGCCAGGTACTTGCTCTCCTCGCCCTGCACGCCGACCGGGCTGACCGTCGAGACACTGACCGAGGAACTCTGGGGGCAACGGCCACCACGCAGCGCACGCCCCACCCTGCAGACGTACGTCATGCACCTGCGCGAGCTCATGGCCCCGGCGCTGCGGCGGACGGGCGACGGCGCGGACGCACGCACCGCCAAGGAGGTCCTTCGTACCGTCCCCGGCGGCTATCTGCTCGACAGCGGTGAAGGGACCAGTGACATCCCGGAGTTCGAGCGGCTCGCCGAGACCGGATACCGGGCCATGGACGACGGGGGCCACCGTGAGGCAGCGCGGCTGCTCCGCACGGCGCTCGACCTGTGGACCGGGGCCGCCCTGGCCGACGTCGCCGCCGGGGAGCATCTGCGCACACACATCCGGGGGCTGGAGGAGAGCCGGCTTTGCGCGCTGTACGCCAGTCCATCCTGACCCCCGCGGACGACACCCAGGGCCCGTTCGCTCAGAGCGGCTGACGGGCACGACCCGCGCGGAGCAGCACCGCGCACGCCGCCACGGTCAGCAGCCCGCCCGCCAGGAAGGTGTCCCGCACGCCGGCCGACGGCAGGATCAGACCTCCGAGAGCGGCACCCGCCGCGATACCGGCGTTGTAGCAGCCGGAGTTCGCCGCCAGGGCGATGTCCGTGCGACCCGGCGCGCAGAGCAGCATCGCGTTCTGGGCGGCCATGAACACCGGCCCGAGCGCACCGCCCGTCAGGACCAGAAAAACCACTGCCGCCACCGGACGGGTGCCGATCGCGTACAGGCCGAGCATGCCCACCGCCTGGACGGCCACGGCGGTGCTCAGCGAGGAGTGCGGGAAGCGGTCCAGCAGCGCCCCGGTGACGGCCGTACCGGTCAGACACGCGACACCGAAGGCCACCAGCAGGGCGCTGACCGCACTTGGGGAGAATCCGCCCACCTCGCCCAGGAACTCCACCACGTAGGTGTATCCCGCGAACGCCCCGGTGGCGGACAGGGTCCCGGCCGCCAGCACCGTGCCGAACCGGCGGGCGTCCGGACCGGTTCCGTAGGCGGCGGGTGCCTCCTGCGGACGCGACGTCGGCAGCAGCACGGCGATCGTCACCAGGGAGACCAGCCCCAGCGCCGCCAGTACGGCGACCGGGGTCCGCCAGTCGGTGTGCCGGCCCAGCCAGGTCCCGGCAGGAACACCGAGCACGAGGGCGAGGGAACCGGCGACCGACAGCGCCCCGACCACACGCCCACGGACCCGGGGTGCGAACAGCCCCACCGCGACCGGCCCCAGCACCGCCCAGAACAGCGCCTGGGCGAGCGCGGTCAGCAGCCGCGCCCCGAGCAGCAGCCAGTAGGAAGTGGCCGGCGCCGCGGCCGCACTGGACACGACCAGCGCGGCCAGCAGTCCCGTGAGGACATGGCGGCGGGGCACGGACCGGGTGACATGGGCGAGCGGCAGGGACGCGACGGCCACCGTCACGCCGTAGCCGGTGATCAGGAGACCGACCGCCGACAGCGACACCCGAAGGCTTGCGGAGATCACCTCGAGGAGACCGACCGGCAGGTTCTCGGCGGTGTTGAAGGTGAAGGCGGCCAGCATCAGGGCCCCGAGCACCGCCGGCCCGCGCCACGGAGCCCGTCGCCGCGCGCGCAAGCGGTCGCCGCCCGCCGTCGCCCGCCGCCCCTGCTCCGTGGCACCGCCCATGCGATCAGCTCAGCGGGCGCACCGGTCCCGCCGCAACCGATTTCCCTGCTCAGGAGGACCTGACGTGCCGGGCGATCCGGACGGCGGCGAACCGCGTGCCCGCCACGAACCGCATCATCGGCCCGAACATCGGCGCGGCCAGCGACCCGGTGAAGTACAGGCCGGGCACCGAGGACTCGAACGTCCCCCGCAACGCGGGCGCCCTCGAACCCGGCACACACGCCACGGCACGTCGCAGGGCCGGGGACAGGAAGGGCAGGGCGTCCAGGTCCAGCCGGTATCCGGTGGCCGCCAGCACATGGTCGACGGTCAGGGACTCCCGCTCGCCCCCGGGACCGGCGACATCGAGGCGCACCGCCGGCCCGGAGAGCACCGCACCGGTCACCCGGCGCGAGGTCCGCACCCGTACGACACCCTCCACCCGGTCCCGCAGCCACCAGCCGCCCGACGGACCGAGCGCCCGCCGGAACAGCAGCAGCCGGGCAGCCGCCGGAAACCACCGCACACTTCCCGGTGCCGCACAGACCGCGGCCAGGACCCAGCCCGTACCCAGCGGCGAGGCGGGCTTGGCCACCCGCTGCGACCAGGGTCGGCCCAGGTCCGGGGTCATACCCCAGAGCACGTTCCGCTCGCGCACCAGGACCTGCGCCTCGGCGCCCGCCTCGTGCAGCAGCGCGGCGCTCTCCAGGGCGGACTGACCACCGCCGACGACGGCCACCCGCCGCCCCGCGTACACCGACAGATCGGTGTGGTGGCTGGTGTGCGACACCGGTGCCCGGGGCCCCGGCCCCTCGGGCGCGAGCTGCCGCAACTCCTCCGGGACATGGGCGAGCCCGTTCAGACCGGTCGCCACCACGACGGCCGAGGCCGCCATCTCCTTCCCGTCGTCCAGCCGGACGACGAATCCGGACCCGGACTCGGGGCGCTCGACCGCCGTCACCCGGGTCGGCTCGACCTCACCGACGTACCGCTTCTGGAACCACTGGCCGTACCGTACGAAGACATCGCACGGGATCGGGGTCAGCTCGGTCAGCTCCGGCTCGCCGTGTTCGCGCCGGAAGTCCGCCAGCCGGCCGCCGGGCTCCGGCGCCGACAGGTCGGTGGCGGCCGGCGTCGATTTCAGGAACATCCCCGTGGCCATGGCATGCCGCCAACTGCCCATCACCTCACCGAAGACGCGGACCGGCAACCCCGCCGCCCGCAGATGGGCGGCCACCGACAATCCGTACGGTCCGGCGCCGATCACCACGACCGGTGGTCGTCCGGCCCCGGCGAACGCCTGCTCCTGGGCAGGGCTCTGCCCCGGAAGCGACTGCGTCATGCAACCCTCCGCTGGTCTGCTCGCCGCCTTTCCCCTGGGCGGCGCGACACTGCGGGATGGCACGCCCGGCGTGACTCGGCCGTGCTCGTCCCCCCTCCGCGGCTGAGTCTGTCCCACCGGCCGGTACCGGGAAACGATAACGACGCACGTTGGCCAAAACTTGGTCGAATCATACGACAAGCGACGTCGACCATGTCATTGACGTGCGTCAGAGGTCTGCCGGTGATCACGGATGCGATAGGAACGATCTAGCGGTGGAGAGCGTGCGGCACTCCGTGATACCGGCAGCGCGGAGCGGAAGAAATACCCGCCCCGGGCCGTGCCCTCGGCCGTGCTCCGGGGCGGTTCCGGCGTCCCGAAGTGCGGACGAGCCGGTCGCCCCCTGTCCGACTCGGTACGATCCCCTCGTGAACACCTACTGGCACGTCGTTCTGCCGCCCCTCTGCGCCTGACCGGGCGCACCCGCTGACGGCTTGAAACCACGCTCCCGGCCCGGCCCCGAGGCCGCCCGGAGCCGGTGTCGTGCGCCCGTTTCGAAACCAGTCCGCAGACGGTATTTCGACGACGGAAGTTCACGACTGTGCCGAACGACACCTCATCCAGGTCTTCCCGCTCTTCCCGGGACCTCACCGGCGCGTCCCCCGCGCGCCAGCGCCCCCGCACCGCCGGCCCGCTCCCGATCCTCACGGCCGCCGTGCTGTGGGGCACCACCGGGACCGCCAGTTCCCTGGCCCCCGCCGGAACGTCGGCCGCCGCCATCGGTGCCGCCGGGCTGGTCCTCGGCGGTCTCCTGCTGTTCCTGACCGCACCCGGCGGCCGCTCCCTGCCCGGGTCCTGCACCGGGGGAGAACGCCGGCTGCTCGTCCTGGGCGCCCTGGCGGTGGCCGGGTACCCGCTCACCTTCTACCCCGCCGTGGCGCGCACGGGTGTGGCCGTGGCCACCGTGATCGCGCTCGGCGGCGCCCCCGTCTTCGCCGGCCTCCTCGCCTGGCTCACCCGCCGGTCCCGGCCCACCGCCCGCTGGGCGACCGCGACCGCGGCGGCCGTCCTCGGCTGCACCGTGCTCGTCCTGGGGCCCGAGTTCGCAGGCGCCGCCGCCCCCGTGGACCTCGTCGGCGTCCTGCTGGCGGGGCTCGCGGGACTGTCCTACGCCGTCTACGCCCTCGTCGGCGGCCGGCTCATCGCGCGGGGGCACGGCTCCGGCGCGGTGATGGGCGTGCTGTTCGGGGGAGCGGCCCTGCTCGTGCTGCCGGTACTGCTGTGGAGCGCGGGGCCGTGGCTGCTGACGGCACGCGGCGCGCTGGTCGTCCTGTACCTGGGAGCGGCCACCACCTTCCTCTGCTACCGCCTCTTCGGATACGGCCTGCGGTACACCGCCGCCCAGACCGCGACCACCCTGACCCTGGTCGAACCGGCCGTGGCCGCCGTCCTCGGAGTCGTGGTCCTGGGCGAACGCCTGCCCGCCGTCTCCTGGTGCGGACTCGCGGTACTGGCCCTGGGGATCGTGTTCCTCGCCTTCCCGGCCGACTCCGGCCGCCGGAAACACTGACCTGGGACACGATCAAGTAACCGACCGGTTGGCCAGTTTCGGTACGGTCCTGGAGAGCCCGATACTTTGTGGCCCAACCTCCCTGCTCTGTAAGGGGGTTCGTGCCGTCCTGCCCTGTCGGCCGTGGAAACGGTCGCGCTGTGCTGCCACTTCTCGTTTCTCCCGGGTGTGGCGGAGTCGTGCGGCCGTTCTCCGGCAGCTCGTCAGGGACGGTCCGGCAGCCGGTCTGTTGACAGACCGGTCGTGCTGTTTTCTACTGGCGTCGTGTCAGGAAAGAGGACCAGGGAGACGCGTGTGGACATCGGCCTGCTGGGTGCACTGGATGTGAGGGAGAACGGGGTCTCCATCGCCCCGACCGCGCCGAAGCCCCGGCAGCTGCTGGCCCTGCTGGCACTGCGCGCCGACCAGGTGGTGCCCGTCCCGGCCCTCATCGAGGAACTCTGGGCGGGCACCCCGCCGCGCAGCGCCCGCACCACCCTGCAGACCTATGTGCTCCAGCTCAGAGAGCTCATCGCGACGGCACTGCGCGAGGGCGCCGGCCACGAGGACCCGGAAGCCAGGAACGCGAAGGACGTCCTGACGACCCTGCCGGGCGGCTACCTGCTCGCCTCCGGGGGCGGCACCAGCGACATCCGCGAGTTCGAGCGGCTCTCCGAACTGGGCTACCGCGCCATGGAGGACGACAACTTCGCCTGCGCCTCCCGCACCCTGCGCCAGGCACTGGACCTGTGGACCGCCACCCCCTTCGCCGACGTGCACACCGGCGCCCACCTGGCCATGGAGGCACGGCGCCTGGAGGAGAGCCGGCTGTGCGCCCTGGACCAGCGCATCGAGGCCGACCTGCGGCTCGGCCGGCACCGTGAACTGCTCGCCGAACTCACCGTCCTCACCAGCCGCTACCGCACCCACGAGAACCTGCACGCGCAGTTCATGCTGGCCCTCCACCGCTCGGGCCGGCGCGGCGAAGCCCTCCACGTCTACCAGCAGTTGCGCGCCCTCCTCGTCAGAGAGCTCGGACTGGAACCCTCGGCGCGGCTGCGCCGACTGCAGCACTCCATCCTCACGGCCACCGCCGACGGCCCCGGCGCACCGCAGCAGTACGACGACCTGGCCGGGGTGTCCTGAACACCCTTCCGCCGTCCCGGTCCCGGGCGGAGTGGGCGGAGTGGGGTCACCGCGACCGGTGCCAAAGCGGTGGTCGGGTGTTGGTCAGGGCTGGAGCGGGACACACAGCACGGCGGCCGGGCCGGGCGTGCTGCCCACGCGGGTCGTGAAGGCGACCCCGGCGAGGTACTCGTCGGCGTTGCACTGGCCCTTGTAGGCGCCGGACGCGTAGTCGTCTCCCGCGCCGTCGGCTGGGCGGTTGTCGGACCGGTCGAACCACAGGGTCCGGGCACCGGTCCCCAGCGTCCGGCCGGCCGGCGCGCACAACGCCGCCGACACCCGCTCCCCGCGCCGGCTGTACCCGATGACGAACTGGCCCGCCGGGCACTGGAACTTGGTGTAGCCGGACGCCCAGTCACCGCCCGCCGGGACGTACCGCTCGTCCGTGACGACCGTCTGGGTGCTGCCCGGGGCCCGCAGGCCGCCCGCCGTCGCGTCGGTGCACAGGCCGCGTCCGCCGGAGTGCGCGAGACCGATCAGCCGCAGTCCGTCCGGGCAGGCCGCCTTGTAGGCGCCCGAGTCCCAGTCGCCGCCCGCCCTGACGCGCAGGGACTCGACCTGGTCGCCGTGGTCCGTGGACAGCATGCGCCAGGTCGTCCCGGGCTCGACGTACCCGGTGCGGCCGGGGGTGTCCATGAGGTGGTCCCACGCGGTGGCCCGCCAGTCTCCCCCGTCGAGGAGGCCGTACCGGTGCCCGGAGGTGTCGTAGCGCAGCAGCGCCCAGTCGTCGTGGCCCTCCCAGCCGACCAGCGGCCAGTAGGCGAAGTCGGTGTCGTGGTCGGTGAAGTAGTCGGTGACGTTGCCGAACCAGGTGCGGGCGGCGGTGCCGGTTTCGTTCGCGCCGATGCCGAACTCGCTGACCCATACCGGCGCGGTGTAGTGCTTGCCCTCGGTGGTGACGAAGAACGCCTCGTCGGCGAGGGCCTGGTACAGCTCGTCGCGGCTCAGGTCCTGGTAGCGCGGGTCGCTGGTCTCGCCGATGCCGGTGGCACCGCTGTGGTGGGGGCCGGTGTAGCCGTAGAAGTGGGCCGAGTAGACCAGCTTGTGGGCGTCGACGAGGGTGTTGGAGAGGGCGCGGACGGGGGTGAGGGTGGGGCGGCCGTGCGGGAGTCCGTCGACCGGCAGCCCCGTCCAGTTGATGCCCTCGATGACGATGAGGAGGTTCGGGTTCGCCTCGGTGAGTATGCGGTCGCCGGCGAGCTGTGCGGCCGCATACCAGTCGTGGTCGTCGCCCAGGCCCCAGTTGGGGTCGTCCAGGACGTTCCGGCGTACCTCGTTGTAGAGGTCGGCGCCGACGACACGGGGGTTCGCGGCGTAGCGGCGGGCCATGAAGACCCAGTCGTCGGCCCACTGCCCGGTGGACTGGCTGGTGTTCCAGCGCTCGTTGCCGTCGATGCCGCAGCACCAACGGGACGTGTTGGTGTGGTTGTTGAGGATGACGGCGAACCCGTCTCCGGTGAGGGCGGCCACGACGGCGTCGTAGACCTCCAGGGGTGTCTTCCCACGCAACTGGGGATTGGCCGCGACGGCTGCGTCCGGCACCGGAGTCGTCGTGTGGATCATCTCGTTGGAGAACGGCAGCCGGATGCTGTTGATGCCCAACGCGTGGAAGTCCGCGAGGAGTTGGGGGAGGGTTGCGCGGTCCAGGCCGAGGGGGATGCCGTAGGAGTCCTGGCCGGCGTGGTGTTCGGCGGGGTCGGTGATGCTGCCGCTGCCGGTCCACGAGCCTTGCGCGCCGTCCCAGTTGGCGGCCTTCAGGCGGAAGCGGTTCCCGTCGGCGTCGACGATGTAGCGGCCCCGGGTGGACAGCGGCGGCTGCCAGGTGCCGGTGGCCGCGGCGACCGGTGCCGGCGCGGGGGACCGCGATCCGGCGGTCGTCGGGGCGGTGCCGACGAGAGTCAGCACCAGGAAGGTGACTGTCAGGTATATGACAATCTTGATCGGCTTCATGATCGGCATCAGCAGTCCTCCGGGCCGAACTCGCGTGGGGGCGTGGCACCTTATCAGCGTGGGTCTCAGCGCAGAAGTGGCTCCTGCGCCCCGCAGGCTTCGGCCGTCCAGCCTTCGAGGTCACGCTCGGGGTGCAGCAATCGCCTGATCGCGGCGGCGGAGGCGCGATGCCAGTCCCGGCTCCGGCGGAGCATCGCGTGGTCGCTGCCCCTGAGCAGCACCATCCCGGCCTCCGCGCCGGCGCCGCGGGCCTGCCGTACGTACGCGGCCGACTCGGCGGGCTCGGTCACCCGGTCCCGGTCGCCGTGCAGGACGAGGATCCTGGTCCCGGCGAGGTCGGCCACGGGATCGCCCGGCGGGCACCAGGGTGCCAGGGCGAGTACGCCGCGCACCGAGGGGTCGCCCGCCGCACGTAGCGCCGCCCGTCCGCCCATCGAGTGCCCGATCAGCACCACGGGCACGTCCCCGGCCAGCAGGCGCAGTTCGTCCAGGGCGCGCAAGGCGTCCTGGAGTGGGTCGGCGCCCTCGTTCCAGCCCCGGTAGCGGTACCGGACCTGTCCGATCAGCACCTCACGGGGCGAGGAGACCGACGCGGCGACGCCCAGGAAGGGGCGCATGCGCAGCGCCGCCGGCTGCCACGGGCGGGCGGCCTGCCGGCCGTTCTCCTGACCGCCGTGCAGGACGAGCACCGCCCCACGGGCCCGGTCCCGGGGTGCGCGCCGCACCACCAGGGCGCTCCCGCCCGCCTCGACGGCCCGCCCGTCGCCCACCGTGTCCACGTCTGCCTCCTCCGGCGTGCTGCGTGCTGTCGCCATCAAACACTCCCGGAGGAATCCGCAGCCACCATGGGTGCCGTCCGGCTTGTGCCGTTCACGCCAACATCAGCTAGGCTCCACGCGCGCACAGGGGATGCACAGCGGGGGTGGGGCATATGACCGAAGGTTCCAGCGCGCCCGAAGGCGGCGGCAGACCGGCTCTTCAGGCGATCGCGGCGGTGGTGCTGGTCATGGGTGTCATGGGCGGGCTGTGGGCCCAGCACAAGTTCGCCGCCCACAAGGACGCGAGCGGTCGACCGGCGGCGTGCTCGAACTCGGAGAACCACCTGCCGGCGCGTTATGTGTCCGGCGCCCGGCTGTGTACGGCGCTGAACCGCTCGGACCTCCCGGCCCTCCTGGGGACGCCGAAGGAGGAGATCGAGAGCGCGAACGGCAGCGGGGAGTGGATCACCCTCGCCGGGGGCACGAAGATCGCCGCGCCCGAGGCGACCGTGTCGCTGGAGACGTACTCCGTGAAGCTGTCTGCGTCGTACGACGACATATCGGTTGCCGAGACGGGCGAGTTGATGAGTGACGCGCGGAAGACGACGGTTCTCGGGCACCCCGCCGTCGTCTACTCCAGCCCGACCATCTCCATCAAGTTCAACCTCGGCGGCGGGAAGGCGCACACGGGCCCCGGCGGCACCGCGCGCTGCGTCCTGGTCTCGAAGCACCGCAAGGACGACGGCGACGGCTCGTTCGAGGTCGCCGTCTGGCGTCAGGACGACGTGCCTCCCGACGACACGGCGCTGTTGCGGGTCGCCGAACAGGTCCTGCAGACGGTCCCGGGATGGAGCGCGCACTGACGCGCCGGAATGCCGGCGGCCGCAACCGCCTCTCTCAACTCCTCACGGAGTGACGGTCAGCGTCGCCGTCGGGGCGTCCGCGGCGGGCAGTGGCGGCAGTGCGGGCAGTGGCGGCAGCGCGGGCACGGCGTCGCCGAGCAGGCCGGTGGTCGTGTCGAGGACCGGGGCGAGCAGCCCGGTGGCGGCGCTCAGCACTCCGCCGAGGTCGAGCGAGACCAGGGAGCTGAGCAGGCTGTCGACCGCTGACTCGATTGCGTTCACCAGGTCGTACACGGGGTCGGCCGCGCGGGGCAGGGTCCGGTGCGCGCGGTCCGCGGAGCCGGAGTCCAGGTGCCTCAGCCGCTCCTGCAGGGTGCTGCGCCATTTCCGTACCGCCTCCGCGTAGGCGGCGGCCCGGGCCGGGTCGAGACGGGTGCCGTGTTCCCCGGCGAGGTCGGGCAGCGTGTCCAGGAGCGGGGCCAGGACGTGGCCGTACCGTGTCGTGTCCGTCGCGTCGACGCGTTTCAGGAGCGTGGCGATGTCGGTGCCGGGCGGCGCGACCGGCTGCGTGACACGCAGTCCCGACGCTTCCCGGCCGACGTCGGCGGCGGCAGCGGTGGCGGCGGCCGGTCCGAGGACCAGGGCGGCACAGACCAGGGGGCAGACGAGAAGGCCGCGGGAGGCTGGGGCGCGCATGGGTTTCCTTTCGAGAACTGCTGTCCTTGGGCCCACCGTGGGAAGCGGCGCGGGGCACCGCAACCGGTCGCACACCGAAGGCTCTGCCCGTCGTACCGTCGCAAAGCCCCCGACCAGGATGTTTGCCTCGCCATGAGGCTCCTTCCGGGTGTCGGGCGGTGGTTCGCCCGTCAGGGTGGGCCCGCACCGCACGGCCGGGATCGTGAGCGGGCTGCCGGTTGGCCGGATTTGGTTCGGCGTCGCGGCGAAGGTCCATAGGATCACCCGCTGTGATCACTGCTGCCGGTCAACTCAACTCCGTCCGACGGGATTTCGCTCGACTGTGGCGCGCGTACGCGGTGAGCGCGGCGGGGACGGCCGTCAGCTCGGGCGCGTTGGCGCTGGTGGCGGTGATGGCGCTGCACGCCACGGCGTTCCAGGTCTCGCTGCTCGCCGCGCTGTCGGCGGTCGCCGGTGCCGCGCTCACCCTGCCTCTCGGCAGCCGGGTCGAGTTCCGCCGCAAGCGCCCGGTGATGGTCGCCGCGGATCTGGTGCGTTGCGTGGCCCTGGGCAGCGTGCCGGTGGCGGCCGCCCTGGGCGTGCTGTCGTTCGTGCAGCTGTGCGTCGTGGATGTGGTGCAGGCGGCGGGAGTCATCGTGTTCTCCGCGGCGAGCACCGCGCATCTGAAGGGGCTCGTGACGGCGGAGGACCGGGTCCGGGCCGCGGCCCGCTTCGAGACCACGGACTGGGTGAGCCAGAGCGCGGGCCCGCCGGTCGGCGGACTGCTGATCGGGACCGTGGGAACGACGGCGACGCTGGCCGTGGACGCCGTCTCCTTCCTGCTCTCGGCCCTGGGCGTCCGCCGCCTGCGCACCCCCGAGCCGCCGCCCCCGGCCCGCCCGGAGTCTCCGGCCGGTGCCGGCGCTGCCGCGCGCCGGGGGAGTCTGACGGAGGGCTGGCGGTACCTCCTCGGGCACCGCAGCCTCCGCCCCCTCTTCTTCAACGCGATGCTGTTCGGCGGGGCGGTGATGATGACGTCTCCGCTGATGACCGTGCTGATGCTGCGCGAGCTGCACTTCACCCCGTGGCAGTACGGCCTGGCACTGGGACTGCCCTGTCTCGGCGGCATCGTCGGCTCGCGCCTGACCGTGCCGCTCACCCGCCGGCTGGGCGCGGAACGTGTCCTGCTGCTGTTCGGGGTCCTGCGGACACCATGGCTGCTTCTGCTGCCCCTGGTGCCCTCCGGGCTCACCGGCCTGGCCGTGCTCGTCGCGATCGACACGGGGCTGCTGTGCGTGGCCGGGGTGTTCAACCCGTCCTTCGTCGCCTACCGGATGGCCGCCACGCCCGACCATGTCATGGCCCGGGTCGTCACGGCCTGGTCGGTGAGCTCGAAGACGGTGCAGCCGGTGTTCATGCTCGCCGGAGGCCTCCTGGCCGAGTGGACCGGGGTGCGTACCGCCCTCGCCGTGGCAGGCGTCCTCTGCCTCGCCAGCGCCGTCCTGCTGCCCTGGGGTCTCCGCGCCGCGACCGCGCCCGTGCCCGTGCCCGCGAAGCAGGAGTCCCGCCCCTGACGGATCACGAACGCATCGCGCGTCGTGCACCGCGCGTCACCCGAGCGCGAGCCCTTGCACTCGGGCCGAAGGGATGCCCCTCTTGCATGTTCTATGGCATACAGCATAAGTTACCGATACGTAGGTGTCAGGAAGGTGGTCCGGAGGCGGTCCGGCGGAAGGCGGTGGCGCGGTGAGCCCACGCAGGAGTGACAGCCGGGAGCGCATGGTTCGCGGTGCCGCGGACCTGCTCCGTGAGTACGGTGCCGGCGCCACCAGCATCGACCGGGTCCTCGCCCACAGCGGTGCGCCGCGCGGCTCCGTGTACCACCACTTTCCCGGGGGACGCGCACAGCTGATCGACGAGGCGGTGGCGCTGTCCGGGGACTACATCGCGGAGATGATCGAAGCCGCCGGGGAGCTGCCGGACCCGCTGGAGGCGGTCGACTCGTTCTTCGTGCTGTGGCGGGTCCGGCTCGTGGACAGCGGCTTCCGGGTCGGCTGTCCGGTCGTCGCGGTCGCCGTGGAGACCAATGACGAGGCACCCCAGCTCGCCCGCTCGGCCGCGGCGGTGTTCGCGCGCTGGCGGGAGGCACTGGCCGAGCTGCTCGTCCGTCACGGCCTGGCGCCGGCCAGGAGCACTCGGCTGGCCTCCTTCGTCATCGCGGCCCTCGAAGGCGCCGTGATCATGTGCCGGGCCGAACAGAGCACCGCTCCGCTCGACGCGGCCGCCGCCGAGATCCGCGAACTGCTTCTGCACACCTTTCGCGACGAGTGACGACCCCACGGTCGACCAGTACCAGCACAGCAAGGAGCCACCCCGTGTCCACCACCGACCTCGCCGCCCTGTCCGGCCTCGAACTGATGCGCTGGATACAGTCCGCGCGGCCGACCGACACCGTGACCCCCTCGATCGGCCGACTGCTCGGCATGCGCTTCGACGAAGTGGAGCACGGGCGCATGGTCATCTCGCTCGACACCCGGCCCGACTTCGCCAACCCCCTGGGCACCGTCCACGGCGGCATCGGGGCCACCCTCCTGGACTCCGTCATGGGCTGCGCCGTGCACACGACCCTCCCGGCCGGTGTCGGCTACACGACTCTCGAACTCAAGGTCAACTACATCCGCGCCGCCCACACCGGAGGCCAGACGCTCACGGCGGAGGGGAACGTCATCCACGTCGGCCGCAGCACCGCCACGGCCGAGGGAAAGGTCCTGGACGAGAACGGAAAGCTGATCGCCCACGCCACCACCACCTGCCTGATCCTCCGGCCGAGCGACGACTGAGGAGGGGGACCGAGGGGTGGGGACCGGGGATCGAGGTGCGGGAAGCCGCTGTCCTGTTCACCGCGTCGTACCGCTGGCATGATCTCCGCCATGGTCGACGACGAGATCCAGGAGATCTTCGAACGGTCGGGCTGCGAGGGTGCGATGCTGGTCCGATCGGCGGCGGACGGCGCCGAGTTCGGGCTGCGTGCCGACGAACTCGTGGTACCGGCCTCGGTCATCAAGGTGCTGGTCGCCTTGGAGGCGGAGACGCGCTTCGCCGACGGCAGCCTGGATCCTCGTGAGCGCGTGGCCCTCGGGGGGCGGACCGGACGCCCGGACCGGTCGGCCTCTCCCTGTTCGAGGACGATGTGGCCATGTCCTGGCGGGACATGGTCGTCCTCATGCTGACGATCAGCGACAACCCCTGCACGGACGACCGGCAGTACCTGGCGGCCGTTTTCACCAGGTCCCGGCGCGGACGACTTCGCGATCAACACCGCCATCGGGACCGCCACCGCGCGCGCCGTCGCCCATCTGGAGGGCTGTCGGCAGCCCTCCGCCTGACCGGTCCGCCCGCTCCTACGCCTCCGGGACGCGGGCCAGGTCGTGCAGCCAGGCCTTCGCCGAGCTGTCGGACGGGGCGCGCCAGTCTCCGCGCGGGGAGAGGGAGCCCCCTGCCGAGACCTTCGGGCCGTTGGGCATGGCCGAGCGCTTGAACTGGGCGAAGGCGAAGAAGCGGCGGCAGAAGTACTCCAGCCAGTGCCGGATCTCCGCCAGGTCGTACGCCTTCCGGTCGGACTCGGGGAAGCCGGGCGGCCAGGCGCCCGCCTCACGGTCGTGCCAGGCGTGCCAGGCCAGGAAGGCGATCTTCGACGGCCGGAACCCGTGCCGCAGCACCTGGTAGAGGGTGAAGTCGTGCAGCGAGTAGGGGCCGATCTTGGACTCGGTGGACTGGAGCTCCTCGCCGGGCACGAGTTCCGGGCTGATCTCCGTGTCCAGGATCGCGGCAAGGGTCTTGCCGGTCTCCGCGTCGAACTGCTCGCTGCTGATGACCCAGCGGATCAGGTGCTGGATCAGCGTCTTCGGCACACCGGAGTTCACGTTGTAGTGGCTCATCTGGTCGCCGACGCCGTAGGTGCACCAGCCGAGCGCCAGCTCCGACAGGTCACCGGTGCCGAGCACGATGCCGCCGCGCTGGTTGGCGAGGCGGAACAGGTAGTCCGTGCGCAGCCCGGCCTGGACGTTCTCGAAGGTGATGTCGTACACCGGCTCGTCGGCCGCGAACGGGTGGCCCATCTCCTTCAGCATCAGCCGCGCCGTCGGCGTGATGTCCAGCTCGGCCGCGGTCACACCGAGCGAGCTCATCAGCCGGTGGGCGTTGCCCTTGGTGTGCTCGCCGGTGGCGAAGCCCGGCAGGGTGAAGGCCAGGATGTCGGTGCGCGGGCGGCCCATCCGGTCCATCGCACGCGCCGCGACGATCAGCGCGTGCGTGGAGTCGAGGCCGCCGGACACCCCGATGACCACCTTCGGGCCACCGATCGCCGAGAGCCGCTGCTGGAGCGCCGCGACCTGGATGTTGTACGCCTCGTAACAGTCCAGGGCGAGCCGCTGGGCGTCGGCGGGCACGAACGGGAAGCGCTCGACCCGGCGGCGCAGGCCCAGATCGGTGTTCGGCGGGTCGAGCCGGAAGGGGACGGTCCGGAAGTCGCCGGTGCGGGACGCGTGCGTACGGCGGTTGTCGTCGAAGGAGCCCATCCGGGCCCGCTCCTGCCGCAGCAGATCCAGATCCACGTCGGCCACCGCGTACTGGTCGTCCAGCGGGAACCGGTCCGTCTCGGCCAGCAGCGCGCCGTTCTCGTAGATCATGGTCTGGCCGTCCCAGGACAGGTCCGTGGACGACTCGCCCAGACCGGCCGCGGCGTACACGTACGCGGCGAGGCAGCGCTGGGACGCCGAACGGCACAGCAGCTTCCGGTCCTCGGCGCGGCCGACCGTGATCGGGCTGCCCGAGAGGTTGACCAGCACGGTCGCCCCGGCCAGCGCGGCCTCCGCGCTCGGCGGCACCGGCACCCACATGTCCTCGCAGATCTCGGCGTGCAGCACGAGACCAGGGACGTCCTCCGCCTCGAACAGCAGGTCGACCCCGAACGGCACGTTCTCGCCGCCGATCCGGATGGTCCCGCCGCGCTCGTCGTCACCCGAGGCGATCTGGCGCCGCTCGTAGAACTCCCGGTAGTTCGGCGGGTACGACTTGGGCGCGACACCGAGGATCCGGCCGCGGTGCACGAACACCGCGCAGTTGTAGATCCGGTTGCGATGGCGCAGCGGGGCGCCGACGACGAGGACCGGCAGCAGCCCGGCCGAACCGGCGGCCACCGTCGCGATCGCCTCCTCGACCTGGTCGAGCACGACGTCCTGGAGCAGCAGGTCCTCGATCGAGTAACCGGTCAGGCCGAGCTCGGGGAAGACGGCCACCGCGACCCCGTCCTCGGCGCAGCGGCGGGCCTGGCGCAGGACCGCCTCGGCGTTGGCGCGCGGGTCGGCAATGACGGTGTGGCCCGTGCACGCGGCGACACGCGCGAAGCCATGCTCATAGATCGACCAGAAGTTCAACGGGGTTTCCTCGGGAGAGACGGACACGGTGCGGATGCCGGACAGGGAGCGTCGCGCCGGACACGGGCACCCTCTCCTTCGACGGTCTGGCGACCTTCCTCCTCCATGAAGCATAGATCGCCAGGTGAGACATGGTGATCACGGGATTCGGCCCGCAGGCTTTCGACCGCGACACTCGACCAGGGGATCGTCGCCCCCCGTCGTCGGCGTGATCGTGTCGCCGCCGGTGCGCTGACCAGGCCCGTCACCACACGGCGTCGGCTCCAGAAGGCGTGCGGCCGTCAGGAGGGCGGCAGGCCCCGGGCCTCGGCCCCGGCCGCGACGCGCTGGAAGGTGGCCTTGGGTCGGCGGGCCGGTGGGCGCTGGCGGGGCGGCTGGGTGGGGAGTTGGACGGAGCCCGGACGGTCGGGCCGAGGCCGGGTGGTCGGGCCGGCAGTTGGACGGAGGTCGGCCGGGCAGTCGGGGGTCAGACCAGCAGTCGGGGGTCAGGCCGGCAGTCGGGGGTCAGGCCGGGCAGTCGGGCGGAGGCCGGGCGGGCGGCCGGGGATCGGTGCGGATGATGCCAGGCCACTCCGGCGCGGTCTCACTTCCAGTACTGGTCCCGGGTGGGCCAGAGGTGACGGCTGGCTACCCGGTAGCCAAAGGGGGCGGTCCGGTACCGGCACGCCGCCGGGTTCGGGCCCGTGGTGCGCGGCCCGCGGGCTGCTGCTGCGGACGCCCGTGCCGACTCCCGGGGGGTGTCGCGGGAGCGGCCGGTCGCGGACCCGGCGGCCGAAGAGGCCGTGGTCGCGGCCGGCCGTCCCCGTCAGGGGCGGGAGACCACTACGCGGCGGTACCGCCCGCGTAGTCGCTGTTGAACGTGGTCTCGATGGTCGTGGCCACCGACTGCGCCACCCCGGTGCCGGTGAGGATGATGCCCAGCTCACGGTTGTTGGACAGCGAGTTGCTGCTGATGTTCATGGAGCCCGCCTCCACCTCCTGGGTGGACAGGCCGTAGTCGGCGACCATGGCCTTGGCGTGGATGTAGAAGCCGTTGGAGTCGGAGTAGCCGACCACCGTGCCGCCGGCGTCCTCGATCTCGGAGACCTCGCTGGAGTAGCTGGCCGGCGTCTCCAGGACCATCCGGACCTTCACGCCCGCCTCGGCTCTGGCGGCGATGGCGTCGACCACCGTGCTGTCGCTGAACTCCAGCTCCTCGACATCGAGCGTCGTGGTCGCGGCGTTGATCACGGACAGCAGACGGCTGCGCGAGTCGGTGGGGGACCAGAGCAGGTGGTCGCCGTCGGTGGGGGTGACCGAGGTGCCGGCGTAGTCGGCGTTGAAGACCTTCTCGATCGCGGCGACGTCCCTGGTGTCATCGGTGAACACGCCGTAGTCCCGGCCCGTCGCGTAGTACTGCGAGGTCAGGTTGCCGGTCAGGACAAGCGACTTGGTGGTGTCCACCGTGATCGTCTTCTGGTGCGTGTAGACGAAGCTGGACGAGGACCACACCACGCCGACACCCGCGTTCGTGAGGGAGGTGTAGGCGGAGTTGTTGGCGCTCTGGTGCTGGCGGTCCAGGACGACCCGCACGGTGACGCCCTTGTTCTCCAGGGCTATGAGGTCGTTGACGGCCGTGGTGTCCTCCAGCTCGTACATGGTCATGTCGAGGGAGCTGGTGGCCGAGTTGATGAAGTCGTAGATCGTGGGCTCGCTGCTGCTGAGCGAGAAGGCGAAGGCGGTGTAGCTCGCGGCGTTCGCGGGGACCGCGGTGGCGACCACGACCGCACTGGCCGCGAGGGCGACTCCCGCGCGACCGAGAAGCTTCGACAGCATGCGTGACTCCTAGTCGAGTTGACGCTCACGTGGGGGGTGGGTGAGCGTGGGCATGACACCACGCGCGTAGACTGCCGAGGAAGACAGGCCGGGTGAACTCACAGTTACCGGTCGGCCGCACGGTCCGACATAGCGGACTCCGGGCAGGTGGGGGCCGGTTCATGGGCGTCCCGCGAGAACGCAAAATCTTCGTAGCCGGGCACGGCGGGGCAGGTTGTATCCGACCTCTGGCGTGCCGTGCCCTGTCGTGCCCGGCGTCAGCGGTGGCCGAGGGCCTGGGAGATCTGCGAGGCCCTCGTCGGAGACCTGCTGCACCGGAAGGGCCGGTACACCGTCTCCTTCGACGTCAACCTCCGGGCGGCCCTGTGGCCGCCCGGTGAGGCGGCGGAGCCGCTACGCGTCCTCGCCCGGCGCGCCGGCACGGTCTTCGTGGGCGCGGACGAAGCCGCCACGCTCTGGGGGACGGACGACCCGGACGGCGTCCGCAAGCTGCTGCCGGGTCCCTCGGAACTCGTCGTCAAGGACGGCGCCGGGCCCGCCGTCGCCTTCGCCGACGGGCAGCGGTACGCCGTCGCCGCGCCCGCGGTCGAGGTGGTCGAGCCGGTCGGTGCGGGCGACGCGTTCGCCGCCGGGTACCTCGCCGCGCGGCGCTTCGGCAGGCCGCCCCTGCACGCCCTGCGCTGGGGGCACCTGCTGGCGGCGGCCGTCCTGCGGGTGCACAGCGACCACGCGGCGCCCCCGGACCGCCGGGAACTGGAGCGGCCGGCCGACGACGGGGGCTGGAACCGCTGTTGACCTGCGTCCCGCAGGAGCCCTCACGCGAGGAGGTCAAGCGGGTTTGAGCCAGGCCCCCAGGCCGCCGTCGAGGAGGTCGAACGCCTGGCGGGCCGCTCGGACGGCCTCCGGGTAGCGGTCGTCGGCGGACCCGCCGTCCGCCAGCGCCTCGTGGTTCATGACGGCCAGCTGCCGCTGCACGACGATCACCTGGGCCGCCGCCAGGTGTGCGGTCAGCGGATCGACGCCGGTCTCCCGCAACGCCTCGTCCAGTACCTCGATCCCGCGCGCGGTGTATCGCGTCAGGCGCGCCGCCAGGCTCTCCGTGCTGAAGACCATCCTCATGAAGGCGACGATCTCGGGAGTGTCGTTCAGGCCGGTGTTCGGGTCCCGTCGCGCCAACGCGTCCAGCATCGCCTCCCGCAGCGCGTCCAGCGGCTGCTGATCCGCCGCGCGGGCGCGCACGATACGGGCCGCTTCGCGCTCGTGGTCGGCGAACCGGTGCAGGACGAGGTCCTCCTTGGTCGGGAAGTACGCGAAGAGGGTCCGCCGGGAGATCTCCGCCGCTTCCGCGATCTCGGTGATCGAGACCCGGTCGAAGCCCCTGTCCAGGAAGAGACGGATCGCTGTCGCCGAGACCGTCTCCCGGGTGCGTTCCTTCTTGCTCTCCCGCAAGCCAATCCGCTGATTCATGCACTCAGTCTACCTTACGGGTGGTAGACTCGGTGCATTCTTGCACTGAGTGCATCTCTGGAGGTGTCATGCGAACCGAGATCATCGTGGTGGGGGCCGGTCCGACCGGACTGATGCTGGCCCATGAACTGACCCTGGCCGGCGTACCGGTCGTGGTCCTGGAGAAGCAGCGCACGCGCAACCCCCAGTCCCGGGCGGGCGGCCTGCAACCGCGCACCGCGGAAGTGCTCGACCTGCGCGGACTGCTGGACCCCCTGCTCGCCGACGCACCGTCCCACAACACGCACGGGGGGCACTTCGCGATGCTCCCCGTCGAACTGGACTGCCGGCCCTGGCGCACCCGCCACCCCTACCCGGTCACACTCCCGCAGGACCGGCTCGAGGCGTTCCTCGAAGAGCGGCTCGTCGAGCAGTGCGTACCCGTGCTGCGTGGACAGGAGGCGTCGGCGGTGGAGCAGGACGCGGACGGCGTCAGCGTGGGGGAGATCCGCGGCAGCTACCTGGTCGCGTGCGACGGCGCGCACAGTACGGTCCGTGCGGCGCTGGGTGTCCCGTTCCCCGGCAGGGCGGGCCGGATGTCCGCTGTGGCCGCGGACCTCACCCTCGTCGCCGCATCCGACGCGGTTCCCGCCACCCGCGGGCACTTCAGCCAGTACCCCAGGACCGCCGGCGGCTACTTCAGCATCCTGCACCCCCTCGACGGCGACCGGTACCGGCTCATCTTCGGCAGGCTCTCCGGCGACGGCCCGGACCGCGAGGCACCCGTCACCGCGGACGAGGTGCGCGAGGTGCTGCACGCCGTGTACGGCCGTGAGACCGAACTGGGCGAGCTGTGCGCGGCATCCCGGTTCGGTGACGCCGTCCGGCAGGTCGAGCGGTACCGCGAGGGGCGGGTGTTCTTCGCCGGGGACGCGGCGCACATCCACGCGCCGATCGGCGGCCAGGGCGTGAACCTGGGCATCCAGGACGCGGTCAACCTCGGCTGGAAGCTGGCCGCAGAGGTACGCGGCTGGGCACCGGCCGGCCTGCTGGACACCTACCACGACGAGCGGCACCCGGTCGCCGCACGGGTGCTGGAACACACCCGCGCCCAGGCCGTGCTCATGAATCCCGGCCAGGACGAGGAGGTCGCGGCGGTCCGGACCCTGACGACCGAACTGCTGCGCCTGCCCGACACCAACCGCTACCTGTCGGGAGTGATGTCCGGCCTCGACACCCAGTACCCCGGTGTCGGCCCCCGGATGATCGACCTGGAGCTGACCACCGAGTCCGGCCCGACCCTGGTGAGCGGGCTGACGCACTCCGGCCGGGGCCTGCTGCTCTCGCTCGACGGCAGGCAGCGGTCCGTGGGCCACCGCTCCGACCGGGTCGAGCACGTCGCGGCGAAGACCGACGAGGACGTGGCGGGCGCCGAGGCCCTGCTGGTCAGGCCCGACGGCTACATCGCCTGGTCCACGACCGACGGCAGCCCTCTCGAAACGGCCCTCACCCGGTGGTTCGGCTGAGCCGGCGCCGGACGGGTCACGCCTCGGCCAGGCCCAGCTGACGCAGCATGCCCAGTTCGTCGCTGCTGCCCCAGCGCTCGACCAGCTTGCCGTCACTGTCGAAGCGGCTGATCTGCATGCCCCGGTAGTGGACCTTCCGGCCGGTCGCCGGCCGCCCCATCAACGGCCCCAGATGCGTCCCGCTGATCCGGTAGGCGAAGGCCAACTCGTCGTCGGTCGCCAGCAGATGCTCCACCTCGACCTGCAGGTCGGGGAAGGCCACGCGAAGATCGTTGAACATGGCCTTGTACCCGGCGGGCCCGGGGGCCTGCCCCGGGGCGGGGTCGTGATCGACGGAATCGGGTGCGATGATCTCGTCCAGCGCGTCGAGGTTCCCGGCGACGACGGCGTCACCGAAAGCGGTCTGTGCGGCGATGTTCGCTTGCTGCGCCATGGGCACTCCCGGGCGTGCGCGGGGCGCCGGCCCGTGCGTCGGCTGGGAGGCCCGCACCTACGCCGTACACCGACCGTACATCGGCCGTCGGTACCCGGCAGGTCAGGCCTCCTCGACGGTCCGCCCCGGCATCGGCTCCGCGAGCGCGGCCCGCCACGCGGGCGCGCCGAAGGGGCCTGCGAAGTACTGCGTCTCGTGCACCACCTGCCGACCGGCGAATTCCATGACGCTCACCGAGTACGACGGCACTCCGTCGTAGCTGATGACGCACTCGCTCACCCAGAGCTGTGCGTGGCCGGTGATGCGCAGCACGGTGAAGTGCCGGTCGGCCGGGTGCCCACCGCGTTGCGCCGCGATCGTCTCGCGGCCCCGGAAACGCTCGCCCGACTGCGGGTAGTCCAGGATCGCGTCGGAGGCGTAGACGGCATGCTCGGCGGCGATGTCCCCGCGTTCCGACGCCCGCCAATGCTCCTCGATCGCGGCCCTGATCCCGGACTCGGCATCCATGGCACCGTCCTTCCCCGGCAGTGCCAGCCTAGCCACCCCCGGACGGGCAGGCGCGTCGTGCTCGTACCCGACCCCGTCAGGAATGGAGAAGCGTTCGCGTCGCTCCCCGGCTAGCGTGGCCGCCATCGACGGAGGCCTCGCGCAGCAGATGGAGTGGGTTTTGAGCATGGCGAGAAAGACCGAGACGCAGACGTCCGAGCCGCACGTGGCCGACAGCCACGGCCTGATCCGCGTGCACGGCGCACGCGAGAACAACCTCAAGGACGTCAGCATCGAGATCCCCAAGCGCCGGCTGACCGTCTTCACCGGCGTCTCCGGCTCGGGCAAGAGCTCCCTGGTCTTCGACACCATCGCCGCCGAGTCCCAGCGGCTGATCAACGAGACCTACCCCGCCTTCGTCCAGGGCTTCATGCCGAACCTGGCGCGCCCCGAGGTCGACGTACTCGACGGCCTCACCACCGCGATCATCGTCGACCAGCAGCGGATGGGCGGCGACCCCCGCTCCACCGTCGGCACCGCCACCGACGCCAACGCCCTGCTGCGCATCCTCTTCAGCCGCCTCGGCAAGCCGCACATCGGCTCACCCAAGGCGTTCTCCTTCAACATCGCCTCCATCAGCGGGGCGGGCGCCGTCACGGTCGAACGCGCCGGACAGAAGGTCAAGGAGCGCCGCAGCTTCAGCATCACCGGCGGCATGTGCCCGCGCTGCGAGGGCCGCGGCGCGGTCACCGACCTGGACCTCTCCCAGCTCTTCGACGAGACCCTGTCCCTCAACGAGGGCGCGATCACCGTCCCCGGCTACAAGGGCGGCGGCTGGAACTCCCGCCTCTACATCGAGTCCGGCTTCTTCGACCCGGACAAGCCGATCAGCAAGTTCACCAAGAGGGAACTGCAGGACTTCCTGCACCGTGAGCCGACCCGGATGAAGATCGCGGGCATCAACATGACCTACGAAGGTCTGATCCCGCGCATCCAGAAGTCGATGCTCTCCAAGGACAAGGAGTCGATGCAGCCGCACATCCGCGAGTTCGTGGACCGCGCGGTCACCTTCGCCACCTGTCCCGACTGCGACGGCACCCGCCTGAGCGAGGGCGCCCGCTCCTCGAAGATCGACGGGATCAGCATCGCCGACGCCTGCGCGATGCAGATCAGCGACCTGGCCGCCTGGGTCGGGGGCCTCGACGAGCCGTCGGTGGCACCGCTCCTCGCCACGCTCCAGCACACCCTGGAGTCGTTCGTGGAGATCGGCCTCGGCTATCTCTCGCTCGACCGCCCGGCCGGCACCCTCTCCGGCGGCGAGGCCCAGCGCACCAAGATGATCCGCCACCTCGGCTCCTCGCTCACCGACGTCACCTATGTCTTCGACGAGCCCACCACCGGCCTGCACCCCCATGACATCCAGCGTATGAACGGCCTGCTGCTGCGGCTGCGCGACAAGGGCAACACCGTGCTCGTGGTGGAGCACAAGCCGGAGGTCATCGCGATCGCCGACCACGTCGTCGACCTGGGCCCCGGCGCCGGCGCGGGCGGCGGCACCGTCTGCTTCGAGGGCACCGTCGAAGGCCTGCGGAGCGGCGGCACCATCACCGGCCGCCACTTCGACGACCGGGCCTCCCTCAAGGAGAGCGTCCGCAAGCCCACCGGAGCGCTGGAGATCCGCGGCGCGTCGACCCACAACCTGCAGGGCGTCGATGTCGACGTCCCCCTCGGGATACTGACCGTCGTCACCGGCGTCGCCGGCTCCGGCAAGAGCTCCCTGGTGCACGGCTCGATCCCGACGGGTTCCGGGGTGATCTCCGTCGACCAGGGCGCCATCCGCGGCTCCCGGCGCAGCAACCCGGCGACGTACACCGGACTCCTCGAACCGATCCGCAAGGCCTTCGCCAAGGAGAACGGAGTCAAGCCGGCCCTGTTCAGCTCCAACTCCGAGGGCGCCTGCCCCACCTGCAACGGCGCCGGCGTCGTCTACACCGACCTGGCGATGATGGCCGGCGTCGCCACCACCTGCGAGGAGTGCGGCGGGAAGCGGTTCGAGGCGTCCGTCCTCGAATACCGCCTCGGCGGCCGCGACATCAGCGAGGTGCTGGCGATGCCGGTGACCGAGGCCGAGGAGTTCTTCGCCGCGGGCGAGGCGCACATCCCGGCCGCCCACCGCATCCTCCAGCGGCTCACCGACGTCGGCCTCGGCTACCTCACCATCGGCCAGCCGCTCACCACCCTGTCCGGCGGCGAACGCCAGCGCCTCAAGCTGGCCACGCACATGGCCGACAAGGGCGGCGTCTACGTCCTCGACGAGCCGACCGCCGGCCTGCACCTCGCCGATGTCGAGCAACTCCTCGGCCTGCTGGACCGGTTGGTCGACTCCGGCAAGTCGGTCATCGTCGTCGAGCACCACCAGGCGGTCATGGCCCACGCCGACTGGATCATCGACCTCGGCCCCGGCGCCGGTCACGACGGCGGCCGGATCGTCTTCGAGGGCACCCCGGCCGACCTCGTCGCCGCCCGTGCAACGCTCACCGCCGAGCACCTCGCACAGTACGTCGGCGCCTGACCGCGCCTATGCGGACGCGATGCGCAGGAACTCCTCCACCAGCGGCTCCTGCGCACCGCTCCGGCACACCAGCGAGAGCTCGACGATGTCGGCGCGGTCCGTGAGCGGCCTGCTGACGGTCGAAGGACCGGCCGAGCGCACGGTCACCTCGGGCACCAGGGTGACCCCGAAGCCGCAGTCCACCATGGCCAGTTGGGTCATGATCGAGTTGGCCAGATGGCGTACGTCGGGGGTGAACCCGGCCCGGCGGCAGGTGGCCGTCAGCTGGTCGTGATAGTCGGGCGACGCGTCCCGGCTGAGCCACACCCACGGCTCGTCGGCGAACCGGGCCAGCTCCACCGGCCGCCCGCTCCCGTCGGCGAGGCCATGCCCGGCAGGCAGCGCCACGACGAACCGGTCGTGCCGCCAGGGCCGGGCGCGCAGCCCGCGCACGGGTGAGTCCGGTCGTACGACGGCGATATCGATCTCGTGCCGCTGTACCAGGTCCTGCCCGGACGGCGTGTCCACCTCCACCACCCGCAGCTCGACACGGGGCCGCGTCCGTCGGAACTCCGCGATGGTGCCCAGCAGTGGTTCGCTCAGTGCCGAGGCCACCACGCCGATCCGCAGCGTCCCCACCAGTCCGGCCTCCGCCTGACCGGCGACGTCCTGCGCATGCCGGGCCGCCGCGACCAGCTTCCGGCACTCCACCGCGAACGCCCGCCCGGTCTCCGTCAGGGTGACCTTCCGCCCGGTCCGGTCGAAGAGCCGCGCCCCGAGCTGCCGCTCCAGCTGGAGGATCGCCTGACTCAGCGGCGGCTGGGACATCCGCAGCTGCTCGGCGGCCCGGCCGAAGTGCAGCGTCTCGGCCACGGCGAGGAAGTAGCGGGCCTGCCGCACCTCGATCATCGGTCACCTTCTATAAGTCGCTCTGCATATCACCGGTACAGGAAATCAGACCTTCAGTATATGGATCGGGCTTGTTTCACTGAGAGACATGTCAGCCGAAGCAACCCTGTTGTCCCAGTTCACAGCCCTGGACACGGCCACCGTCTCCGACGCCCTCGACGCCTGCGGCCTCCCGGCGGGCCAGGGCGGACTGCGCCCGATGTGGGGCCGGCCGAAGGCGGCCGGGTTCGCGAGGACGATCGAGCTCGAACCGCTCACCGGCGAACACGACGGCTCCCACATCCTCACCGGCACGGTCGCCGAGTCCGGTCCGCTGGACGTCATCGTCGTCGCCAACGGCGGCCGTACGGACGTCTCCTCCTGGGGCGGCATCGTCAGCGTCGGCGCCTCGGTGCGCGGGGTACGGGGTGTCGTCACGGACGGCGTCTGCCGGGACGTCGGCCAGGCGCGCGAGCTGGGCTTCCCGGTCTACGCCCGGGGCCAGGTCCCGGCGACCGCCCGGGGCCGGCTGCGGCAGAGGTCCTCCGGCGAACCCGTCGTCATCGGCGAGGTGACCGTGCACCCCGGCGATGTCGTCCTGGCCGACGAGGGCGGTGTCGTGGTCGTCCCGCGCGACCGGGCCGCCGACGTACTCGCGCAGGCGCAGCGGCTCGCCGGGCGGGAGGCCGCCATCGAGGCCGAGGTCCGCGCCGGGGTCCCCCTGCAGCAGGCGATGCGCGACGCCCGCCTCGCCGGAAAGGAGGACCAGTGAGTCTCGTCGACCGCCTCCGCGCCCTGCCGACCGCCGCGGTCTCCGACGCGCTCGACCGCATCGGCATCGAAGGCGCCCTGCACGGCGTCGCCCCGCTGGCCGACGACTTCCGCGCCGTCGGCCCGGCCTTCACCGTCCGCTACGCCCCCGTCGACGGCACCACGGGCGGCACGGTCGGCGACTTCCTCGACGACGTCCCGCCCGGCGCGGTCGTGGTCATCGCCAACGACGGCCGTACCGACGTCACGGTCTGGGGCGGCATCATGACCCAGGTCGCCGCCCATCGCGGCATCGCGGGCACCGTCATCGACGGCGTCTGCCGAGACGTCTCCGCTTCCCTCGCGCAGCAGTACCCCCTCTTCACCCGCGGCCGCTTCATGCGGACCGGCAAGGACCGGGTCCGGCTGGCCGCCGTCGGCGAACCGGTCACCGTCAACAGCATCGAGATCCGTCCCGGCGCCCTGATCTGCGCCGACGCCGACGGCGTCGTAGCCGTGCCCGCCGCCGAGGCGGAGCGCGTCACGGAGACCGCGGAACTCATCGAGCGCGTCGAGGCGGACATCGTCACAGCCGCCCGTGAGGGCAGCAGCCTGCGCGGGGCCCGCGAGCGGTACGGCTACCACCGGCTCCAGACGAGGAGGCAGTCATGACGGACGCGGCCCGCGGCCACAGCACCGCCACCCTGTACGAGTCCTCCGCCGCAACGGCCCGCGCCTGCGGCCCCGAGCTCCGGGCCGCCTGGCCGGCCGCCCGCGTCGCCGGGCCGGCGTTCACCGTCCAGGGCATCGGCGGCGACAACCTCGCCCTCCACCGAGCCGTAGCGCAGGCCCCCGCCGGCAGCGTCCTCGTGGCCGACCTCCAGGGCGCCCGGCACGGCCACTGGGGCGAGATCCTCGCCGTCGCCGCCCAGCAGCGCGGCATTCTCGGCCTGGTCGTCGACGGCGGTGTCCGCGACACGGCCGAGCAGGCGAGCCTGGACTTCCCGGTCTTCGCCCGCCACATCACCGTCGTCGGCACCGGCAAGGACCACCCCGGTCACCTCGACGTCCCGGTCAGGGTGGGCGGTGCGGTCGTACACCCCGGGGACCTGGTCGTGGGCGACGCGGACGGCGTGATCGTCGTACCGGCCGAAGCCGTGGCCGAGACCCTCGACCGGTCGGACGACCGGGTCGCCGCCGAGCAGCGCGCCCTGGAAGCCGTCCGCGCCGGGGTGACGACCCTTGAGTACTACCGCCTGGGCCGGAGGAAGACGCCATGACCGACCGCACGAACGAACGGGTGGAACTGCGCATCGACGGCGTGGCCCTCGACATCGCCACCCTCCGCCGTACGGGCGAGGGCGCCCCCGTGCTCTTCCTCCACGGTTTCGGCTCGACCAAGGAGGACTACGCCGACTTCGCCGGACGCCCGTTCCTCGCGTACGACGCCCCCGGCTGCGGCGAGACGACCTGCGAGGACCTGTCGAAGATCTCCGTCCCGTTTCTGCTCGCGACCGCCGAAGCCGTACTCCGGCACACCGGCACCGAGAGCTTCCACCTCGTGGGCCACTCCATGGGCGGCCTCACCGCCCTGCTGCTGGCCGACCGGCACCCGGACCGGGTGCTGAGCTTCGTCGACATCGAGGGCAACCTCGCTCCGGAGGACTGCTTCCTCAGCCGCCAGATCGTCACCCACCGCACGGACGACCCCGAGCACTTCCTCGCGGCCTTCGCCGAACGCGCCCGCCGCTCGCCCGAGACCTCCAGCGCCTTGTACGCGGCGAGCCTGCGCCACAAAGTACGGCCCGGCGCGGTGCGCGGCATCTTCGAGTCGATGGTCGACCTGTCCGACCACGGCGACCTGATGCACAAGTTCCTCGCGCTGCCCTTCCCGCGCATGTTCATGTACGGCGTCGAGAACGCGCACCTGTCCTACCTGCCCGAACTCGCCGAGCACGGCGTCGAGTCGGCCGCGATCCCGCACAGCGGGCACTGGCCGATGTACGCCAACCCCGTCGCGATGTGGGAGCGGATCGCCGACTTCCACGCCCGCGGGTCGACAGGAGACTGACAGGGCCGAGAGGTTGAGACTTCAAATGGGCTGGGCAACACTGGGCACTGCTTGATATTTCAAACGCACCCTGGCCGGGTGTGTTCGCAGTGCCATCCCCCTGGAGTTGTTGTGTCCGTCACCTCTGAGGCAGTCGCCGTCCGCCGTGGCCCGCTCGTCGTGGCGGGAGGTGTCATCGCCGCGATCGTGGCGGCCTCGGTCGCCAACACGGTCATCTCGCTCATCGCCCTCGCCGCCGGCGCCCCGGACGACTTCCAGCCGCTGAAGGCCGGGTCGTACATCTTCCTCACGGCGGTCGGCACCCTGATAGGCGCGCTCGGCTGGGCCATCGTCCGCAGGGTGTCGAAGGACCCCGAGGCCCTGGTGCGCCGGCTGGTGCCGGTCGTCGTGGTGGTGTCCTTCGTGCCCGACTTCCTCCTCTACGGCAACGGCGGCGCGATCGGCGTCGGGGCGCTTCTCCTGATGCACGTCGCGGTCGCGGTGATCGTGGTGTTCGCCTACCGCAAGGTCATGCCGCTCTCGTAACGACGGCGAGGGGCGGGCAGGGGGAGTTCCTGTCCGCCCCACTCGTGCGTTCTCGTGTGCGGTGCGCGGCTTTCAGCTGCTGAACCTGTGCCGTGGGAAGGACGGAATTGGCCGGCCAGGCGGGCAGGCGGCGCGACGCGATGTTTGTCGAACTGACAGGCGAGGCCCATACGGGGCATCGGTATTTGGTCGTGGGCCCCTGGGGTGTGTCCCGGTTCACCGTGGCGAAGCCGGCGCGGACCGAGCGGGCTCGGTCGCGCGCGATCAGGGAGGCTGCAATGACGCTTTCGCAGGACACGTGCCAGGAAGGAGCAGGTGCGCTCATGCTGAGGGTTCGGCAGGACGTCGTCCGGGGTTCCCTCGCCAGGACGGCGTCGATGACGGTGTGCCAGGACACTCCGAGTGCGGCGGCGATCCGGGCGAGCGACATCCGGTCGATGCCGACACTCTTCAACGCCCGCATCACTGCCCGTGCGCCGGCCCGGGGCGCCACCGCTGATTTTCGTCCGGTGGCGTTCGGTTGATCAGGCGCGGTCGTGGAGTGTGACCTGGTAGCCGTCGGGGTCGGCGAAGGTGAAGGTCCGGCCGAAGGGGCCGTCGATCGGTGCGGAGGCGATGGTGTGACCGTCGCTGACGAGCGCGTCGTGGATGGCCTGGACGTCGGTGGCGTGGAGCCAGATCGCGGCACCGATGCCGGGCTGGGCGACGGATGCGAGGTCGGTGCCGGGAATGACGTCGCGGAGTGCGAAGGCGATCGGCTTCGTCTCGAAGACGACGGCGTGCGGAGGTCCGGCCGGCGAGCGGACGAGGCCCAGGTACTGCTCGTAGAACGCCTGCGAAGCGTCGAGGTCGCGCACTTGGAGCGAGATGAAGTCGGGGCCGGTGGCGGGCATGGTGGCGCTCCTTCTTTCTGTGTCAGTTTTCTGACATGCGGCAAGCTATGTCAGAATGCTGACATGAGTCAAGAAGGTGTCGGCGTCGACCTGGAGACGTCACTGGGCTACCTGCTCAAAGAAGCGTCGAGCGCCCTGCGCGCGGCCATGGAGGAAGTGCTGCGGCCGCTCGGGATGAGCGTGACGCACTACTCCTGCCTCGAACTGCTGGCGCAACGGCCGGGCCTGTCGAACTCCGAGCTCGCGCGGGGCGCGTTCGTGACACGGCAGACGATGAATGTGCTGCTCCAGGCCCTGGAGCGAGACGGCTACGTAACCCGGCCCGCGGAGGCACCCGTCGGGAAGGTGCTTCCCACGCGGCTCACGCCCCGCGGCCGACGAAGCCTCGAGAAGGCGAGCGCAGCCGTCCGGTCCGTCGAGGCCAGAATGCTGGGCGGCCTGACCGAGCCCGAGCAGTCGGACGCGTTCCGGATCCTGCAGAGCATGATCCGTTCCCTGCACGGTGACAGCGAGGGTGCGTAGCTCGTTGCGCGGCACACATCTCGACGCGCTCGGACAGGACCTCGAAAACCGAGGACCCCAACTACATCGTCTACTGCGATGAGAGCAGGATCGTCAGCGATCCCGCGAAGGAGCGCTGCGCACAGCGGCGCCGTCGGAGCAGAGCGAAGTCGTCGAGGATGTGCCCGAAACGCCCGTCGCTCCGCGGTCGGTCCGCCCCGTTGCGGATGCCTCGTACGACCGGCCTGCTGTGGCAACCACAGCGGGTCGGCCGCCACGACATCACGTCGGCAGGCTCAGCGGCGGGCGACCCTGACACGCCACTGAGCGAAGTCCTCGAACCATTCGAGTGCGTCGCGCAGCCTGTGGTCAGGACCGACGGCGAACATCGAACTGATCTCTCCGGCCGGCTCCACATAGGGCCGGGGGTCGTCGCCGCGCTTCGCCTCCCGCTCAAGTGCCGCAAGCTCCCGGTCCGTCATCGTCTCCAGCGGAATGATCAGGATCGGCTTTCCGCCCGCCGGGAGATCCGCGGGCGGCTCTGTGGGGACGCAGCGCCACTCGGCACCGGAGCTGCGGATCAGTGTCTCCCCGAGGTACCAGGCCGCGACCGACAGCAGCGGTCCGTCGGCGGCTGCCCTCGCCTCCTCCCAGGTGGCGAACCGCTCGCGGAGCAGCGCTTCGAGCCGGTCGAGGGAGTCGATCGTGAAGTCCCAGCCGCCCCCGTGCTCCTCGGCCCACAGAGGAAAGGCCTCCCGCTGTGCGGCAAGCCAGGTGTTCAGCCGGGGGTTGTCGGCCCACTCGGGCGTGTCGATCGGGTTCATGGGGCGAGCGTAAGGGGTGAACTGCCAGGAGCTGTAAGGATCCTGTGAGCAAGTGGGGTCGGCGTGTGACGGGCCGAGCAACTACGAGACGTCGTTGTTCCGGAGTTCCTACTCTGTGGCTCTTGGCGGCGCCACACATGTCACGGGGGCCCCTGGCGCCGCGAACCAGCCACCAACGGGGCTCCGTTGGAGAACTCACGTGACAACCGGAACCGACCCGACACCGATACCCCACCGCCGACGGCAGTGGCGGAACATCGCCCTCGCGCTCGCCTGCACCGGTGCCCTGACCATCACCGGCCTGGCGTCCCTGCAGGGCACCGCGTACGCGGCGAAAGGCAAGCGCTGCGACCGGATGTACCAACTGAACGGCGACGAGTCCACCTCCCTGCCCTGGGACGAGGGCATCACCCAACGCAGTGTGAACGACTGGGACTCCTACGGCTTCTCCGCTCCGCGGCAGGCCCTGGACGGGCTCACCCTGCCGGACGACCCGGTCGAGCAGGCGAAGATCCTCGCCACGATCACCAAGCCGTACAAGAAGTACCCCGCGAACAGCCGTGAGCGGGTCCTGGCCCAGTACCGGGACTATCTGAGGAAGAACGCACAGTCCCGCAAGTACAACACCTTCGCGGACTGGTTGCGCTACGGCTGGATCCAGCCGAACAACAACAACAAACGCGGCAACGCCTTCGAGAAGAAGGCGGTCGGCGATCTGGGGCTGATCGGGCCCGACTGGCTCTGCCAGGAGGACGTCCCCGTTCTGGACGAGAACGGCGACCCGGTGATCGAGGACGGCAAACCGCTGGTCCGCCGGTTCGACGCCGTCAACTACAAGACCAAGCAGTTCGTCGAGTTCAAGGCCGGCGGCGGCTACGACTCCAAGCAGAACCTTGCCAACGAGAAGTTCCTGGCGGACCCGCAGCGCCGCGACGCCCGGATCGTCTACGTCAACGGAGAAGAGAAGCAGAACTCCACCAAGAACTACCTCGACAAACTCGCCCAGCAGGCGGGCGACGATTCCGAGGGCCGCCCCCGGGTCGTCAGCTACGAGCACATCACCGAGGGCGAGCCGGAGTACAAGCCCGGCCCGTACACGTCGGCCGACCCGAACCTGAACACCGGGGAGGAGCCCGGGGGCGCGGCCTCTCAGGCCATCGAGGGGTCCGAGGAGACACCGGGCGAGATGGCTGCCGAGCAGCAGCTCATCAGCGAGGAGGAGGGCGCGGACGAGGCGGTCCACGGTCCCGGCGGTGTCGACTTCTCCACCCTCCAACTCTCCTATGTCGGTAAGCCCGTTCGGGGCCAGGCCCTCGACTACGCCTACTCCGCGCGGCAGGTCGACGAGTCCGCGGGCCTGGGGTACGGCGGCAAGGAGAAGGCGCAGCTCATCTCCGACGCCTTCTTCACCTGGCTGGCACTGACTCCGGACAAGTTCTGGGTGAACCTCAACCCGGACCAGCCCGACCGCGTCATGGACCACACCTTCGGCAAGACCGACGCCGGCCGGGTCCTGCTCCAGGCCGACCTCCAGATGAAGCACGACTTCGCCAAGGACCTGGACCCGCGCCAGGGCCTCGGACAACAACTCATGGACGCGATCCGGCGTGCCGGTCTGCCCTGCGGCTCCGTCGAGCGCAACTGGATCGTGCCGAAGCCTGCTCAGGTCCGCGCCGACAGCAACGGCCTCTACATCCTGGCTGCCCCGCTTCAGGTCAACTCCGTCGCTGCGACGGTGAAGACACCGACCCCGAACAGCTGCGTCCTGTCGGCAGCCCAGCGCCTCACCTACCAGACGCTGGTACGGCAGTTGATCGTCCCGGACATCGAGCAGAAGATCAACACCGCTCCGCAGTACGCGGATCTGCGCCGCGTCTACAGCGCCCGGGTCGCCGCCGAGTACGTCCGCGAGCAGGACCAGCAGCAGGCCACCCAGTACCGGTCGATCATCAACAGCAACAACGTGGCCAAGTGGCCGCTGAGGGGGGCCAACCGCACCTGGACTCCGCGCCAGACCTGGGAGGCGTACTACAAGTCCTTCACCCAGGGCGACTACAGCTACCCGTGCGGGCAGAAGGTCTGCGTGCTGGGTGGCGTCGACTTCTCCAAGGCGCCCAAACGCAACGTCTCCCGCACCCAGTTCACCCTGCAGCACCGCAACCTGCCGCGCTCCACGAAGACGTCCGCGAGGGCGATGACCACCAGCGCGGACAACGCCCAGCTGCTCCTGCTGGGCGGCGGCAAACTGTCCGCGGGTGGCGGCGGCACCCCGACGCCGACCCCGACGGCCACCTCCACGGGCAAGCCGTCCGCGTCGCCGACGCACACTCCGTCCCCGGGTCACAGCACTCCGGCGCCCGGTACACCCGGGCCGTCCACCCCGCCGGAGGGGAACGGCGGCGGGAACCGAGGCGGGGGCGGCGGCCTGGCAGCCACCGGCACCGAAGCCCTCACCCTCGCGGGCATCGCGGCCGCGCTGCTGGCGGTCGGGGCGGCCCTGGTATGGCGCCGCCGACGGGGCATGCACAGCTGACCCGAGCTGCAGGCTCATCCGTCCTGGCTCCAGCCCCGAGCACACTCACGGCGACGGCCATCGCGACCTCCCAGGTCTTCACCAGCCTGGAGAGTCCCGCGATGGCCGTTCCATGTCCCGTACCTCACCCAACCAACGTCCGCGGACCGGGCACAGGGTGACGAGCGAAGCTCAGAGCGCAGATTCCAGGACGTCCTGGAGAACCTTCGTGCGCTCCTCGCCATGGTGGGTGTTGGTATCCGACATGTGGTCGAACGTCAGCACGCCGTCGGTGAAGGAGATCCCCGACGGGCTGAAGAACTCGCCGGTGTTCCGGATGACGACCTTCGACATCCCCTCGCGGAGCGCTTCCTTGCCCAGGTCGTCGGCCGCGACCGCGCTCAACGCGTCCACCAGCGGCTGGAAGTACACCTGGGGGAAGTATTCGGCGTACCTGTCGGCGTAGTCGGCGACAGCCAGCTCCTGCCACGCCACCTCGACCGGCACCTCGAATCCTGCCGCCTCGTCGATCCGCGACTTCCAGCCGGGGTAGTCGTCGTTCTTGAACCGCTCAACGCTGCGGCGTTCCGCCAGGCCCATCCGAACCTCCAAATCGTGTGTAATCCGCACTCTCGCAAGCGCAGCCGATCTTGACGTCCGTGAAACCACGTAGCTTTCCCCGTAGCAGGTGAGTACGGGGAGTGTGAATCTGACGGCGAATCCGATGATCACGGGAGAGTCGTCAAATCTGCGTTGCCGCAGTGGAGTTGGAGACCGCGGAGCCTGTCGAGGGTTACCCGGTGGGCAGCCCGCTCCTGGTCCCGACGAGCAACTGGTCGCGATGCAGCCGCCGGCGTGGCGTGTCAGCCACCGAGTACGGCGCTCGTTCTGCCCCGGACGGGCGCCGGGACACCCGCGGACAAGAACGGTTCAGTGCGCTCGCCCGACAACAGAAGCTCCGATCGGAGAGCGGCCTCGCAAGGGTGATTCACCGGCGGTGCCGCCTTCCGGTCGCCGGATTCGGTGGTGCGCTGTCCATCGCCGCACCGAAACACCGTCGAGCAGCGGCCGCTGGTGACTCCGGGTCTCCCGCAGGTCACCGTTCACGCCACAAGTCGGCCAACGTCATGGCCTAATATCCGAATCGATGACAAAGGGCGTGATCACTCGTGTGCGCACCCATGGGAAGGGAGAGGATCACTTGCCCTCAAAGGATCCGGCCCATGAGAACGGCGCTGTTCTCGTCGGCAGACACTCGCAGGTCGAGTGTCTTTCCGCGGTCGTACAGGATCTGACCGACGGCCGGGGAGCGGTCCTGGAGGTCACGGGTGAGCCGGGCATCGGCAAGACCGCCCTGCTCGGCCTGCTCGCCGAGCGGGCAGCCGGGGCAGGGGCACTGGTGGCGCGAGCCCACGCCACGAGCGGTACGACCCAACCCGGCCAGGTCATCAGAGAGGTGCTGGATGCCCTGGAGGTGCGGGATTCCCCGATGACCCGGGAGCCCGGCGCCGGGGCGGGCACCGAGGTGCGGAGCGTGCTGGGGCGCTGGGCGGCGCGGCGCGGCGGGGTGCTTGTCCTCGACAACCTGCAGCTGTGCGACGAGCAGTCCGCGAGGCTGATCGCGCAACTCGTGCGGACACCCCCGCCCGGCCCGTTCGTCCTGGCGCTGGCGCACCGCCCGCGGCAGTCCAGCCCGGTACTGAGGGAGGCGCTCGAACACGGAGTCGAGACCGGCTCGGTCATCCGCCTGGCCCCGTCCTCCCTGGATCTCCAGGAGACATCCACCCTCCTCGGTCCCGAGGGCTCACACGCCGACACCACCTCCCGGCACGCCGTCTCCCACCCGGCGCGTGACCATGCGTACACCGAGTGGCGCGCCTCCCCGGCACCCGTGATCGACGGCACATACGCCGAGCAGTTGCACGCCGCTTCCGGCGGCAACCCGCGGATGCTGCGGATCCTGGTCGCGGCGCGGTGGGACCCTGACGAGTGGCCGCTCAGTGCCGGTCCGGACCGGGACGGCATGCTCCGGGAGGCCGTCCCCGTCGTCACCGAGCTGGCCTCCATCAGCGCTGACGCCGCCCGCTCGGTCCAGGTCGCCGCCGTTCTCGGCGATCCCTTCCTGCCCGACGACGTCGCTGCTGTCTCCGATCTCGGCCTGCAACCGACCCTCGGAGCGTTCACCGAACTCGTCGCAGCGGACTTGATTCGGCCGCTGCCCTGGGGCGGCGGCTACGTCTTCCGGCACCCGGTGCTCGGCCACGTCGCCCTGGAACACGCTTCGCCGGCGCTGCGCGTCAACGCCCACAGACGCGCCCTGGAGCTGCTCACCAAGCGAGGAGCATCGGCGTACCGGCGTGCCCGGCAGGCCGAACACCTGGTGGGCGCGGGCAGCGCGGAGACCGGGCAGGTTCTGGTCGAGGGCGCGGCGGAGGCGATGGCCGAGTCCCCGGCCGTCGCCGCCCGCTGGCTGCGCCTGGCGCTGGACCACCTGCCCGCCGGGGAGGGGACCAGCGCCTCCCGGGTCGTTCTGGTGCTCGACTGCTGCCGGGCTCTCAGCGCCGTGGGCCGGCTGCGGGAAGCCCGTTCCCTGGTGCACGAACTGCTCCGGCATCAGTCGGATCTCTCCGAGGACCTGCGGCTCAGCGCCTACGCCGTCTGCGGAGAGCTGGAGCGGTTGCTGGGCCGCCACCAGGAGGCCGATGCGGTGGTCCGGACGGCACTTGACCTCGTACCCCGCCCACTGCCCGTGCCGCTGCCGGCGCCGGTGGCCGAACTGGTCACCGCCTACGGGCGTGTGCAGTTGTTCCGGGGCGCCTACGGCGAGGCACGTGACGTGGTCCGCGAGGCGGCGGAGGCTGCCGGAGCCGCCGGCCCGGCGGTGCCCTATCTGCGGGCCCTGAGCGCCCTCGGGGACAGCCAGCTCGGGCTGCTGCCCGAGGCCGTCGCCGAGGTCACCGAGTGTGCGCGAATCGTGGACGCCCTGCCGGACGCCGCGGCCGTCACCATGCCCGACGTCCTGGCGATGCTCGGCTGCGCGGAGCTGTTCCAGGAGCGTTTCCATGACGCCTACCGGCACCTGGAACGAGGACTGCAGACAACCACGGGTGCCACCCGGAGGTTCATCCGGATCAACCAACTGGTGGCTCTGTGCCATCTCGACCAGATGACGGGACGTCTCGAGTCGCTCTGTCGCCGTGCCGGCGAGGCCGAGCTGCTCGCCCGGACGACCGGGGCCGACGAAGCCGCCGGGGTCGCCATGCTCCTGCGGGCGACGGGGCTGCTGTGGACCCGGTCACGGCGGGACACCGACAGGCTGCTCGAACTCGCCGGGGAGGGACTTTCCCTTGCCTTGCGCAAGCGGGGCTGGCGGGCAGCCGTAGCGGTCGGCCTGCACGCCCACGCCCAGTTCCTCGGCGGGGACCCGGCAGGCTGTCTGCGCACCCTCGCCGAGCAGGGCGGCCCGCAGCTACAACGACTGCTGCGGGCCTGGCAACCCTCTCTCCTGGCCCTCGCCTCCGTCGCGGCACTGCAATGCGGTGACATCGACGCCGCACGTGACTGGGCCCGGACGGGGGAGGCTGCGGCCGAGCAGTTGGGGCTGCCGCTGCAACAGCAGCACGTACGGAGAGCGCGGGCCGCGCTCCACGCCGCCGCGGGAGAACACCGTCTGGCGGCAGAGCTGTTCCACGAGGCCGCGGAATCGTTCCGCCGCGCCGGCCTGCCGGTGGAACACGCCTGGACCCTGGTGACCGGGGCGCCCTCGGTGCACGCGGCCCATGGCACCCAACAGGCGCTGGAGTGGCTCGACATGGCGGGAAAGGCGGCTCGGGCCTGTGGCGCCCAGCGGATCCTTGAGGAGGCGGCAAAGACCAGGGTCTTGCTGCCGGCATCCCGCGCCGCCACCGGTGCGGTGGCCGCAACGGCGCAGAACGGGAGTGCCCCGACGACCGTGGCCCTTCTCACCCAGCGGGAGCGGGAGATCGCGGAACTGGCGGCAGAGGGCAAACGCACCAAGGAGATCGCGGAGCAGCTCTTCGTCAGCACCAGGACGGTCGAAACCCACCTCGGGCGCGTCTATCGCAAGCTCGACATCCCCTCCCGGGCGTCGTTGCCGCGCGCACTCGGCCGAGTGGTGCACCGCCCGACCGCCTGACCGGTCGCTCCGGTCCCGCCTGCCGTCGGCCGCCCCGTGGGGTCGCCGCAGGGAGTCCCAGCGCAGCGCGACCGGTTCGCCGCCGGAGGGGATCCGGCGCACCGCGGCAGCCGCCCGGATTACGTGGTTTCACGGATGCCCATGGTGATCACCGGCTGGAATCCTGACAGCGGCGCATCGCTCCGGTGGCATTCCGTCGCTTTGCACGGCATGGCACTCATGTCCGGAGGACGCCCGACGCTGATCGTCGTCAGAGGAGGAACCCGGCGTGTCCACGATGAACGGCATCGGCACCAAGTTCCTGGGGTTCGGCAATCGCAACCGCGACGGCAGTCACTACGCCACCCAATGGTTCGTCGTCCTCGACCTGCCCGTTCTGCCACTGCGGCGCTACCGGCTCACCGTCGGCGCCAGCGCGTACGTCCCCAGGGGCACCGGCAGCCAGACCCTGACCCGGTACGTCCTGCATGAGGAGACCCGTCTCGACAGCCGGGAGATCATGCGTACTTACCTGATCTGGTGGCTCTTGGGACCACTTGTGGTGGCAGGACCGGCGGCACTGCTGCTCTGGGCGATCAGCGGCAACCAGAACGGCGGCTTCGGCTTCTGGGCCTTCTTTCTGGCCCTGTCCCTGGCCTGGGTCATGGGAGCGGCAACAGCCATGAGCAACTACGGCCGGCGGCGGCACGGACTTCCGAAGTAGGCGCCGCCGACATGGAGCATCAGGAGGGACGGGGATGAGGACACGGCAGGCCGTACGACGGGGAGTTGGGTGCCGGTGAACATATCCCGTACTGCCGCGGGCCGGTGGCCGGGGATCACTGCGTGCGCGGCGTTCGCGGTGCTGGCGACCGGCTGCACGGACCAGGGAACCGGAGCCGGGGCCGACGTATCGGCCAGTCCCTCCATCACCGTGTCACCGGTCCGTTCCACGCCTTCGGTCCACCCGTCGCCCACACCGCCCTATCCGGTCAACGCCGACGGCTGCCACCCCGACAAGGGCTGGAGCCGACGGCAGACCGCAGCCTGGCTGGTGCAGGAGGAGAACCCGACGGGCGAGGTGGGGTTCGTGAAAAGCACGGCGGGCTTCAACGGGCCGCTGTGCGAACCGATCACCGTCCAGGTCCAGTTCTGGCGGCTCACCTACCGGTCCACGGTCGGCGCCCAGGCCGACGGATCGACGAGCTCAGCCCCTGACTACTACTTCACGATGGCTTCCATGAAACACGTCGAAGTGCGCGTCGACGGACGCCGGGACGTGACCGTGTCTCCGCCGAAGGGCTACTACTCAACTCACCGGAGCCCCTGCGTCGGCGGCCTCGTGGCGTATTACACGGGTGGCCCACTCACCGAGAAGGAACTGCCGAGCAAGATCATTTCGGGTGACGACTTCCTGACATTCGACTCGGTGAACTTCCACACGAACCGTGTGATGGACACCAAGGTGGACAGGCCCACCGATCCTGCTGTCTGCGACGCCGACGGCAAGCCGACCAAGCCCACTTCAGCACCCTCATTCCCCACCGACCCCCTCGTCCCGACCCCGTCCTATCCCTCCATTCAGGTCAACCCGACCCACACCTGACGGCGGCGCCATACCGTTTCGGCCGGTCCAGGGAACGGACGGCCACCGCCGCCGACAGGCGCCTCCTACGCCCCGGTGGGCGTACCAGGCCGCCTCAGGTCAGGGCCCCAGGGGTATTGATCGCGAGCGTTGTCAAGGCCGGCGGGGCTGGACCGTGGCGATGGCCTCCGTGCGCGGTGCAGGTGACGGAGTGAAGGGCCCGCGCGCCTCTTGCTGGGCCGCCTTGCAGATGACGTCCACTCACGTTCAGCGAGGAATCCGCGGTGACAAAGGCTTCCCGATGGAGATGTGGTCAAGCCGAGTGTGGCCCTGTACAGCCTTCGCGGCCTCGGGCTGGATGCCCTGGCATGGCATGCGACGAATAGTCCTCTGCGGGGCCGAGGTCGCCGAATGTGCCCGCGTGAACTCAACAGAGACGTCCTCGCTGATACTGCACGGCAGACGCTCCGTCCGCCTTCGGGACGGCGCGGTATTGCTGGCCGCGGACGGTGTACGGCGCCGGATACCGGTGGCGGCGATCGAACGGATCGACGTGCACGGTCCCAAGGGCCGACGGCTGACTGTCGTGCTGACGGGCGACGAGCCCGTGGTCTACGACCTCAGGTGTCGCAGTGGCCCCGCCGTGCACGAGTTCGCGAAGGTGGTCCGGCGTGCACTGCCCGTACGGGACGCCGACGAGCCGCGGCAGGACGGGGCGGGGCTGGTGTTCGGCGCGGTACTCTTCCTGCTACTCGGCCCGCTTCTCCTGGCCGGCGTCTCGTTCGTGGTGGTGGGCGTGGCAGCCCTGGTCTTCTGAACCGGTGACCTGCGAAGCATCGGGTACTGGCCGGTGGGCTGGGGTGGGGCAACTTCGTAGGGGGCGCCGGTCTCGGATCAGGGCCCACAGCACGTTGACTCTGCGGCGCGCGAGCGCGATCACGGCCTGGGTATGGTGTTTCCCCTCGGCGCGCTTGCGGTCATGAAAAGTCCGGGAGTCGGGGTCGAAGCGGACGCTCGTCAGGGCGGACATGTAGGAGACTCGCCGGAGCCCCCGGTGGTAGTGGCGGGGCCGGTGCGGGTTAGCGTTGCGCTTCCCGGAATCGTGCGATGCCGGAGCCGAGCCGGCGAAGGCCGCGAGTCCGTCCGGGCTGTCGAAGGCTGTGAGGACGTCGCCGATCTGTCGGCGTCGGCTCAAGAACCACCATGCCTGACACCAAGTGACAGCCGCTGGCACCGCCTCCAGCGGAGCGAGGGCGCGGCTCGCGAGGTGGGCCAGGAGCGGCTCGTCACCGCGCAGCAGCAGTGCCGGGAGATGGTCGGCGCAGCGCAGCAGCCCCTGTCCGGGCAGGACGCCGCGCTCCACAAGATCGAGGGCGCGCCTGGCCCAGCGCAGCGACTGTGCGGCCTGGGCGAGCGGAACGGTCGGGCCGAGCACCGCAGGACGGCCGCTCAGCGCCAGGGCGAGCGCCCGGTCGTCGAGGCGGCCGCAGCCGTCAGGGTCGGGCAGCAACAGCCGGGGCGGGTGTGCGTCCAGATCGGTCAGGGCTCCCACCGGTGTCGGCGGAGGGTCCTCCACATCGGTGGGACCGGTCGCGAACACCACGACCGCGACCTGTTCCGGTACGGCTCACCGCGCGCCGTGGGCCAGTTCCCGCACGACCTGCGGCAACGCGGGCTGCTCGCCGAGCAGTAGCCCGAGCAGCCGCCGACGACGCGGCTCCAGCTCCCCGGAGTCACGCAGCCTGGCTTCCCCGCATCCGGCGGCGGCCGCCTACGCGGCTTCGTGGAGGGTGCGGAAGGCGAGCTCGCCCAGGGCTGACACCAGCGCCGACTCCAGCCCCAGGTCCTCCGCTGTCCGACCCATCAGGTGCCAGGCGTGCAGACCACCGACCCGTAGAGCGGACTGAAAGGCCTCCGGGCTCCGGCCCGCCGCAGCGGTCTTCCATCCGAGCTCGTAGTACGTCTCCGCGATCGCCGCCCGCTGGTCGCCGGGGCCGGCGATGTGGTCGACGAAGAAGGTCAGGGCCTCTACCACGCCGGTGCGGAGTCGGCCTTCCAGAGCACCTTCCGGCTGCGCGTACTCGGGTACTTGTCTCCGGACCTCCTCTTCCACCTCATCGGCGACAGCGACGAGTCGGTCCCGCAGCCGGCCGACGAGTTCGGGCGGGACCGGTGCGGCCGGGAAGCCGCCTGGTGCTGCTGATGGGGTCGGTGCGGCCATCGATGCATCCTTCACTCGAATCGAGTTCCGGTGGGAACAGGCACCCGCAGGGCGTGCGGGAGTCGTGGGTGAGACGACAGGACGGGCCGCTTCCGTTCCGCCGGAGGGCGGACCTGACCGGGTGTGTCCGCCGGGCGGTCCGGGCTGCCTCGGGTCCCTCGGGGTGCGGGTAGGGTCGCGGTCATGACCGATTCCTCCGAGGTGCCCGCCGCCGAGCCGCGCAAGCGGGTGGACTACGGGACCGGTCGCGAGGCACTGCTCAACGCGGCCGTCCGTGTGGTGGCCCAGGGCGGCCTGCGCAAGCTCACCTACCGTGCCGTCGCGCAGGAGGCAGGTGTCACACACGGTCTGGTGGTGCACCACTTCGGCTCGCGTGACGCGTTGATCGAGGCGGCCCTCACTCATGCGGTGCGCACCAGCGCGAGCACGAGCGCGCTGGAACCGGGCACGGGCAACGTCGCGGACTTCGCGGCGGGGCTGTCGGACATGGTCATCCGCGAGCCGGACATGCAACTCTTCCAGTACGAGCTCATGCTCGAATCGCGGCGCAGGCCCGAGCTGCTGCCGCAGATCCGCGCGCTGTACAGCGAGTACTTCGAGGCCACGGAGCGGGAGTTGTGCCGCATCCTGCCCGAAGGAGCCGACCCTGCCCTGACCCGGCTCGTCTTCGCGGCGCTCGAAGGGCTGGTACTGCACCAGCTGGTCCTCGGCGAGCCGGAGGTCACCGAGGCCGCGCTGAAGGAGCTGCGCTCCCTGCTGACCCGGAAGAGGGCAGACGCGGAGTAGTCCCTCCCGCTCTGGGCCGTACGAAACAGCAGGTCAGAACGAGTCCCCGTCGCTCAGCGGCGGGGACTCGTTTGATTCCGAACAAGTAAAGAGCCGATTGCGTCCGCGCGAAGTATTGACGGAACTATCCGAGTGGATAATTCTCGCGGGGTAGGGCCGTCAGCCCCCCGCTCTCTGTCGGCCCCCCTCACTTCTTCTACCTCGCATCCCATACGAGGAGTGCCACGCCATGATCGTCACCACCGCCGAACCCGCGTCCGCGACCGAGGATCTGCTGCCCTTCCGCGACCCCGGCTTCCGTGCGAACCCGTACCCGTACTACGCACGGCTACGGCAGCGGCATCCGGTCTACCGGCACTCGACCGGCCTCTATGTCGTCTCCCGCTACGAGGATGTCGCCCGGCTGATCCGCAACCCCACCCTGAGCGTGCAGCGGCTCGACTTCGGGCCCGCCGACCCGATCCACGACACGATGCTCGGCAAGGACGCCCCCGACCACACCCGGCTGCGCCGGATCACCAACCGCTGGTTCACGCCCAAGGCCGTCGAGGCGTGGGCCGAGGTGATGCGGGCCTCCGTGACGGCCGTGCTCGACGAGGTCGAGAAGGGCGACGGTGTCCTGGACGTGGCCGACGGGCTCGCCCTGAAGTGCACCTTCGACACCATCTGCCGCATCTTCGGCATCGAACCGACCGACATGCTCACCGTCCAGCGCAAGACCTACGAGATCGGGCTCAGCCTCGGCCCCGGCGGCAACCAGGAGGAGGCGACGGCCACCGCGGAGGCCCTCGCCTGGTTCGCCGAACACATCCGCCGGCTCGTGGCCGACAAGCGCGCCCATCCGGGCGAGGGCCTGATCGACGCCTTCATCGCCGCGCAGAGCGAGGGCCGGATGACCGAGGCGGAAGTCGTCCACACGATCTTCCTGTTCTTCGCCGTCGGTCACCTCGACGTCAAGCACCTCATCAACCACGGCATCTGGCTGATGACCCAGAAGCCCGAGCTGTTCGCCGTCTACCGGGACGAACCCGAGGCGCGCCCCGGCATCATCAACGAGATCCTGCGCATCGACACCCCGGAGTCGATGGTGGTCCGCCTGGCCACCCGGGACGTGGTCATCGGTGACACGACCGTACCCGCGGGAGAGGCCCTCGCTCTGCTCATCGCCTCCGCCAACCGTGACCCCGAGGTGTTCGCCGACCCCGACACCTTCGACCACGCCCGCCCGGTCGCCGCCGGCCAGCACCTCGCCTTCGGCTCCGGTATGCACGGCTGCGCGGGCCAGGTCCTGGCCCGCGCCGAGGCCGACGTCGTCTTCAGTGCGATCACCGAACGGTTCACCGGCGTCGAACTCAGCGGCGAACCCGCCTACGCACACACCGAGTTCCTGCGCACCATCACCCAACTCCCCGTCCGCTTCCGCTGATTACCCCATCCATGCGAGAGACAGGAGCCGTCATGAAGGTTGCAGTGGACCTCAACAAGTGCCAGGACCACGGCCAGTGCGTCTATGCCGCCCCCGAACTGTTCGCACTGGACGACGACGGACGCCTGTCCCTGCGGGCGCGCGCGACCGATGTGTACACGGCCGACGTGGACGAGGCGAACGCCGAGGAACTGTACGAGGCCGCCGAGGTCTGTCCGTTGCAGGCCATCACGGTGCACGGGTAGCCGGGCCGCGATCGCGGGTTGTCCCGTCGAGGATTCCGTGGGGCGGGGGTATGCGGGCGACGTACCCCCGTATCGCCTGGGCTGCGCCAGGAGGCGCCATCCGTGGCGTGCGGCCGGAGGGGATCGCGTCGTCGGCTCCGGGGCGAACGGCGCCTGTGGAGCGCGCCGGCCATGCCCGGTCCGTCGGCCGGTGCACCACCACGCGTGCCGCCTGCCCTCCGGGCCGTCGCCCCTTCTTCCGTGTCCGGCTGTCAGGCCGTGCGTACGGGACCGCCGTGCGGCCCGGGTTGTGGCTCCGGAGAGGAATCCGTGACCGCCAAACGGATCCGCGACCGCCGAACGGATTTACGCCAAACCCCTTGCCAAACGGATAGTTCCCGCCCAGCATGAGGCAACTCGTTTGGCCTAAAACGAAATGTCGCCCCTCTCCGTCCCGGTAGGTGATTCGAGTGGACAGTCAGACCGCGGTCTCCACGCAAACCGCTCAAGACGCATCCATGGCAGGCAGGCTCAAGCCCGACTCTCTCGGTGTGCTGGGCATTCTCTTCTTCGTTCTCTCCGCCCAGGCGCCGCTGACAGGTATCGCCGGGGCCGTGCCCATCGCCGTCGGCATCGGCAACGGCGCCGGCGTCCCGGCCGCCTACCTCGCGGCCGGCGTCATCGTCCTGCTCTTCTCCGTGGGATTCGTCGCGATGGGCCGGCACGTCGTCGACGCCGGAGCCTTCTACACCTACATCGGCAAGGGCCTTGGCCGCCCGGCCGGTTCCGGCAGCGCCGGTGTCGCCCTCTTCGCCTACTGTGCGGTCCAGGCCGCCATGTACGGCCTGTACGGCGCCACCGTGAGCGGCCTGGTCGAGCACTACACCGACGTCCATGTCGCCTGGTGGGTCTGGACCCTGGTCACCATGGTGATCGTCCAGGTCCTCGGCGCGTCGGGCATCGAGATGGGTGCCAAGATCCTCGCCGTCTTCGTGCTGGCGGAGTTCAGCATCCTGATCGCCTTCGCCGTCGTGACCCTCGTCAAGGGCGGCGGGCCCGCCGGGCTCGGCTTCACGGACAGCTTCTCACCGTCCGCGGCGCTCAAGGGCGCGCCGGGGGTGGCGTTGATGTTCGCCGTGGCGTCGATGTTCGGTTTCGAGGCCACCGCCATCTACGGCGAGGAGGCCCGCGAGCCCCGCAGGACCGTGCCCCGGGCCACCTATCTGTCGGTCGTCGTGGTCACCGGGTTCTTCGCCTTCGTGTCCTGGATGCTGATCTCCGCGCACGGCGCGTCCCGGGCCACCGCCGACGCGGGCAAGGCGCTGCAGAGCGGCGACGCCACCTCGTTCGTCTTCGCGCCGATCGCCGACCTGTTCGGCGGCTGGGCCAACGACGTGCTGCCGATCCTGCTGGCCACCTCGCTCTTCGCCGGCATCCTGGCCTTCCACAACTCCGCCAACCGCTATCTCTTCTCCCTCGGCCGGGAAGGGCTGCTGCCGCACGGCCTGACCGCGATCAACCGGCGTCACTCGCCCTGGGCGGCCGGTATCGTGCAGACCGCGATCTCCGTGCTTCTGGTGATGCCGTTCGCCATCCTGGGCAAGGACCCCGTGCTGACCCTGTTCTCCTGGTTCAGCGGTGTGGCGGTGCTCGGCATCATGCTGCTGTACTTCCTGACCTCGGTGTCCGTGGTCATGTTCTTCCGCCGCTCGGGTGCCGACACCCGCCCCTGGAACACGCGGATCGCCCCTGTCCTGGGCGCGCTCGGCATCGCGGGTGCCATCTGGCTGATCGTCGAGAACTTCACCACGCTCATCGGCGGCGACCGGACCACGGCCGTCTGGCTCCAGGTCACGGTTCCGGCGGTGTTGGTCCTCGGCGTCGTCGCCGCCCGCGTGACGCGCGACAGGGCGATGGCCCAGGGCTGACGGCTCTGTTCCCCAGGTGTGGCCGGCCGGTTCCCGCTCTCCCGGGGACCGGCCGGCCACACCCGACTGTCACCGGTCCCTGGAGGACTTCCCCGTGCCATCCGTAAGCGCCCGTCAGTCCGCCGCGTGTGCCACCCGGTCGAGGAACCCGTCGACCAGGCGGTGGGCGCTCAGTCGGGCCGCCTCCTCCAACTCCTGGGTCCGGGCGACCAGTTCGCCGGGGTCCACGCCCTGGCGCAGGCACTGCTCCGTACCGTCGAGCTCCAGCCACAGGCGGACCGTCGCGGCCGTGATCTCCGGGTGGAACTGCGCGCCCAGGCTGCGTCCGAGCCGGAACGCCTGGGTGCACACCGAGTTCCGGGCCAGTTCCTCGGCCCCGGGCGGCGGCAGGCAGCGGTCGTAGTGCCACTGGAACCACGGACCGGGGCCGACGATCGCGGGATCGTCGGTGCCGACCTCGACCCAGCCGATCTCGGGGCGCGGCGACGCCACCACCGAGCCGCCGAGCGCGGTGGTCAGTGCCTGTGCGCCGAAGCAGACGCCGAGAATCGGGACGCCCACGTGGTGGGCCTTGCGGAGCAGGGACAGTTCGCCGCCGATCCAGGAGCCGATCGCCGTCTCGTCGTACACCGACCAGGGGGCGCCGAACGACACCACCAGGTCCCAGTCGTCGGCGGAGGGGAAGTCGAAGGTCACGTCGGGCGCGAGGTAGCGCTCTTCGGGTACGACCGTCAACGCGGTCAGGTCGTATCCGCGCTCCGCGAGCCGGGCTCCGACGGGGCCGGGGTCGGTCGCGTGGTCGTGCTGGATGACGAGGGCGCGCACGGTGGGCTCCTTCCGGGGCTCACGAACCAGCCTCGGGGCCCGTGAGCCGTGATGACTGCTCCGCATCCATCATATCGTTTGGAATCAAATAAAATAGTCGGAGGTCCCGCATGCTGGACATCACCCACGAGCGCGTCCAAGCCGCCCAGGAGAGACGCTGACACGGCCGTGGCACTCTTCAGTCGCAGACAACACGAACCCCGCCTCGCCCCCGAACTGGACGATGTTCCGCTGGGCCGGGTGTTGAGAGGTATCGCAGCCACCCGCCGTATCGGTCCGCAGGATCTCGCCGTCGCCCAGGTGGAGCGGCTCCTGAGGGACACAGAACATGACTGGGACCGCCGCTCCCACCGGATCGGCATCCTCGCGCACACGGCGCCCGCGCTGGCCCGCGCCTGGCGTGAGCACCGGCCGAGCGATCCGGATGCGCTGGTCCTGGCCGCCTGGTCGGAACTGGCCACCGATCCGTGGAACGCTCTGGCGACCTGCCGCCGCGCCGCCGAGATCCGCCCCGGCGATCCGACTCCCTGGGTGGGAGCGCTGGCGGCGGTAAGGATTCTGGGCCGGCCCACCTCTGAACTCGCCCCCATCTGGAGGGAGATCCACGCCCGCGATCCGTGGCACCGAGAGGCGCATCTGCAGATTCTGGGCTACCTCTCCCCGGAAGAGCAGGGAAGCCATGCCGTGTTGCGTGACTTCCTGGACGACGTCGTCGCGGTCATGCCGCCGGACGCACCGACGTCATGCCTGCCGCTGGCCGCCGCGGTGCGGCAGTACCACCGGGACCTGGACGCCGGCGGAACGCGGACGCTCGGGATAAGCCAGTACTGGGCACAGCCGCACACCGCTCGGTGGCTGGACCAGGCACTGGCCCATTGGATGCCCCCCGGCCGGCTGCGCCACGCGGCCGCGGTGGCCGATCTGGGGCTGCTCGCCTACGCCTTGAGCAGAGCGGGCCGGGTGCGTGAAGCCGGCCCCGTCTTCGCCGCCGTCGACGGGCTGGTGACACCCTGGCCATGGAGTCACGACGGAGACCCGGTGGAGTGCTACACGCGCTATGCCGGCCGTTCGTAGACACGTGGGCAGCGCGCGTCGGCCCAGGGGCGCGCGACAGCGTGGAACACGGCTTCGGGCCGGGCCTGTTCGGCTCGGCCCGAAGCCGTGTGTCATGAGGAGGCGCGTTCGGCGGCCTCGACGATGTTGGTCAGCAGCATGGCGCGGGTCATCGGTCCCACTCCGCCCACCGGCGGGGCGACGGAGCCGGCGACCCGGTCGACGTCCGGATGGACGTCACCGAGGATGCCCTCCACCGTCCGGGTGATCCCCACCGACAGGACCGTGGCGCCCGGCTTGATCCAGTCCGGCTGGACCAGATGGGCCACGCCGGCCGCGGCCACGACGACGTCGGCGACGCGGGCGTGGGCCGCGGTGTCCTGGGTCGCCTCGTGGCACAGGGTCACGGTCGCGTGCTCGGTGCCGCGGGTCAGCATCAGGCCGAGCGGGCGGCCCACGGTGATACCGCAGCCGATGACACAGAACTGCCGTCCGGTGATGGGTACTTCGTTGCGCCGCAGCAGGTCGATGATGCCGCGCGGGGTGCAGGGCAGCGCCCCCGGAATGCCCAGGACCAGGCGGCCGAGGTTGGCCGGGTGGAGCCCGTCGGCGTCCTTGACCGGATCGATGAGTTCCAGCACGGCATGGGTGTCGATGTGGGCGGGCAGCGGCAGTTGGACGATGAATCCGGTGCAGGCGGGGTCGCCGTTGAGCCGGAGCACGGCGGCCTCGACATCGGCCTGGGTGGCGGTGGCGGGCAGCTCCACCCGGATCGACGCGATGCCGACCTGGGCGCAGTCGCGGTGTTTGCCGCCGACGTAGGAGCGGCTGGCGGGATCGTCGCCGACGAGGACGGTGCCCAGGCCGGGGGCGATGCCCCGGCGCTTCAACACCTCTACCCGCTCGGCGAGTTCACGCTTGATCTCGGCTGCCGCGGCCTTGCCGTCGAGCAGCGTCGCGGTGGGCATGTCGTACGGGCCTCTCGATAGGGGCTTCCAGGTGCGGTCGTCAGGAGAAGACGACGGTGCGGGAGCCGGTGAGGACGACGCGGTCCTCCGCGTGCAGCCGGACCGCCCGGGCCAGGACGATCCGCTCGACGTCCCGGCCGATCGAGACGAGTTCCGGAGCGGTGTGGCGGTGACCGACGCGGACCACGTCCTGCTCGATGATCGGGCCCTCGTCCAGGTCGGCGGTGACGAAGTGGGCGGTGGCGCCGATGAGTTTGACGCCCCGTTCGTGAGCCTGGTGGTAGGGCTTGGCGCCCTTGAAGCCCGGCAGGAAGGAATGGTGGATGTTGATGACCCGGCCGGACAGCCTGCGGCACAGGTCGTCGGAGAGGACCTGCATGTAGCGGGCGAGCACCACGAAGTCGACCCGGTGCTCGGCCACCAGTCGCAGCAGTTCGGCCTCGGCCTCCGGCTTGGTGTCACGGGTGACGGGGAGACGGACGAACGGGATGCCGTACCGCTCCGCGATGGGGGCCAGGTCGAGGTGGTTGGAGACGATCAGCGGGATGTCGACGGGGAGTTCGCCCAGGTCCCAGCGGTAGAGCAGGTCGACCAGGCAGTGGTCGAACTTCGATACCATCAGCAGCACCCGCCGGCGCTGCTCCTCGGGCCGCAGGGACAGCACGGGGTCGAAGCGGGCCAGCCGCAGGGAGAGTTCGTCCCGCAGGCCTTCGGCATCGGCTACCGGGGTCTCCAGGAGCACCCGTACGGTGAAGGTCCCGGTGGCGGGGTCGGAGAACTGGGCGCTCTCCAGGATGTTGCCCTTGCTCTCGTTGATCCCCGCGGAGAGTGCGTGCACGATGCCCGGCTGGTCGGGGCAGCTCACGGTCAGGATGTAGCGCTGCATGGCTGTGGTGCCTCCTGGTTCAGGCCCGTACGCGGGCGCGCTCGGGGTCGTACACAGGTGTGGGCCGGACCGTGGCGTCGGCCTTGGAGCCGTCGGCGGCGACCGCGGTCAGCGCGGTGCCGGATCGCACGGCGTCGCGGTGCACGCGGGCCAGGCCGAGGGTGGCGCCGCCGAGGGCGGGGGAGGGCACCGCCATCGTCACGTAGCCGACGTCCCGGCCGTCCAGCTCCAGTCGGGCGCCCTCGGCGGCCTCCGGCGAGACGTCCACGACGACGCTGACGACACGCCCCGTCACGCTGTCCTTCTTGGCCAGCAGCGCGTCCCGGCCCTGGAAGGGGCCCTTGTCGAAGTCCAGCGCCCAGCCCATCCGGCACTCGAACGGCGTGACCGTGTGGTCGTACTCCAACTCGCCCATGATCATCCCGGCCTCGGTGCGGCAGGTCAGCAGGGCGAGCGCGCCGAATGCCCTGATGCCGAGGTCCGCCCCCGCGTCGAGGACCGCGTCCCACAGCTCCAGCGCCCGGTCCCGTCCGACCTGGATCTCGTAGCCGAGTTCGGCCGTGAAGCCCAGCCGGCCGACCTGCGCCGGGATGCCTGCGACCGGGGTGTCCTGGAGGAAGGTGTAGTAGGGGAAAGCCTCGTTGGAGACATCGACGCGGGTGAGGCGCTGCAGCACGGCGCGGCTGCGCGGGCCCTGCAGGGTGAGGACGGCGAAGTCGTCGCGCCGCTCGGTGACCGTCGTGCCGGCCGGGGAGTGCGCGGCCAGCGCCTGCCGGGTGGCGGGGTTGCCGCCGGTGACGACGACATGGCCGGGCGCGAGGACAGCCACGGTCACATCGTCGATCATCATGCCGTCCGCATCGACCACCACCCCGTACGCGATACGCCCGGCGCCGAGCCCGCTGACACTGCGCGAGAAGACGGCATCGACGGTGGCGACGGCCCGCTCGCCCTCGACATGCCACTTGTAGAGCATCGAGTACTCCGAGGCGCCGACGGCGGTGCGGACGGCCTCGTACTCCTCGGCCGGGTCGCCGATGGCCAGCGGAACGGCGTTGCCGTAGACGTCGATCCACTCCTCGACGCGGTCGGCGTAACGAGGAGCGAACGGGGTGGTGCTCAATCCTTCGGGGACGGCCATGGGGACTCCAGTGGATAGAGGGCGTGCGGCGCAGCGACCGTGCGGCACAGCGTCACAGCGAGAATCTATCCATGTGGATAACTTGTCAATAGGATAGATTGGGCTCGGAGGGAACGCACAGACACAGGAGGGGCGAGTGACTGCCGCGTCAGGAGCGGACGGTGAGGCGGGCCCGGACGTCAGGCCCGGCTATGGCGAAGGACGTGACGCGCTCTTGGCCGCGGCCGTCAGGGTGGTGGCCCAGGGCGGCCTGCGGAAACTGACCTACCGGTCCGTCGCTGCCGAAGCCGGCGTCACGCACGGGCTGGTCGCCCACCACTTCGGTTCCCGCGACACCCTGCTCGAAGAGGCAATGCGGTGGTGCGTCACCCGCAGCATCGAAACCTCCTCGCTGGTTCCCGCGAGCGGCAGGCTGGAGGACTTCGCCGTGACCCTGGCCGACTTCATCGCGGCGGACCCCGACCTGCAGGCGTTCCAGTACGAGCTCAAGCTCGAATCGAACCGGCGCCCGGAACTGCGCCGCCACGTCGACATGCTCTACGACGCCTACCGCGACGCCGTCCGCGAGGCACTGGCCTGCTTCGACGTGTCCGAGGACATGGCGGAGATCGTCTTCGCGGCTCTCGACGGTCTGGTCTTCCACCAGGTCACCTCCGGTGGGCCGGCGCGCACGAAGGAAGGCGTCGACGCCCTGCGCCGGCTCCTCGCCGCCTACCGCACCCGGGCATCGGCGGCGGGCGATGCTGATCCGGACGTCGAGTGACCCAGGGCTCCCGCGCACCGAGCCCGGGAGCGGCGAAACCCGGTACCCGCAAGGGAGCGTGACCAAGGAGCCCGACTGACAGACCGACATCCTTGACTACCAGTTGCGCTGTAGACGGCGTGCCCCGGCTCGGATCCCGACCGGCTCCCCGCACGAAATGCCGGCGCTGACCAGGCCCGCACCGGCGGCGTCCCCGCGCTCGGCCGACGCCTTCACCGTGGCCCAGGTCGCGATCGGACTGCTCCGTCAGCAACTGCCGGCACGGTGACGTCGGTGTTCCCGCCGAGGCCTACCATCACGTCCGGAGTATTCTCCCTGACCCGCTTGGCGATGCTGGTGATCGGCGGTGGCTGTCCTGAAGGTCAGACCTTGGGCTTGAGAGTGCTTCCGGGGCGGAGTTTGCCTGCCTCGTCCAGGTCGTTCAGCACGGCGGACAGGCCGACACGCAGCATCTTCCGCCGTACGTGACCCAGGATCTGGGCCATCATGAGCCCGCCCGCACCCGTGAAGCCCGTGTGGTCGTAGGTGAAGCGTGTTCCTGCGCCGTGGGGTTCGATGCGGTAGGCGACCTCGGTGGTCTCGCCGCCGCCGTGGTCGGTCCACGAGTAGCGCAGCAGCCGGGGTTCATCCGCCTCCAGTACGACGCAGTCGACGATGCCGCTCCAGCCCGGTTTGGGCTTGGCGATGAACTGGAACCGGGCGCCGACGGCCGTGGTGAACCCTTCCGGGCGTGCCCCGGCTCCGGTCGCGGTCCATAGCGGGATGAGTTCGGGGTCGGTGACGGCATGCCAGACCTTGGCGGGAGGGTGCGGGTAGTCGCGGACTATGTGGATGGTGCTCATGGGACTCCTGAAGCGATCGGGCGAACGACAGAAAGTACAGCCACTGAAAATTTACAGTAGCAGTAATTATTCTGCTGCTGTACTACCCTGTCGCCATGAGCACGGTGGACTGGACGGCATGGCGCGCGCAGGCCGCGGAGCCCGGAGCCGAAGGGTTGCGGGAGCAGAAGAAGCGCCGGTTGCGGCAATACCTGTCCGACACCGCGACCGAGATGTTCCTGGAGCGCGGCTTCGACGCCGTCCGGGTGTCAGAGATCGCCCAGGCGTGCGGAGTCTCGGAGAAAACGGTCTTCAACCACTTCCCCACCAAGGAGTCGCTCATCCTGGACCGGGGCGAGGCCACGATGGCCGCCCTGCGTGCCGGCCTGGCCGAACCGGATCGCTCTCCGGTCGAGGCGGCGCTACGGATCCTCTCCGGCGAGTTGCGCGCCATGACCTCCTGGATCGCCGCGCAGGACGACCCCGTCCACGCCGCTGCCAAGATCAGGCGCTTCGGTGTGCTGACCAGGTCCGCGCCCTCGTTGAGGGCCTATCACCGGGACATGACCGACCGTCTCGTCACCGTCGCAGCCGAGGCGCTGGCCCAGCGCACCCGCACAAGCCCGGACGACCCGGAACCGCAGATCGCGGCGACCGCCCTGCTCGGACTGTGGTCGATCCAGTTCCAAAGCCTTGGGAGACACCTGGACGGCGCTCGCACGCCGACACAGGTCCATGAAGCGGTGACTGCGGACGTCCGCCGCGCAGCCAAGCTCATCGACACCGGCCTGGCCTCGTTCGAAAGCGCCGCTCCGACCCGCTGACGCACTCGGTCATCGGTCACGTGAGCAAGGGAACCAGCGGGCCTTCACTCGCATCTTCCGTCCTGCGGAATGCGCGGTGCCGGATATCTTGCTGACGCCTCGTTATCCGCCGGACGTATGTCCTGCAAGAACAGCTGTCTTCTGCGAAAGGCATCCGAAAGATGGGCAAGAGCGACAACATCGTGGTGATCCGGGACGCGCAGGTGGTGGCTGCGGCACTGCGTGAGGCACTCGCCGGCGCCTCGGCCGAGACCCGCGCGGGCCTGGAACACGCGGTCACCATCGTCGAATCCACCGCCACGGCCACCGCGAGTCGGCTGCGCGGCGACTGGGTCCGCGCCCGGCTGGCCGATGTCGGCTTCTCGGGAGATCTCACCTCTGCCGCGGCGGTGAAGGCGCTGCGACAGGCCGAGCCGGGACTGAGCCTGCTGGCGGCGGTGCAGTTGCGGAACGACGCGGTCGATCATCCGGCGTGACGCGGGGCGGGCTCGGTGTCACGCCGGGGACGTGCCCAACTCGGCCGCGCCCCGGCGTGAATGCTGGTTCTGCCGACACGATCAGCCGTGGCGGTGCGCCGCGGTCGAGGGCGTCGTCAGCCTGTTCGGCGGACACCTCGATGGCGGGCTCCGAGGTGCACACCACGCGTGCACGGGCGTCGGCGCCTTCGCCGAGGAGGCCGTCCTGCCCGCGCGGTCGGTGGTGCCTCCCGGCGGAGTCCCGCTCGGTCTCGCCGCCCGCCTCGGCTGCGCTGCGCCGACAGGTACCGGTGAGCCCAAAGCGCTGTTCTTCACCCTCGGGTGGCGACCATGCGCAGAGTCGGTTCGTTGCGGAGTTTTATGAAGATGGTGACCAGAGCGGCAGCCTGCACGAGAGCGCAGGCCAGCATGACGTTGCTGAGGTGCGGTGGCGGGGTGAGCGCTACGAGGACGCCTGCCGCGGGGAAGGGCAGCAGCAGGAGGAGCATCGTCAGTGAGAGCGTGGCACCCAGTGCTGTGGTGGGGATGATCAGCGAGCGGACCGTGCGCAACACGACCGTGAGGCCGCCGTCTCCCGCCATGAAGATCGCTATCAGGACGGTGTAGGAGGCGAAGGACGGAGCCTGGGTGATGGCAAGACACGCGGCGGAGGCGAGGGTCGCGGACACCATGCCCACCCCCCAGAGGTCGAGTCGGCTCAGGACGAGCCGGCAGCACGTTATGGCCAGCAGGGTCGCCACGGCGGCAGCGGACCACATGGCGCCGACGTCGGCGGACGAGCGCCCGAAAGTCTCCACCACGATCACAGGGCTGGCGGACTGGATCAGCCCGAGGGCGAGGTTGGAACAGGCCAGTCCCGCCACCAGCCAGCCCAGGGCGGGAAGTGTCAGCAAAGTACGCAGGCCCAGGCGCAGGGCGCTGTCACTTCCTGTGGCGCCGGCACGTGCGGCGCGGAGTGGAGTCGGCGGAGTCTGCAGCCCGAGCACAGCAGCGATCAAGGACACTGCGCTCAGGCACCCGAGCATCCATCCCGGTCCGGCCAGGAGCAGGAGGCCGGCGAGCAGCGGACCGATGACCGCGGCGGTCTGGTCGATGCCGACGAGGACGGCCTGTACCCCATGAGGCCGGGCTTGGTCCCGCCGGGTGACGATCGCTCCGACGGCCTCGTTGGCAACGAAGCCGAACTGGGAGAGGGTGCCGGTCACGGCTGCCAGAGCCAGCACGACCACGGTCTCGGCAGTGCTCCGTGGAAGCATGAGAAGGGCGACCGCCGAGACCGCCACCACCATGGCCCGGGCGAGCGAGGCGATGAAGCAGACGATGGCCGCACCCCGGCGATCGACCGCGTTGCCGGCAGGGACGAACGCCGCGATCCGCGGGGTCCACTCCAACGCGAACGCCAGGCCGGTCAAGGACGATGAACCGGTAATTGTCAGGACCAGGAGTGGCATGGCGTATGTCGCCATGGAAAATGCCAGCGCGTCACTGGCGCGCGGAGCATAGATGCGCCGAAAGAGACTGCCGGACGGAACGGCGGCATGCCGACCGACAGGCCGGTCCTCGTGCACGGTGATGGCCACGAAAGGGGGAGGCTTTCGATGAGATGTAGCGGGGGAGGGCGAAGAGGGATCCCGGTCACCTGCGTGGGAAATGCATGTATGGAAATGGGCCGGGCTGCGGCAGGTTCTCGTGATGGTTGTTCAAGGCAGTCCGTGGTGGCCCGAGTTGCATCTGCGCCCATGACGAGACGCACGAAGGGCACCTGGCCTCCGCTCTGAGAAAGGGAGAGGAACTGGCATGAGGGCAGTGCCAGTTGACGGCTGAACTATACAGCTTTCAGGGTGATGTGGCCTATGCGGCGCAGGAGTCTCGCGACGGAAAGCGTTATGCCCTTCTCCGGCCTGAAAGGTCCTGATCCAAAGATATAGGGCCTTATCAGGTCGATACCGGTCATCGCTCCTTCGTCCGTGCGGAGAATGCCGGCCGTCGGAAATTCAGCCAAGGTCAAACAGTGTCGCCGGACGGATCGGCCCTCTCGGCCGACCGAACCGGAACCGTGCACCGCCACAACAGGGGCTCCGGGGGTGCGGGCGCTGCCCCCGCGGCCCGGTGTCAGTCCATGGTCGTAGCGTGTGCGCGTGACTCGACTCATGCGGAGCTACTCCTACTTACGGCCCTCGGCCGTGCACGATTGCCTGGCGGGGCGCACTCGGCTCGACGGCCCGGTGGCCCGGGTCGGGAAAGGCGACGACGCCCATGCGGACCGCGCCGATGACGCGTCGGGTCAGCTGAGCCGCACCTGCTCCTCGTGGGCGAAGTACCGGGGCGGACGAGGTCCTTGCACACATGTGCTCGCGGTGGGCCTGGCGCACGGCACGGCGCCGGACGCGGAGGCGACCGCGCGCACGGCACGATCGGAGACGGCACGATGAAGCTGGTCCACCTCGCGGAAGCCTTCGACGTCGAGGGGGTGCTGAAGGAACTCGGCGCCCTGACCCCGGACGAACGTGCGGCACAGACGGAGGCTCTGGAAGCGCGGCGCGCGACGCTGCGGGCCGACTGGTACCACCGCCCCGACGAGGAGAAGGCCGCCCAGCTCGCCGCCGAACTCGGCTGCCGGACCGATCCCGTGGCCGCGGCCGACTGGATCCAGGAATGGGAACCCCGCGCCTGGTGGGTCCATCTGCCCCTCGCGGGGGCCTGGGTGCTCGACGTCCTGAACCTCCACCCCATGGCCTGGCGGGCCGAGCTGGCCGCGCGGCTCGCCGAGCGTCTGACGCCCGGCTGCTCCGCGCGGGCCGACCTCGTCGAACACCTCGTCCACGACACGGGCTGCCCGGTCCCGCGCTCCGACGGGTTCATCGACGGCTGGCTGAGCAGCCGCGACGCAAGATGGGAGCATCCCCCATGCCTGCGCGGCGGGGCACGGCCCGGCACCACCCTCCTGGAGCGGCTGCGCACGGACGACCTGTCGCCGAAACTCCTCCCGCTGGTCGTGGAGCGCCCGGAGATCCACCTCGGCGTGGACGGCTTCCAGTACCGGATGACGCGGCACGGCATGGCGTATGTGCGGGAGGACACCCGGCTGGGCGCATTCATGAGACTCGGCGCGGAGGGTCTGGTCGACCGCACCGCACTGATCCGGCGCGTCTTCGCCGACCTGGATGCCACCACGACGTGGGGCCTCGACGCCGCCCTCGCGCTGACGGAACTCGCCCTCACCCCGGCGGAACTCGCCTCGGTGGCCGGTGAACGCACCGCGCTCGCCGAGCCCCTGCGTGCGCGGCTGCTCCAGGACGGCACGCGCGCGGAGACCGCGCCGCCGCTCGCGTTCCTGCGCGCGCTCGTGCTCACGCCGGCCGAGAACGCACCCGCTGTCAGGGACCATGTGGCGCTGCTCGACCTGTCGTTGCCCGTGGCCGCCTACGCCCAGGAGGTCCTGATCGGTCTGGACGAGGCCGGGCTGCTGGAGCCCGACGTGTTCACCGAGGTGTGTGAACGGGTCCTGTTCCGCCCGGAGAAGAAGCTGGTCCGCGCCCAACTCACCCGGCTCGACCGGGCGGCCCGCCGGGACCCCGCACGCGCCGCCCGCACCGTGCTCGACACGGCGACGGCCTTCGACCACCGGGACGTCGACATACAGGAGCGCGCTCTCGACGTGGTCGCCCGGCACCTCGGGGCCGCGGGCGACTCCGTACTGCCGGATCTGCGCACGGCCGCCGCGCGGATCAGCCCCGGTCTCGCGCAACGGGCCGCCGAGCTGCTCGGCAGCGCGCCGGACCAGTTCTCGGAGCCGTACACCGACATGCTCCCTCCAGTGCCCGAGCCGCGCCCTGTTCCGGATCCCATCGAAACGGTCTTCGAGGTAGCAGAGGAGCTCGCGGCGGTCGTCGCGAACGACCAGGACGTGGTGACGTTCGAGCGTGTCCTGGACGGGCTGGTCCGGCACGCCCACCTCGACCGGGTCGCGCTGGCCCGGGCGCTGGAACCGGTCATGCGCAGGCAACCCCGCTCGGACATGGACTGCACCCAGTCCGACGTCTACGACGTGGCCGCGGCGCTGCGGGGCGACGAGCCGAGGGAGCTCCACTTCACCGTCCGCCTCAAATACCGCAGCGTCTCCCCGGCAGGGGAGCTGCTGAGGGCGCGCCTGGCCGAGGCGATCGACATCATCGAGGCCGATGCGCAGCCGTTCCTGCTGGCCGTGCCGACCGATTCCACCGGTGCGCTGGACGCCGCCGTTCTCGTGCGGCGGATCTCGGTGCTCGACGGACACGGCATCACACCCGCGCCGGTCGACCTGGCACAGGCGCTGCTGCGCGTCTCCCCGACCGCGGACGAGAAGGTACTGGGTGCGGCCGGGCGGCTCGGGTCCGACGCCGGGCAGCGGCTGGCGCGGTGGCTGCGCGAGGGCGGTCTGCCGCACTGGGACTGCGGGCCGCCGGACTGGCCCGACGCCCACTCGCACCGGCGCCCGACGGAGTGGCTGAGCCATGTACGCCCCGAGCCGGCCCCTGGTCCGCCGCTCCTTCCGGTCGCCGCGACTCTGATCGGGCCGCGCCAGGACCACGGCCTCAGCGACCCGATGGTCCCCTTCTGGCTCGCCCAATTGCCCCACCACCGCGACGTCGTGCTGGCTCGCGACTACTTCAGGTACCGCGTCTTCATGCGGGGCCGCTGGGCCCACGCCCTGCCGTTCGCCGCGGAGTCCGGTGGCCCGGCGGGATTCGCGCTGCACCTGGCACTGGCGTACACCCTCACCTACGACCGGCCGCGCGAACGCGATGCGGCGGTGGACGCGCTGCTGGTGCTCGCCGCGCGAGGACAGCTCAATGCCCGTCTGCTCGGACGGCAGTTGGCCGAGCTGCTGCGCGGCGGGGAGATCGAGGCGAACCGGGTGACCGCCTCCCTGCGTACGGCGGCCGAGACCGGCGCGTACGCCACCGTCTGGTCCGTGCTCGAAGCCGCCCTGCCCCAGCTGCTGTGCGACCCCGTGGTCCGGGGCACCGGAGCGCTGCTCGCCCTCGGCGTCGACTGCGCCTCGCGCTGCGCGGCGAAGGGCGGGATAGCAGAGGTCGCGACGGCCGCCGCGCGGAGCGGCTCGAGTCAGGTGGTGAAGAACGCGAGACTGCTGCGCGACGTACTGGGCTGAGCGGTCCTACCTCGGTGATTGCCGGCAACGACTCCCTCACCCGAGCGGTGTCTCCGTGTTGTAGGGGTTGGGGGAGTTGAGGCCGTTGCGGGCCAGTTCGATGCCGGCGCGGGGGCCACCGCCGTGGATGGCGTCGGCGATACGGGCGATGACGGGGATGTCCTGGTCGTCCCAGATCCGCAATTCGATGAAAGGCCCGATGCCGGAGGCCGGGTGATCCTCGACCTGTCCCGTACAGATCCGTACAGACGGTTCTTGGCGGTCAGTGGGCCGATTCGCCCCGGCTCGGACAACACCGCAGAGGGATCGTTACTCGAATCGTTCGGCATGGACCATCGTTCTCCAGAACGTTGGACGTACGCCGTTGGGTGAAGCGTTCCCCGCGGCAATCGAGGCGCCCGAAATCTGCTTCGCCTTGATGAGGGCGACGTCGAGCGGCGGCGCCTCGTCGGTTTGAGCCCCGCCGGCTTGAACAAGCCGGCGAAGTACTCGCTGCCGTGCGGCAGGTGCGAGCGGTCGTACCGCTTTCGAACCGGGGAGAGGCTCTGGCCCGGTGCGGTCCTCACGGCAAATGCGATTGCCGCCCCGTCCGTGCCCTGGATATGGTCCGCCCATGTTCACAACGCCCCGCGTTTCTTAGCTCGGACACAAGCCTCGACGTCACCCTTGTGCCCTTGAGCTGTTACGGAGCGTAACGAGCATGACTACCCTTCACGGTCCCGGCCTGTTCCGGAACCGGGACTTCTCGCTGCTGTTGAGCGGCCAACTGATCTCTGCCATCGGCAACCAGGCCGAGAGCATGGCCCTGCCGCTCATCGTCCTGGCCCTCACCGGGTCGGCCACCCAAGCCGGCTTCGTTCTCGGCCTCGGTACCCTTACCTTCTTGGTGTTCGGGCTGGTCGCGGGTGCCCTCGTCGACCGGTGGGACCGCAAGGCCACCATGATCTGGTGCGAGCTCGGTCGGACCGTGCTCGCCGGAGCCGTCGCTGTCGCGCTGTGGCTGGACAAACTCACGATGCCCCAGCTCTACGCGACGACCGTACTCGCCGGGATCCTGACCACCCTCTTCCAGGTGGCGAACACCGCGGCGCTGCCCAACGTGGTCGGTCGGCGGCAGTTGTCCGCCGCACTCGGCTACTCGCAGTCAGCCGGCAGCGCGGTGGGCGTCTTCGGGGCTTCGCTCGCCGGTGCGCTCTATGCCGCCGGTCGGACCGTGCCCTTCGCCGTCAACGCGGTCTCCTTCGCCGTGTCCGCGGCGTCGCTCCGTCTCATGCGCGCCCGGTTCCAGTTGGACAGGCAGGACGCGCGGACATCCCGGCTCACCGCCGAAATCCGTGAAGGTCTCGGCTGGCTCTGGCACCAGCCGGTCATCCGCTTCCTCACTCTGGTCTCGGCCGCTGACAAAGTGCGGTACGGCGCCGGGTATCTGCTGATCATCACCCTCGCCCGGCAACTCGGCGCATCTTCCCTGTGGATAGGCGTCATCTTCAGCGGCGCGGCGGTCGGCGCCCTGGCGGGGGCGCTGGTCGCGGACCGGGCCGCGCGTCGCTTCCCGCTCGGGAGGATCGCCGTGGTGATGTTGTGGTTGGAGGCGCTGATGTTCCCGCTGTACGCGCTCGCCCCCGACCCGCTGCTGCTGGCGGCGGTCGCGGCCGCCGAGTCGCTGGTGGCTCCGGTGTACGCGGTGGCCATGACCGCCCACCAACTGGCCATCACCCCGGATGAGTTGCGAGGCCGAACGACGAGTGCCGTCTCGACGCTCACGACGGGAGCCCTGTCGATCGGTGCGCTGGCAAGCGGCGCGCTGATCAGCACACTCGGCGCCAAGCCCCTGGTCTGGCTCTGCGGAGCATGGCTGCTGGCCCTGGCCCTCCTCACCACGGCCGACCGCGCCGTGCGACAGGCGCCACCGGCAGGCACGACCCTGCAACAGAAGGCCACCGGCACCGCCGAGACCGCGGACGTGGCCGGTTAGGAGCGTGGGACAGGAACGGGTAACTGGCCGGGGGGCTGGATCGGGAGGCCGATCGCAGTCGCCCGGCCTTGCTGTCAGGCGATGGTGGTGGCGAGCCCGGTAGCGAACGTTCCTGTGCCACAGACCAGTTGGCGGCCCCTGAGTCGACCGGCGCCTGCTCGGGCTGGGTGCCGGAAGCCCATCCTCGCAAGGCGTCGGCAGACGTGACCCCAGCGTGGGCGCCGAGGATCCCGGACGGCGACTCGATGCGCACGGCGCGAGCACGGTGGCCGGAGCTGATCAGCTGCCGCAGGGAAGCCGTTAACCTTCCCGAGTGCACTCGTATGAGGAACTGACGTCGCCAGAGCGTGAGTTGTGGAACGCGTACCCCACCGGTCGCCTGGTGGACCTCCGTACGGGTGATGCGGAGGACAACCCGGAAAACGGGGATGCCTGGGATGCCGGCCGGACGATCCGTGCCACGGTCGTGGCAGCTCTGCTGCTCGGTGTACATCCGGGGCAACCGGGGACTGCGCCGGCATTGAGGCTCAGGGGTGCCCGCATCAGCGGAGCCCTCGATCTCAGTAGCGCTGAGATCAGGCATGGGCTGTGGTTCGACGAGTGCTGGTTCGACCGGGGCGCGAGCTTCTACGGAGCTGCGACCCGGACGATCGAGATCAAGGGCAGCCGTATTCCCGGTCTCGATCTGACCATGGCCCGTGTCGAGGGTCGCGTCTCACTGAGAGGCACGGTTGTGCACGGCATGCTGGCACTGATGAACGCTCGCGTTGTCGGCGAGTTGATTCTCAGCCGGGCGACCCTCTCGCACCCCGACGACTGGGCTCTCTTCGCCGGCGGACTCGTGGTGGAGGGCGGGGCCTTCTGCCGACGAACCACCGTGTACGGGGGGATGCGACTCCTCGGGGCGCACATCGCCGGTGGCCTTCACATGCAGCGAGCGCAGATTCACCACCCTGGCGCTGTCGCACTTCTCGCCGACAGCGCAAAGGTGGGGACGTTGATGTTGTCCGACGCGTTCACGGCCCATGGGGCGATAAGTCTGCGCGGCGCGCAGATAGCGGATCAACTGAGCTTCGACGGTGCTGTCCTTGATGCTCCGGACATCGCGCTGGACTGCACGCAGATGCGCGCGGGCGTCTTTGTCTTCACCCCGGTCGCGCCGCCGTCCGGCCTGATCGACCTGCAGGGAGCCCAGGTTGTGACCGTCCGCGATCGAGCGGGTGCGTGGCCGGACACCGTGCGGTTGCAAGGGTTCACCTACGGTTCCCTGCACGAGGAGGACGGTTCCCGGACGAACTCCGTGGCATACCGGGTGTCTTGGATACGACGGGAGTCCGGCTTCGCCTCGCAGCCGTACGAGCAACTGGCGACGTGGTACCGGCAGACCGGCCGTGACGACGACGCCCGACGCGTACTGCTTGCCAAGCAACGCCACCGTAGGCGGACTCTGAGTCACCCCGCACGCATGTGGGGGCACCTGCTGGACGCCACTGTCGGTTACGGGTACCGCCCGTGGCTCGCCGGCGTGTGGCTTGCGGCGCTGGCCCTGCTCGGGACGATCGTCTTCAGTGCACATTCACCGAAACCGACCCAGCCGGGCCAAGTGCCCCCGTTCAACGCCTTTGTCTACACGCTTGACCTGTTGATCCCCATCGGCGGTCTCGGCCAGCGCAGCGCCTGGTACTGGACGGGAGGAGCAACAGCATGGCTGGCCTATGCCCTCATCGCGGCCGGATGGCTGTTGACGACGGCGGCGCTCGCCGGGGTCTCACGAACACTGAACAAGAACTGACTGCGCTTGCCGCCGACGAAGACCAGGGTGGCCGTCGGCAGCCGCAGGCTGGACCGGTAGGCCTGCGCCGAGCGGTTCGCACGCCGGCTCCGGCTGCCGAACACCTTCGACATGAGATCAGGAGCGTGCCCCGTCGGACCCCTCGTGGCGGCCGGCGATGGGCAGGCCCGCCAGCAGGGCGCGTCGGCTGGCCCTGACATGCTCGCGCATGACGCGCTCGGCGCTGTCGCCGTCCTTCTCCAGGATCAGCTCCAGGACGAGATGGTGCTCACGGTCCGACTGGATGGCGCGGCCCGGCTGGCTCAGGGAGGTGTTCACCAGCCGGGGGTACGCGAGCTGGTTCATCAGGATCCGGTAGTGGGCCTGCAGCTTGTTGTTGTCGGAGCCGGCCATGAGCAGGTCGTGGAACTCCTGGACCAACAGCGCGTACTGCTCCCGGTCGTCCTGCTCCACCGCCGCGTCGGCCGCGCGCAGGTTTCGCTCCAGCGCGTCGATCTCCGGGACCCGGCCGCGCTGGGCGAGGAGACGCGCGGCCGCGCCCTCGAGGAGTTCCTTCATCTCGAATAGTTCCGTGATCTCACGGCGGGAAGGGACGGTGACGAACGTCCCGACGCGCGGCCGGATCTCCACGAGCCCTTCGGTCTGCAGCTGCTTGAGGGCTTCGCGCACCGGCGTACGGCTGACACCGAACTCCTCCGCGAGAGCAGTCTCCGAGAGCGAAGACCCGGGTTCGACATCGCCTTTGATGATGCGCCTGCGCATTTCGGCGATCACCGTGGCCTGCATCGACCCTTCCCCGGCCTTCGGCCGGGGGGACCCCGACTTCGGTTCGCTCTTCGCCCGATTCACCGAACGCTCCTCCATCTCCCGTGCCGCCCACTGGATCATCCCAGAGACGTGAGTGCCCCGCCGTCGAAGAACCTGCCCGCGCTGTACACCATGGGATGGAGCCCGGTGACTGCCGCGTGCACGACTCGGCAGATGAATATGGTGTGGGTGCCGGCCTGGAGTCGCTCGCGGATCCGGACCTCCATCTGTGCGCTGCTCCGGGCGATCAGGGGGCTGCCGAACGGGCCGCTCTCCCACTCCAGGTCCTGGAACTTGTCCGCGGCCTTGCTCGCGAAGGTGCCGACGACGTCGAGCTGGTCCGTGGACAGGATGTTGATCGCGAGGTGGTCCGCCCGGAACAGACAGTCATGAGTGGAGGAGGTGTGCTGGACACACACCATCACCGTGGGCGGGTCGAGCGAGATGCTCGAGAACGCGTTGACGGCCAGCCCTCTGGGCGTCTCCCCGTCCATGGCGGTCACGACCGTGACACCGGTGACGAACTGTCGGTTGACCTGCTTCATCACGGCGATGTCGGGGGAGGAGACAGCGGCGGTCATGAGGGTGCTCCTTGTCATCTTGGTCGTCAGTCCTGTCCCACGCTGATGATGCCCAGCGCCGCGAGCAGTGCCCGGGGGTCCCAGGTCACGTGCTCCTCGACGATCCGGTCCTCCGCGAAGCGGGCGAAAGTGGCGCCGCTGATGTCGACGTGCCGCTTGGTGGGCGGGACACCGAGGAAGGAGTTCTCATGGGTTCCGCTGCTGTGCCAGCGGATCGCAACCCTGTCGCCTTCGATCACGATGTCGTCGATGACGGTGGTCAGGTCCGGGAACGCCGCACGGGTGGAGACGATCGCCGCCTTGAAGGCGTCCAGGTTCTCCGGGTGCGGGTCCGTCCCGTGGCGCAGGTAGGAGGGGCTCAGCAGCGCGTCCAGTGCGTCGACGTCGCCCTGCCCCCAGGCCTCGGCCCATACCTTCTCGATCAGTTCTCGACGGGCGTCGGTGTGCGCCATCTCTTTCCCTTCCACGGTGACGGCTCTCTGGAGTGCGCGGTCATTCGGCGTGAACGGGAGCGCTCTCGGCTCGACCGCTGGGTCCATACGGCTGCCTCTCCGGCAGCTCTTGCATACAAGAAGCAGTAATGCACGCCACAAGGGGACCGTCAAGGGGTGAGTCGTTTCGGATCGCGCCCCGACCTCTCCAGATCGTCAGAACATGCAGTTCAAGTGCGATTTTTCGGCCGCATCACACGAGAATCGGAAGGCGTGCACAGGTCGTTCGGCATAGCCCTTGACCGGGTTGTGGGCGTGTGCTTATCGTCCTGTGCCATGCAAGAGAGCTTGGAACACACTGACGCAAGCATCGGTCTCCGCAAGCTCGTGCTCTACCGTGACGTCGTCCTGACCGAGGCGGGTGAGGCGCCGGCGCAACCCGCGTGGCGAGCGAGCGTCGCCGCGGTCATACGGAATCCATGGCTGGGCTCCGGTCCTTCGACCGACCTGATCCTGGAGCAGGCCCGCATCGCACCGGTACTCGCGAAGCTGCTGACCGACCGGCTCATCACTTCCCTGGGCGGCGTGGACGAGATCGAGTCGTTCGGAAAGGCCGCCATCGTCGGCACGGCAGGGGAGATCGAGCACGCCGGAGCGCTCATCCACACCCCGTACTTCGGCAACCTGGTGCGGGAGTTCCTCCAGGGCGAGTCGATCATCTGTTTCGCCGACACGCGTGCCGAGGCGGGGGAGCCGCTGATCATCCCCCTGTGGCACAAGACCCATGCCGCGACGCGCAGCCACTACCAGACCATCAGCGCCCGGGTGTCCGACGGGCCGCGCGCGGACGAGATCGTCGTCATCGCGGCCGCGTCGACGGGACCGCGCCCACATCCCCGGATCGGGGACCGCCTGACCGACCCCGTCGTCACCACCGAAACCCTGGAGGTTGTTTCCTCATGAGCGTCCGCAGGATCGTCACCGTCGTCGAGGAGATCCACGCCGAGGGCGGCCGCGAACTCGCCCGTCCCGCGCGGATCGCCGTCGTCGCGGCGGTGATCGAGAACCCCTGGGCCGGTCAGGGCTTCGTCGAGGATCTGGCCCCCGGCATCGAGGAGAACGCCTCCGACCTCGGCGCGCTGCTCGCGCCGGCGGTCCTCGACGCCCTCGGAGAACCGGCCGAGGCGTACGGCAAGGCCGCCATCGTCGGTCTGGACGGCGAGATCGAGCACGGCTCGGCGCTGATCCACACCCTCAAGTTCGGCGACCACTTCCGCAAGGCGGCCAATGCCACCACGCTGCTGCCCGCGGTCGAGAAGCGCGGCCCCGCCGGCGTGGTCTTCGACATCCCGCTGAAGCACATCACCGACGCCACGATCCGCTCGCACCATCAGAGCTTCGAGGTCCGCATCAGCGACGCCCCGCACCCGGGCGAGATCGTCATCGCGCTCGCCGCCGCGGCTCAGGGACGCCCCCAGCAGCGCCTGGCGCCGCTCACGACCGAACAGTAGGTGCTCCATGAGCAAGCCGACCGTGGTCCTGCTGCACGGCGTCGGGCTCGACCACACCATGTGGGAGCCCACCGCCGCGCTGCTGGCCGACCGCTTCACCGTGATCACCCCCGACCTGCCGGGCCACGGCAACCGCCCGCCGGTCGGCGACGGAGTGACCCTCGCCGACCTGGCCGACGGAGTGGCCGGCGAGATCCCGGCCGGCTCGCACCTGGTCGGATTCTCCCTTGGGGCGCTGGTCGCCCAGCATCTGGCGCTGCACCGGCCCGCGTTGGCGGCCACCCTGACCTCGGTCAGCTCGGTGTGCGAGCGTACGGAAGAGGAGCGGAGCTCGGTCCTCGCCCGGCTGCGCACCGCGGAAGCCGACTTCGCGGCGAGCGCGGCCGCGTCCCTGAAGCGGTGGTACGACGGCACCGACGTCGACGCCGGCTGGGTGGCTCGCACCGAGGCCACGCTGCTCGCAGGCGACGTCGACTCCTTCCTCGGCTGCTACCGCGTGTTCGCCACGGCGGACGTGGAACTCGGACCGGACCTGGGCTCCATCGCCGTACCCGCACTCGCGGTGACGGGTGAGAACGATCCGGGCTCCACCCCCGAGATGACCCGGCGGCTCGCCGCGGCCCTTCCCGACTGCCGTGCGGTGATCGTCCCCGGGGCGCGCCACATGCTGCCCGTCGAGCGTCCCCAGGCGCTGGCCGACCCCCTCACCACCTTCCTCGGAGAGTGCGCTCATGTCTGACCTCACCGCACTGCAGCACTTCATCGGCGGGGCTCCGGTGGAGCCCGCGTCCGGCGAGTACTTCGAGAGCACCAACCCGGCCACCCGAGAGGTCCTCTACCGGGCGGCGCGCGGCAATGCCGCCGACGTCGACCGGGCCGTCGCCGCCGCGCGGAGCGCCTTCGAGGACCCGCGCTGGCGCGACCTCAGCCAGACGCGCCGGGGCCAACTGCTGCGCCGCCTCGGTGAGCTGATCGCCGAGAACGCCGAGGACCTGGCCCGGATGGAGACGCTGGACAACGGCAAGCTGCTGCGCGAGATGCGCGGACAGCTGGCCACCCTGCCGGAGTACTACCACTACTACGCGGGGCTCGCCGACAAGATCCACGGCGACTTCATCCCCACCTCCGACCGCCAGGTGCTGAACTACACGGCCCGGGAGCCGCTGGGCGTCGTAGGGGCGATCACGCCCTGGAACTCCCCGCTGACCCTGACCAGCAGCAAGCTCGCCCCGGCCCTCTGCGCCGGCAACACGGTCGTGATCAAGCCGTCCGAGTACACCTCGGCGACCGTCGTCAGGCTCGCGGAACTGGCCCTGGAGGCCGGGTTCCCGCCGGGCGCGGTCAACGTCGTCACCGGGTTCGGGGCCGAGGCGGGACAGGCCCTGGTCGACCACCGCGATCTCGCGAAGATCTCCTTCACCGGCTCCACCGCCACGGGGGCCCGGATCGCGGCGGCGACCGCCGGCCGGTTCATCGGCTCCACGCTCGAACTCGGCGGCAAGTCCCCCAACATCGTCTTCGAGGACGCCGACATCCCCAACGCGGCGATGGGCGTCGTGGCCGGCATCTTCGCCGCCGCCGGACAGACCTGCATCGCGGGCAGCCGTGTCTTCGCCCACCGGTCCGTCTACGACGAACTGCTGGAGCGGGTCACCGAACGCGCCGAGACCATCCGGATCGGCGACCCGCTGGACGCTCGGACCGAGCTCGGCCCGCTGGCCTTCGCCGGCCAGCGTGACAAGGTGGCCGGTTACGTCGACCTCGGCCGCAGCGAGGGCGCCCGGGTGCTGACCGGCGGGAAGGCCACCGACGGCGGCCTCGGCGGCTACTTCTACGAGCCCACCATCCTCGTGGACGTCGACAACGACATGCGCGTCGTCCGTGAGGAGATCTTCGGGCCCGTGCTCGCCGTCATGCCGTTCGACACCGAGGAGGAGGTCGTCCGGCTGGCCAACGACACCGACTACGGACTCGCGGCCGGCGTCTGGACGACGAACCTCGCCCGGGCGCACCGGATGGCGGCGCGCCTCGACGCCGGGACGATCTGGGTCAACACCTACCGGGCCATGTCCCCCATGTCCCCGCGGCAGGGCTTCAAGACCAGCGGCGTCGGCGTCGAGCACGGCACCGAGACCATCAAGGAATACACCCGCCTCAAGAGCGTGTGGATCAACACCAGCGAAGAGCCGGTCGCCGACCCGTTCACCATGCGCAGCTGACCGGAGCCGACATGCCGCAGGTCGCCATCACCCTCGCCGAGGGCCGCACCCCGGAGCAGATCCGGGCCCTGCTGCACGAAGTGCACGCCGCGGTCCTGCGCACCACGAACACCCGCCCCGAACACATCCGTGTCGTCGTCCACGAGGTGCCCAGGTCGCACTGGGCCACCGGCGACGTCACCCTCACCGAGATGGACGCCGCCGGCACGGGACCGTCCGGCACCGCCATCGACGAACACCCCGGCCAGGACAAGAGCCGACGCCCGGCCGGCCCGCAGGACGAGGAGCAGCCATGAGGTTTTCGTTGTTCGTGCACATGGAGCGCTGGGACGAGGAGGTCAGCCACCGCCAACTTTTCGAGAATCTCACCGAGTTGACCCTGATGGCCGAGGCCGGCGGCTTTGGCACCGTGTGGATCGGCGAGCACCACTCGATGGAGTACACCATCTCCCCGAGCCCCATCCCACTCCTCGCCCACCTGGCCGCTCAGACCTCCACCATCCGGCTCGGCGCCGGGACCATCGTCGCCCCGTTCTGGAACCCGATCCGCGCAGCCGGTGAGTGCGCGCTGCTCGACGTCATCAGCAACGGCCGGATGGAGGTGGGCATCGCCCGGGGCGCCTACCAGTTCGAGTTCGACCGACTGGCGGGCGGTCTTTCGGCCCGCGAGGGCGGCAAGCACCTGCGCGAACTGGTGCCCGCGGTCCGGGCGTTGTGGCAGGGCGACTATGCCCACGACGGCGAGATCTGGCAGTTCCCGACGTCGACCAGCGTGCCCAAGCCGATACAGCAGCCCAGCCCGCCCATGTGGATAGCCGCCCGTGACCCGGACTCCCACGACTTCGCCGTCGCCCAGGGCTGCAACGTCATGGTCACCCCGCTGATGAAGGGCGACGAGGAAGTCGTCGACCTGAAGCGGAAGTTCGACACCGCGGTGGCCAACCACCCCGAGGTGGCGCGTCCCGAGCTGATGGTGCTGCGGCACACCCACGTCCACTCGCCCGACGAGCCCGAGGGATGGCGGCCGGCCGCGGAGGCGATCGGACGGTTCTACCGCACCTTCGACGCCTGGTTCGGCAACCGGACCACCCCGACGAACGGGTTCCTCGACCCCAGCCCGGAGTCGAAGTTCGAAGGCCGCCCCGAGTTCACGCCGGAGTCACTGCACAGGACGGCGATGATCGGCACCCCCGCCGAGGTGATCGAACGGCTGCGCGCCTACCAGGAACTCGGCGTCGACGAATACAGCTTCTGGATCGACACCAGTCTGTCGCACGAGGAGAAGCGCAACTCGCTCGAACTGTTCATCAAGGAAGTCGTACCGGCGTTCCAGTAGGCCGACAGCGCGCCCCACAGCCCCACCCCCCACTGAAGCATCTTTCTCTCTCCGTCCCCAGGAGCACGCCATGTCCCACGATGCCTCGGCGCCGGTGTACGGCAGCGCGGTCACCAAGATCGAACCCTTCGGTGTCGACCACATCCCCGACAGCGAGCGCCACGGAAAGCCCAGCTCGCAGTTCTTCGTCTGGTTCGCCGCCGGCCTCAACTTCCCGATCATCCTGCTCGGCTTCAGCGCCGCCTGGTTCGGGCTCAGCTTCGCCACCGCCGTCACCGCCATCGTCATAGGCGCGGCGGTCGGCTCGCTGCTGATGGCGGTCATGTCCCGGATGGGCGTACGGCTCGGCGTGCCGCAGCAGATCCAGGCCCGCGGCCCGCTCGGCTTCTTCGGCAACTTCCTGCCGGTGGCGTACATCAACGTCTTCGCGGGGATCGGCTGGGCGGCCGTCACCGTCATCCTGGGCGGCAAGGCCTTCGCCGGGCTGACCCATCTGCCGTTCTGGCTGTGCGCCGGGGTGCTCACCGCCATCCAGCTGGTGGTCGCGATCTACGGCTACAACATGATCAACTACCTGCAGAAGGTGCTCACCTACGTTCTCACCCCGCTGTTCCTGCTGATCACCGTGGTCGCGGTCGTGCGCGGCGGAAGCTTCTTCCACGCCGACCCGCACGCCTCCGGCTACATCGGCTCCACCGGCGGCTGGATCACCTTCGGCGGCTGGTTCCTCTCCTTCCTCGTCGCCTGGGCCCCCTTCGCCTCGGACTACTCCCGCTACCTCCCCGACACCCCCGAGGTCGTCACCCGCACCGCCTGGTACACCGGCCTCGGCAACTTCGTGACCATCTGCTGGCTGGGCATCCTCGGTGTGGTCGTCGGCTCCAGCGCCACCAGCTCCGACTCCATCACCGCCCTGCACCAGCTGGCCGGCCCCTTCGCCGTCCCCGCCCTGCTCGCCGTCGGCCTGTCCGCCCTGGCGCAGAACTTCCTCAACGTCTACGGCGGAGCGATCTCCGTCCAGACCCTGAAGGTCCCGGTCACCCGTTCCCAGGCGGTCACCGCCATCTGTCTGCTGGCCTACGCCATCAGCCTGTGGGGCGAGTCCGGAACGGAGGCCAAGTTCAAGGTCTTCCTCAACCTGACCGCGTACTTCATCGCCCCGTTCGCCGTCGTGCTGCTCCTCGACTTCTACCTCGGCGGCCGCTCCGACCCGTCCCGGATCGCGGAGCTGTACGACCGCCGCCGGGTCCTGGACTGGGGATTCGTAGCCTGGGCGGGCGGGGTCGCCGCGTCGGTGCCGTTCTGGCAGTCCAGCTTCTACACCGGGCCGTTCTCCAAGGCCTATCCGGGCGCGGGCGACCTGAGCATGTTCGTCGCGGCCGGAGCGGGGGCGGTGCTGTACCTGCTGACGTACCGTCTGAAGCCCCTGTGGATTCGCGACGGGGTGACGCCGGCAGGGCAGCACGCCCAGAACGCGACGGCTGTCACGGGCTCCTGACAGAACACCGGGGAGGTGGGCGGTACCGCTGGTGCGGTGCCGCCCGCCTCCCCGTCTGCTTGCCGGCTCCGTCGCCGGTTCCCCGGTCACATCGTGGCGCGCGGTTGGCTGAAGGTCGGCACGGAAGGGCGCGGACAAGTCCCTCAACTGGCCTTGCGGGGCGGCAACCTTCTCCGGCTCGGCGACCACTGAAGGGGGGTCCGGCGATCCCAGAGTGGTCGCCCGCTACGAACGGGGGTGGAACGCGGCAACAGCCGTTCGAACCCGTGGCACTTGTTTCGTTCACGCGCCAGATCTCCTTGATCGCACATTGTTCAGCGCGGCAGGCGGCGACTCCCCCACGGTCGTCCGTTGTGCACCGCTGGGGCGGACCGCGGAGGAACTGGGCCCGGAGCCGAATGCGGTGCCGTGGAATCCTGGGCGAAGACGCAGACCGGACGGCCGTCGACCGTGCCGTGTCCGGTGACCACCCCGTCGCCGTACGGCCGCCGGGTGTCGTCGTCGGCGGTTCTGGCTCTGACGAACAGACCGGTCTCGGTGAGGGAGCCCGGGTCCAGGAGCCGTTCGATCCGCTCCCGCGCGCCGAACTCCCCGCGTCTTCTCGGCCCGCCCGGAGCCACCGCCAGCGCCCGACGGGCGTCCAGGTCGGCGATGCGCTCGACTGTACGGTCGAACGCAGGCGTCGGCGCCTGCTTCGCCCGTGATGTTGTCGCCTCTTGGGTCACTGCCACCTCCGAAGGGGCTTTCGAATATGGCAGTGGGGGAGTGCCGTTCGGGAAGATCGCTGTTCTCTTTGCGGGACTTGAGTCCCGAGAGGGTGGGATTGGTGCCGACGTGACAAGGAGGCGCCTGTGTGTGCCATGTGAACGGCGACCGCGGCCGGAGGTGACCGATTCCCCCCTCCCCGGACATGTGAGATTTGGGGATCATGCGAATTACTTATGTTTCTGTTGTGGGATTGCCGTGGAATCGTGCAGTGATGTTCTGATGTGATGCCCCCGTGTCACTGCACGAACTGCGTCTGACGGTGCTCGGTGAGGTCGGTGCCCGGTTCCGGGACCGGCCCCTGGAGCTGGGCGGGCGGCGGCAGCGTGGCGTGCTCGCCCTGCTGGTCGTCGCCCGGGGTTCCGTCGTCAGCCGCGACCGGTTGGTCGAAGGGGTGTGGGGCGGCACACCGCCGGCCCGTGCCGCCGCCTCGCTGCACGCCCATGTCTCCCATCTGAGGCGCTGTCTCGAACCGGAGCGGGCGGCGAGGGCACGCGTCGGCGTCATCGTCAGCGAGGGGGCGGGGTACGCGTTGCGGCTGCCCGACGACGCGGTGGACGCCTGGCGGTTCGAGGAGGCGCTGCGGTCCGCCTGTGTGCACTCCGAGCAGGGCCGCCCGTCGGAGGCGCTGCTCGTCCTGGAGTCCGGGCTCGCGCTGTGGCGTGGGCCGGCCTATGCGGAGTACGCCACCGAGCCCTGGGCCCGCCCGGAGTCGGCGCGCCTCGCCGGCCTGCGCGAGCTGGCCCGCGAACACCTGCTCGGCGCCCGCCTCGCCCTCGGAGAGGACGCCGTCCTCGTCCCCGAACTCGAATCCCTGGTCTCCGAGAACCCGCTGCGTGAGGAACGCCGGCGCCTCCTCGCCCTCGCCCTCTACCGGGCCCACCGCCAGGCCGACGCCCTGGAGACGATCCGCCGCGGGAGGAAGCTGCTGCCGGCCGGATCCGGAGCCCCGGGAACGGCCCTGGGTGACCTGGAAGCCGGGATCCTGGCCCAGTCTCCCGCACTGGATGCCCCGTCCCGGCCCCGGCCGGACCTCGCCCCGGCGCCGGCCGGGAGGTCCGCCCCGCCGGTGGTGGAGCCGGGTGCCCGCCCCGCTGCACGGACCGACCTGCTCGTGGAGCGCGACCTCCAGATCGCCGAGCTGCGCGGCAGCCTGCGCGCGGCCATGGACGGCAGACCCGGGGTCGTTCTCATCGAGGGCCCGGCCGGCATCGGCAAGAGCCGCCTGCTCGGCGAGGTCCGCGAACTGGCGGCCGGGGAACGGGTACTGACCCTGACCGCCAGGGGCAGCCAGCGGGAGAAGGACTACGGCTTCGGTGTCGTGCGCCAGTTGTTCGAGCGGGTGGTGAGCGACAGCCAGGAGGCGTTCTTCGCCGGGTCCGCCGCCGCGGCGGGTGCGGTCTTCGGCACGGTGTGGGGGCAGCAGCCGCAGAGTTTCGCGGTGCTCAACGGGCTGTGCGAGCTGACGCGGAGGCTGGTCCAGGCCCGTGGGCCGCTGATGCTGGCCGTGGACGACCTGCAGTGGTGCGACAGCGGTTCGGTACGGTTCCTGGCGTATCTGGCGAGCCGGCTGGAAGGGCTGCCGGTGCTCGTCGCCCTCACGCTGCGAACGGGGGAGCCGCAGCAGGGTGAGGAGTTGCCGGGGACACTGATGGCCGGCCCCTCGGTGGTGCGGATCAGGCCCACACGGTTGACGGCGAGCGGTGTCGCAGGCCTTGTGCGCCGGACGCTCGGCGAAGAGCCGCAGGAGGAGTTCACGGCGGCCTGCCATCGCGCCACGGCCGGAAACCCGCTGTTGCTACGGCAGTTGCTGCGGGCACTGCACGCGCGCGGCACCCGGCCCGACGCCGCGCACAGCGAGGAGGTCGCGGAGACCGGGGCGCGGGCGGTGTCCGGGCTGGTGCTGGGCCGGCTCGCGCGGCTGCCCGAAGAGGCGGGGATCGCGGCGCAGGCAGTGGCCGTTCTGGGCGACGGGGCGGCGATGCTCGCCGAGGTGGCGGCGCTCATGGAACGGCCGGAGGCGGAGGCGGCACAGGCGATCGCGCCGCTCGTGCACGCCGAGATCCTGACCGACGGCCAACCCCACGCATTTGTGCACCCCCTGGTCGGGGATGCCATCTACCGTGAACTGCCGCCTGGAGAAAGGCAGTTGCGCCACGAACGGGCGGCCCGTGCGCTGTCCGCCGCGGGCGCACCACCGGAGCGCACGGCGGCCCAGCTGTTGCTCGCCCCGCATCGTGGCGACGCGGATGTCGTGGACATCCTCTGTACGGCGGCCCGCGAGGCCGTGGGCCGGGGCGCCCCCGACGCCGCCGCCACCTACCTCACCCGGGTGCTCGACGAACCACCGGACCCCGAACGCCGCCCCGAGGTGCTGCTCGAACTCGGGCGCGTCGAGATGCTCGGCAACGGCCCGGCCGCCGTGGAACATCTGCGCCAGGCCTACGACACGCTCACCGACCCCGGTCGCAGGGCGGTCGCGGCCCTGCTGCTCGCCCGCCTCCTGGTCTTCGCCGGCGGCCATGGCCAGGCCACCGAGTTCGCGCGTCGGGCGGCGGCGGGACTGCCTGTCGGGCTGAGCGACGAACGGCAGGGGCTGCTGGCGCTGGAGCGCATCAGCGGCTTCATGCACGGTTTGGACCAGCGGCTCTGGCGCACCGCCGAGGACCCGGTCGTCGAGGGCGAGGGTCCCGGCGCCCGGATGCTCGCTGCCAACCTCGCCCGGGAGGCCGCGTCGGACGGCAGCGACCGGAGCAGGGCTGTCGAGTTGGCCCGTTTCGCCGTCTCCGACGGCGTGCTCCAGGCCGCCGGGGAGGAGATGCTCTGGTACACCGCCGCCATCGTGCTGCACCTCGCCGACGAGGAGGTCGGCGAGCTGTGGGACGCCGCCGTGGCCCGTGCCGTCGAGCGCGGCTCACTGTTCTCCGTGCTCGCCACCCATCTGTGGCGCGGCTTCACCCAGTGGAACCACGGGGACCTGGACGCGGCACGGCGGTCACTGGAGACCGCGGTCGGGCAGTCGGAGGTCTGGGGTCTCGCGCCGGGCGCCCCGCAGGGCCGCACCTTCCTGACCGCCGTCCTGCTGGATCTCGGCGACACCGCCGGGGCTCGCGCCTGTCTGGAGCGGATGCGCGGCTGGATCCGGGGTGCGGAAGGGCAGCGGCTGCTGGGGGAGAGCGAGGCACGGGTACTGAACGCGGAAGGACGCCACGAGGAGGCGCTGTCCGCCCTCGACGACATACGGCATCTCCAGCCCGCGGCGGCCAACCCCGCGTGGTGGCCGTGGTCGCTGCTGCGGGTGCGAGCGCTCGCGGGCGTCGGCCGGAGTGCCGAGGCGCTGGCTCTGGCCGAGGAGCAACTGACGGTCGCCCGCACTTGGGGAGCGCCCAGCGCGCTCGGGCGGGTGTTGCGGACCGTCGGGCAGCTGCGCGGGACCGAGGGCGAGCCCCAGCTGCGCGAGGCGGTCGCCGTCCTCGCGCCCGGTCCGGCGCGTCTGGAGTACGCTCGCGCGCTGTACGCGCTCGCCGAGTACGCCCCGCAGGACGAGGCCGGCCCTCTGCTGATCCGGGGCCGGAGCATCGCGCGGGAGTGCGGGGCGGCGGGTCTCGCGGAACACGGCGTCGCCAGGTGACCGTAATCAGAGCCGACGGTGTCCACGGCGGTTGCGACCGGGGTTCGTCGGCTGTGATCAGGAGCAGGTGTACGTGAAGCCGGCGGAGGCCGTCACCCGGTCCGGCGACAGCACTTCGAGGGTGGCGGTGGCCTTCATGGTGCCGCGGCCGTCGAAGCTCCAGCGCAGTACGACCGCCGAGCTCTTGACGTTCCTGCCGACCGTCTGGTGCAGGACGGCAGAGGCCGTGCCGTCGCTGCGCTTCCAGCGGTAGTCGACGGTGCCGGGGTGGCCGTCCGTCCGCAGGACTCCGGTGACGACGACCGTCTTGGCACAGCGGCCGACCTCGGGCGCCGTGACCTTGGCGCCCAGCACGTGCAGTCCGGCCACCGTGCAGGACCGCATGCCCAGCACGACGGCCACGACGACCGCGACCACCACCAGCAGGAACCGCAGTTCGCGTCGCCACCACGGCCGAGGGCGCCGGGAGGCCGCCCCGGACGACACCTCCGTTGTGACCGTGCCGCGCCAGATGCCCGTCGCGCGGTCCTCGGCCGTGTCCCCCGCACCGGGCACGCCGGGCCCGAAACGGATCTCCCCCTCGGCCGCCTCCGCGTCCGGGAGCGGAAGGTGCAGGGTCGCGGCCGGATCCGCGGTGGGGAGGGTGACGTCGAGGTCGGGGGTGCCGGGGCCGGACGCCCGGTCGGTACGGGCGAACCGCAGTCGGGGGTCCTCGGAAGGTGTGCTCATCGGGGCGGGTCGCATTCCCAGGGTGCGGCGGTGGACTGGAAGGAACCGTTGCCGGAGTCGGCCGCGGGATCGGTGGTGACCCTGGCGCCGAGATAGGCGTTGCGCGTCGGGACGGGGAAGGCGTGGGTGTAGCGGCCCGAGATCTGTGTCTTCCCCTTGGGCAGCGCGATCGGGTCGGTGGCGACGACGGTCCCGACGGCGCCGGCCGAGTCGCTCGCGTACCAGCTGAGGTAGAGCGTGCCGTCTGCGGCGCCATCGGTCGTCACACTGACGGAGGCCACGATGGTGCAGGTGGCCGAGGTCGCGCTCACCGCGTTGATCTGCGCGGATTTGACGTCGAGAGTGGGTGCGGGTGTGGAGGCGCCGCCCCCGCTCGTGGAACCGCCGCCCGCCGTGCCCGTACCGCCGCCGGTCGTGCTCGTACCGCCACTGGTGGAGCCGCCGCCCGTCGTGGTCGTACCGCCTCCGGTGGAGGCACCGCCGGACGTGGTCGTACCGCCGCCGGAGGTGCTGCCGCCGGTGGTTCCGCTGCCACCGGTCGTGCCGGTACCCCCGCCCGTCGTGGTCGTCGCTCCTCCTGCGCCGGACGATCCGCCGGTCGTGCCGCCGGACCCGCCGCCCGCACTGGGCGAGGCACTGGCGTCCCCGGACGCCGATGCGGACGGCGACCCGCTCGCGGCGGACGGCGAGGAACCGTCCGACGCCGAGGGACCCCCGTCCGCAGAACCGGCGGACTCGCCGGGACCGGCCCCGTCGGTCGGGCTGCCCGACCCGGCACCGGCCCCGGCGCCGTTCGACGTGCGGTGTCCGCCGGTCACGCCCGTGGCCACCGCCGTCACCGCGAGCCCGCCGACCGCCAGCACGACTCCCGCCGTCAGCCCGGCGAGCAGTTTCCCGCTGCGGCCGCGCACCAGCCGGGCGCCCGGTCCGAGGGTGGTCGTGGCCAGCGCCGTGGTACCCGAGGCCGTATCGTCCGCCAGCGGGAAGAGAAGGAAGAGCAGGGCGGCGAGAGCGGCGAGTTCGCGTCGGCCGCGCTCCTCCCACTCCTCCCCGTACGCGCCCGCGGCGACGGCTTCGAGTTCCTCGACGAACACCGCCGCGCTCTCCGGACGCTCCTCGGGCGTCTTGGCCAGGCCCCTGCGGATCAGCGGGCGCACCGGTTCGGGAGCCAGCTCGTCCGGGATCGGCGCCTCGATGTGCTGGAGGGCCAGCTCGGCCAGCGTCTGACCCGGGTAGGGCTTCATACCGGTCAGGCACTCGAAGAAGGTGGCCGTCGCCGCGTACACGTCGGTGGCCGGCCCGGCCACACCGCCGGTCCACTGCTCGGGTGCCATGTAGGTCGGGGTGCCCGAGGCGTTGGCGGCCACCCCGCTCGGCACGGCGATGCCGAAGTCCACCAGCTTGGAGGAACCGTCGGCGGCGACCAGGACGTTGTCCGGCTTGTAGTCGCGGTGCACGACCCCCGCCGCGTGGGCCGCCGCGAGGCCCAGCAGCGAGCCCTTGAGCACGACGAGCGCGGCCTCGGGGGCCGTGGCGCCGTGCTCGCGGAGCAGCTTGCGCAGCGGTACGCCGTCCACGAGCTCCATGACGATGGCGGCACCGCGCGGACTCTCGACGTACTCGTACAACTGCACGACGTACGGAGAGCGGAGCTCGCCGAGCAGCCGGGCCTCGGCGCGGAAGACCTCGCGGAAGGCGGGATCGTCACTGAGCTTCTCGGCGAGGTACTTGATCGCCACCCGGGTGCCGGTGGTGTCGTGCGTGGCCAGGACCACCCGCCCGCTGGCTCCCGAGCCCAGCTCCTTGTTCTGTGTGTAGCCGGGGACGGTCCACTGGTCCCCGCCGCGTATCGCTTCGCTCATGTCCTTTGATCTCGGCCCCCGCAGAGGCCGCCCCCGTTCGTGTTCCTGCGGTGCGCGCGCCTCGTGAGGCGGCTGCTTCGCCTGCGGCATGGACGATGCACCACCGGTCTTGCGAACCGCTTGCAAGCCGATCGCAAGTCGGGCGTCGGATTCTCCTCCCGACGGCCTGTCGTACGCCGGTCACGCAGGGGGGAATCGGCGTACGACGCCGTCCCCGGAGTTGTCACCGCAGGTCACGGCATGCAGGGACTGCAGGGCACGGGTGTGCTCCAGGCGGCTCGGGCTGTCGGCCGCAAGAGCGAGCGCCTCCCGGAGTTCGGCAGCGCCGTCGAGCCCGCGTGCCTCACCGAGCAGCCGCAGCACCCGGCCGACGGTGCCGGGCGCACCCCACCGACGGGCCATCACCAGCTGCTCCTGGGCGAGCCGTTCGGCCCGGCCCCGCTCACCCAGCCCGGTCAGCGCCCGTATCCGCAGCAGTTCCCCGTCCCACCACACCGGGTTCACCACCTCGGGCTGGAGCTGCCGTACGCCGTCCAGGGCGGCCAGTGCCTGCCCGTACCGGCCTTCGGCGATCAGCACGCGAGCCTCGCTCTCCGCGCGCAACCGGGCCCCCTCGGCCCCCGCGCTGCGCTGCCGCATGCGCTCCAGACAGGCACGTGCCCCTGCGGTGTCCCCGAGGTCCAGCAGCACGCCCGTCAGGAAGGCCCGGCAGTGCGGGGCGCCGGGCGTGACCCCCCACGCGCCGAACTGTTCGAGCGCGGTTCCGAGCGACCGGCGCGCCTGGGTCAACTCGCTGTGCCGCCACTGAGTGAACCCCTTCCACAGATGCGCCGAGAGCGTCCCGATCAGCGACCCCCGCTGCTCGGCGTACGTCAGGGTCTCGTCCCACAGCAGCCTCACGTCCTCGCCGGCCAGGTGCAGCACAAGGCCGGCCGTGCACCACGAGAGGATCTCGCCGCCGTGCAGCAGCACCCGTTCCGTCAGCGCGAAGCGGGCGGAGGCGACGGCCGCCGCGCGGTCGAGCCCCCGGACGGTGGCCTCCCTCGCGGCCTCGGCCGCGAGCATGCGCGCGCCCGGCCCGTCGCCGAGGGGAGACGGCGCCGGGACATCCGCGCCGTCGGCGCCCACGGTGTAGAGCCCGTGCGCGAAGGCGCCGAGCCGTGCCAGAGCCAGCAACCCCTGCCGCTCGTCGGCCGTACCGTCCGAGGTGGTCTGCGAGGTGACCTCCGCGGTGGTCTGCGTGGTGGCCTCCACGGTGGTCTGTGTGGCGGGCGGGTACTCCGCCGCCGCCCGCGCCGCGAACTCGGCCGCCTCCCCGGGCCTGCCGGTGTAGATCAGCGTCTGCGCGAGCAGGCGCGCGGCGCCGAGGGCCGGCGGTGACGACTCGTACGCCTCCCGCAGGTGCCGGGCCGCCGCCGGCCCGTCGACGAGCGCTTCGGCCCGGCCCAGTTCCAGCAGCACCTCGGGCCGAACGTCCCGCGTCGGTGGTTCGAGCAACGCCCGGGTGAGCAGGGTGGCGGCCGCGTCGTTGGCTCCACGGGCGCTCGCGCGGGCCGCGGCCGTACGCAGGACGTCCACCACCCACGGGTCGCCCCGGTAGGGCACCAGGAGCAGGTGCGCGGAGGTCTGCTCGGGAGCCGCACCGGCGCCGTCGAGGATCTTTGCCGCCCTTTCACGCAGGGCCGGAAGCTCCGGCTGCGGCACCGCCCGCAGCACGGCTTCCGCGGCCAGGGGATGGACGAAGGCCAACGGGTACTGGTCACGGACCACTTCCGCCCGCACCAGCACCGCCGTCGCCGAGGCCACGTCCCGCTCGGACAGCTCCGCGAAGGCGGCGACCGCCGGCAGCGAGGCTCCGCCGTCGAGGACCGCGACCGCCCGTACGACGTCCCCGGCGGCGGGCGGCAGCCGGTCCAGCCGGGCGAGCACGAGGTCGGAGACGGCACTGATACCGGCCTCCTCCACGACGCGCGGGTCTGGCACCTGCTCCACCGTCTCCAACGCCCCGAGCACGTGTGCCAGCAGCGACGGCAGCCCCACCGACACCCGGTGACAGGCATGGACGACCTCCTCGTGCGCAGAGTTGCCGAGCTGCCGACGTACGAGATGAGCGACGCCGGCCGCGCTGAGCGGTTCCGGCCGGATGTGCACCACCGTCGGATCCTGCGCGATGTCGGCGAGGACCTGCTCGTGCTCGGGCGGGGCGGGGAACTCCCCGGTGCGCAGCGCGGTGACGACCAGGATGGGCAGAGCCTGGATGCGCGGCAGCAGATGGGCCAGGAAGCGCAGGGACGCCGTATCGCACGCCTGCAGGTCGTCCACGAGGAGGAGCAGGGGCCGTCGCGACGGTTCGTCGACGGTGACCAGGCGCTCCGTGAGGCGGTAGAGCCCGTGCAGGACGTCGAATCCGTCCGCCCCGTCGGAGACCTGCCCCTCGGAAACCGGCGGTGCCCCGGCCGCCGGCAGGCCGCCCTGCTCGGCGACCACCGGGCCGAGCAACTGTCGTACGACATCGTAGGGATCACGAGGAAGAGGCGCAGCCCCCGCCCTACCACCCGGACCGGTACCGACGCCACGGACCCGTACGCCCCATTCCGCGCCCAGCCGCCCCACCCCCGCCAGCAGCGCGCTCCGTCCGATCCCGGCAGGGCCCTGAACACACACCAGTCCGCCACGGCCCGCGACCGCCTCCGACAGACAGTGCCCTAGCTCCTCCAACTCGTGTTCTCGCTCGACGAGTCGACCGAGCGCGGGGGAGGAGACCGAAGCAGGCGCGGACTCAGGTGGCGGTACGGGCGCGGCGAGGCGCGGTGCATGGGAGAGGACCTCGGCCTCGACGTCACGCAGCGCGGGACCTGGATCTATGCCCAACCGGTCGGCGAGAGTTCGGCGGGCGCGACGGAGGACCGAGAGGGCTTCGGCCTGGCCGTGGGCTCGGTAGTGAGCGAGGGCCAGCAAAGACCAGCGCTCCTCGCGCAGGGGTTGTGCGCCGACGAGTTCCTCCGCCGCTTCGAACACTGCCTCGTCGTGTTCCCCGCGTTCCAGGCGGGCCGCCAGGCACCGTTCCCGTACCACCTCACGCAGTTCCGCGAGGCGCGCCGCCTCGGTCCGTGACCAGGGCTCGTCCTCGAACCCGGTGAAAGCCGGCCCCCGCCAGAGGTCGAGAGCCCCGGTGAGCAGGGCGACCCTTTCCGAGGCCGACGGCATGGACCGCCCGGTCCGCTCCAGCAGCGCTTCGAACCGCCAGGCGTCGACCTCGTCCGGGGCGAGGCGGATCGCGTAACCGGCCCCTTCCCGCACGATGACACTGCTGCGGGTACCTGCCGTCCGGGCCGGTTCCAGTTCCCGCCGCAGTCGGGAGACGTACGCCTGCAGAGCACCGACCGCGCTCGGCGGCGGCTCCTCGTCCCACACGGCGTCGATCAGCCGGTCGCAGGTGACGACAGCGCCCCGGGCCAGGACCAACAGCGCGAACAGCGTACGTGGCCGGGGTCCGCCGAGGTTCAGGGGCTGTCCGTCGCGCGTCACGGTCAACTCACCGAGAACGCCGACCCGCAGCCCGGCGGCCTCATGGCGGACAGGTTTTGGGGCGCTCGGTTTCGGCTCCTTTCCGCCATCGTGCTTCATGGGGCCAATAATGCCCGGGATGTACCACCTGGGTGATGACATTTGGCGTTCAGCTGTGTCCGCCGCGGTACGTCGGCCATGGGAGACAGACGCACAGGGGGTAGCTTTGGATCAAGGTCGGCGGGGATCTGCCGAAGACATGCATGCCGGGCCGGAGCACGGGGGAGTCCGACCAACTCGCCCGTCCGGCCGCGGCTCAGGGAACGGGGAACCCATGACGCGGTACCAGCAGATCGGATGAACGGGGAGCCAGGCTCTCCCTGAAGTAACGGCCGGAACAGCGCAGTTGCCGCGGCGGCGACCACATGAAGTCCGCCGCCTCGGACCCGGATGCCGCCACGTTGAGGAAACATGCACATAACTCGAATGCATAAGCTACTGATGTCAGCCTGTGCGCTGGTCCTGCTGGCAACTGCCACACCCGCCATCGCCGACCCCCTACTCTCGACCGCACCCTCCACGTCGGCGACGCCCACACCCTCGACGCCCGCACCCGCCGCCGACGTCCAAGCGGTCCAAGACGACCAGTGGACGAGCGAAGCCGCCGAGAAGTTCTGGACGTTCAAGCGGATGGCCGCGGCCACACCGGACTCTCCCCGCTCCGAGGCGCCCGCAGGCTGGAAGCCCGCCGCCCGCCTGCCGGCCGCGGCAGCCGCCAAGAACGGCTACTACTTCGCAGGCGTTCCCACCGTCGGAACCTTCTTCCACTACACGAGGAATCCCGCCACCGACCAACTGGAGGGGCGCTTCTGCTCGGCGAGTGTCGTCGACAGCCCGCAGGGCAACGTCATCCTGACCGCCGCGCACTGCTCAGGCGGCAGCAAGGGCATGTTCGTGCCCCGCTACGACGGCCTGGCGACGAACCCCGCTCCCTACGGCCGGTTCCCGGTGCAGCAGTGGATCCGCGATTCCCGCTGGTACAAGGTGGGCGGCGAGCCCACCCGCGACGCCTACTCCGACCTGGACTACGCCTTCGCCCGGGTGGGCACGAACAGCAGGAACCAAAGCCTGCAGAAAGCCGTCGGTGCCGCCCTCAAGCTCGGCCAGGTCAATGGCGACTACACCCGGACCGTGACCGTGGTCGGCTACCCGGGAAGCCACAACCCCCGCAACCGGCCGATCATCTGCCCCGGCGTCACGACCCGGCGGCTTCCCGGCTACCGGCAGCTGCGTGTGGACTGCGGCGGCTTCTACGGGGGCACCTCCGGAAGCCCCTGGATCACCGGCCTGAACACCAGGACCGGCAGCGGAACCGTGATCGGCGACCTCGGCGGCTACTACGGCGGCGGCTTGGAGAACAACAGCGACCGCATCTCCTTCGCCGTCACCTACGACAAGCGTGCCCTGGAGATCTACGCCGCCGCGAAGAACAACACCCAACCACAGACATATCCGCGCGGCTACAGCATGTATCCCACCGGCGGCGGCCGGTGGACCGACGCCAAGAAGATGGCCTCCGGTGACTACAACGGCGACGGCAGGACCGACATGGTCGTGGTCTGGGGGAACGGCGAAGTCACCCTCTACACCGGTGACGGCAACGGCGGCTTCTCCGGCGAGAAAAGGATCACGAAGTCCGACACGTGGAAGGACGCCAGGGTCATCGCCGGAGGCGACTTCACCGGCAGCGACTCCGCCGACCTCGTAGTGGTCTGGGTGGACGGTGAGGTCACCCTCTACACCGGCGACGGCAATGGCGGGTTCGCCGAGGAGACGCAGCTCCAGAAACCCAACGCCACCTGGCGGAACGCCACCCAGGTCACGGCCGGACGCTTCAGCGACAACCAGCGGACCGACGACCTCATGGTCCGCTGGGGCGATGGGAAACTCTCCCTGTACACCGACGTCGACGGCCAGGACGTCCTCCACGAACACAGGCTCAGGGATCCCAACGACACCTGGAAGAAAGCGACGCTGCTCACCGCCGGCAACTTCACCGGCGGCTCCAACTGGGACGTGATGGTGCGCTGGTCGGACGGCAGAGTCTCGCTCTACCGCGACGCGGGCCCCTCCAGTGTGGGAACGGAAGTCCGGATGCCGCCCTCCGACCGACTGTGGACCCAGGCCTCGGTCATGACCGCGGGTGCCTACACACCGGGCGATCCCGACGACCTCCTGGTGCGCTGGTCGGACGGTGAGACCACCCTCTACACCGACACCTCCACCACCCTCGGTCGTGGGCACATGCTCGTACCGCCCAAGGCCGGCTGACCCCCTCCCAGGAAGGCGAGCTACGCGCGATGTACCTGCGTACTGCGGCGACCGTCCTCACCGCGACCGTCATCGGCCTCACGGGCTCTCCCACCGCCTCGGCGGCGGACGGCTCGGGCCTGAGCGTCAGCATCCGCGAAAACGACAGCGACAGCACGGCAGGCGGCCCCCTGCGGCGGGGTGCGCCCGTCGTGGTCACCTCGGACGCCGACCTGACCTCTCTGGCCGCGGACGGCAACGGCAGCTTCACCGTGAAGTCCCCGGCGTTCACCAAGGACGTCACGATGGAGATGGGGAAGAACAGCCTTGGGGAGGGCTATGGAACCATCAGCTGCGGCATCCGGCCGGGAAGCTACCCGGTCGACATCGCCGGACAGCACGGGAAGTCCGCAGCGATCGGCAACCGGGGGCACCTGACCATCACGGTCGAGGACGACAACGGCCGGTACTGCGAACAGGCCGGCGGTTCCTCCTCCCGCACCGGCACTGTTGTCGCAGTCGCGGTCGTGGCCGGCGCGACGGTCACCGCCGCCGGCTACACGGCCGTACGCCGCCGGCGGACCAGGACCACCTGACTGCGGCAATGACCGGGGGCCGCCTTCACCTCCCGGCCCACCGACCCGCGCGCCTGAACTCGCCTCAGTGCGCTGCCGCGCGTCGTGGCTCGCCCGGTCGCAGGCGAGGCCTGCCCGCCAGCGTGGTCCACAGGTAGGGGGCCACGTCGTCCTCGGAGAGCTGGGCGATCATGTAGCGGACGCAGCGTTCGATCTTCACCCGCCACAGCCGCGCCGCCTCGTTCCCGTCCGCGGCGCGCAACGCGTCGTGCACGGCGGTGTCCTCGTCGGCGATCGTGTCGCAGGCCTGGCTGTAGTCCATGTCCAGGACGGTGACGAACATCCGCAGCCGGGCCGTGAGGCGCTCGAAGGTATGGGCGGCCTGGGGGAGGTCCGCGATACGGGCGAGGGCGTCCTGGTAGCGGAGGTCGACCTCCCGGATGCGGAGGTGGTCGTTGTCGCGGGCGGCGGCGTGGACCTCCGCCAGTGCGGCCGAGGCCGGCGCGAGGTTCTCGGGGCCCAGCATGGCGATGCGGCGCATCAGAAGTGCACCGAGGCTGGCGCGCAGGGCGTAGAGGTCGAGGACGTCCTTCGCGGTGACGTCCGGGATCGCCGTCGCACCGCCGGGCAGCAGATCGAGCATGCCTTCCTCGGCGAGCCCCCGCAGGCCGGCGCGAACGACCCGGCGGGAGAGTCCGAGGCCGTGCGCGAGCGGGGCCTCCCGGACCCGGTCGCCCGGCCGGTAGCCGTCGGTGAGAAGGGCCTCGCGCAGCCGGCCGATGACCGGGTCGGAGGTGATCGGGGCGCCTGGCGCGGCATCGAGGTCTGTGATCTGCGCCGCTTCGGCCGGGCCGGGGTGGCCGAGTGTGCGCGTGTCGGGGGCGTTCGAGTCGTTTCCGGGGCCGCAGATGGCCGGGATGACGTACGCCGGGCGCGGCGGGGCGATGCGGATGAAGGGGGCCGCGGACGGGGTCCAGGTGGTGGACCAGGTCAGCAGGGCGTCACGGAGACGGGGCGCGCGGGACGCCGGTTCGTGGGGGAGCCGGTCGTCGGCGGCGAGGAAGCGGTGGGCCTCCTCCGTCCACGCCTCGGGGCTGGGCGCGTGGTGCCGGCGCCCGGAGGTGTCCGGCCGGTCGAGGGCACCGGACGCGCCGTAGGCCAGCAGGTGCACGCTCGTCCCGGCACCCGCGGCCGAACTCACCTGCTCCACGAACGCCTGCAGCCCGGGCACGTCCGCCGTCTGCCGCTCGCCCCGCAGGGCCGCGAACGCGCTGACCACGGCCAGTACGTGGGCCGCGTCCCGGTCCTGTCCGAACAGCCGGCCGGCGACGGTCGCCCCGGAGCCGCGCACGGACCTGCCCCGCCCCGCCCGGACCGTCACGGCGAGCACGCACACCGGCGGGGCGATGAACAGTCCGACCACGTCCTCGGCACGGTCGGGCAGGGACCACGCCCGACGCGGGCCGGCCTGGACGCGCACACCCGGCTGGGCGCGATAGGTCCGCCAGATCCGGCTCACCGTGCTCTGGCTCAGCCCGGTCTCGGCCGCCATCGAACGGGTCGACCAGCCCCGCGTCGCACCGGGCGGCGGCGGGGTGAGGGTGCGGACCAGGACATGCGCCACCGTGTCGTCGTCGGCCGCCGGCGGCCGTCCGGGGCGGGGCTGCTCGTCCAGACCGGCCAGCCGTTCGGCGAGGAAGCGGGCGCGCCACTTGCCGACCATGTCGCGGGAGATGGCGAGGCGCTCGGCCACGGCGGTGTTGGTGGGCTCGCCCTCGCAGGCCAGCACGATCCGCGCGCGCAGGGCCCGCGCCTGTGAGCAGGTGCGACTGCGGGTCCACAGCAGGAGTGCGGCCCGTTCGTCCTCGGTGAGGACCACGGCGTTTCGGGGGCGACCGGCCATGCGGCAACCGTAGCCGAACTTCTGACTCGGAAGTACCCCCGTACCCCCTGCCGCAACGAGGGCATTGTTGGCCCACCGCGGCCTTCACATACTTCGAGGCAACCCGGTGGCCATGCCGCCGGCGTCCCCCGGAAACCGAGAGTTCGCCCCACCCGCCACGACACCGTCCCCCTGTCGGACGGGCCGAAGAACGCAGTACCGATCGTGCCGGCCCGCGCCGACGTCCCCACAGGGCGACAAGAGCCCAAGTGGTGTCGCGGCGTTCCCGGCAAGCCATCAAACCCCACCCGGACCGGACGTACCTTGAACAGGTGGTCCGGGGACCGCTCCCGGAGGCTGTGATGACCGAAATCGCAGGAAACAAGGTGGATGACGCGCCCCTGTCGCGTTTCCACAAGAAACTGGCGCTGTACTCCTCCGGAGGGCCGTTCCTCGACGGTTACGTCCTGAGCATCATCGGCGTCGCCATGGTGCAGATCACCCCGCAGCTGCACCTGTCCGACTCCGCTCAGGGCCTCATCGGCGCGTCCGCGCTCATCGGCATCTTCCTCGGCGCCTTCGCCGGCGGCTACCTCACGGACAGGTTCGGCCGGCAGGTCCTCTACACCATCGACCTGGTCGCCATCATCGGCTGCTCCGTCGCCCAGTTCTGGGCGCACGACCCGGTATGGCTGTTCGTGCTTCGGCTGCTGATCGGTATGGCGGTGGGCGCCGACTACCCGATCGCGACCTCGCTGCTGGCCGAGTTCACCCCGCGCCGCTACCGGGGCCCGCTGCTCGGCGGTCTGGTCGTCATGTGGTTCGTGGGCGCGGCGGCGGCCTACATCGTCGGCGAGCTGCTGCTGAAGACCGGTGACGACGGCTGGCGCTGGATGCTCGCGAGCGCCGCACTGCCCGCCACCGTCATCGTGCTGCTGCGCCTGGGCACGCCCGAGTCCCCGCGCTGGCTGGCGAACAAGGGCCGAGTCGCGGAGGCGGAGGCGGTCCTGAAGAAGGTCTACGGTCCGGACGCGTCGATCGCCGACCTGCCGGACGAGGGAGAGCAGCGCGAGAACGTCGACATCAAGGCGATCCTGCGTTCCGGCTACGGCGGGCGGATGCTGTACATCTCCGTCTTCTGGACCTGTTCCATCGTGCCGCTGTTCGCCGTCTACGCCTTCGGCCCGAAGATCCTCGGCGCGCTGCACCTGGAAGGCTCCCTGGCCAACGTCGGTTCGGCGCTGATCACGGTCATGTTCCTGGTCGGCTGTGTCATCTCGCTGTTCTTCGTCAACAAGATGGGCCGGCGCCCGCTGGTCATCCACAGCTTCGTCTGGTCCGGCCTGGCCCTGCTGCTGCTCGGCGTCTTCCCCGGCGCCCCGGCCGCTGTGATCATGGTGCTGTTCGCCGCGTACGCCGTCCTGATCGGCGGCACCCAGATCCTGCAGTGGGTCTACCCGAACGAGCTGTTCCCGACCGAGGTCCGCGGCTCCGCGGTGGGCCTGGCCTCGTCCGCCAGCCGCATCGGCGCCGCCGTCGGTACCTACCTTGTGCCCATGGCCCTGACCGGCTGGGGCATCGGCGGCACCATGATCGCGGCCGCCGCCATCAACGCCGTCGGCGCCGTGGTCTCCGTCCTGTGGGCGCCCGAGACCCGCGGCATGGCCCTGCACGAGGCCGCCGCACTGCCATCCACGTCAGAGCCCGTCGGCCGTCCCGCCGCCGTCTGAGCTTCACCGGCAGGACGGGCCCCGACCATCCGGGGCCCCGGGCCGCCCCTCGGCCGCAGTCCCGGACGCTCGCCGCGGCTCGCGCGGGCATGTCCGTCGGCCGAGATCTTCCCCCATGAATACGCAGGAGGTTTTCCATGAAAGACGTGGTCATCGTCGGTGGCGGTATCGCGGGTCTGGCCGCCGGCTGGCGGCTGCGGCACTGGGACACGGTCCTGCTGGAGTCCGAGGGCCGGGTGGGCGGCCGTATCCGCTCGGAGCGCCGCGGACCGTACTGGCTGAACTGGGGCGGGCACGTCTACGCCGGCGGCAACTCCGCGACCGCGTGGCTGCTGGACAACACCGGTGTCGACTCGGTGGCGGTGCCGGGTTCGCTGGCGGGTCTGGCGATGAACGGCAAGCTGCTGCTCAAGGGCCGTGTCGAGACGTACCCCTTCCGCATCCCGATGTCCATGGAGTCGCGGGTCGGCATGGTCAAGGCGGGTGCCAAGGTCGCGCTGCGCGTGGCGCGTTACGCCCGGATCGTGCAGCGGCGGCGGAACGAGAGCGCGGCCCAGCACCAGCAGCGGATCTACGACTTCATGAACGACCGCTCCTTCAAGGACTTCATCGGCGACCTGCCCGAGGACGCCGAGGCCCTGTTCAAGCCGACGGTCACCCGGTCCGCCGCGGACATCGACCAGCTCGCGGCAGGCGCGGGCGTCGGTTACTTCAGCCTGGTGTGGAACATCGGCGGCGGTCTGTCGCAGAGCATCCTGGGCGGCCCGTCCACCCTCACCGAGTCCATCGCCGCGGCCCTGGACGACCGGATGCGGCTGAACGCGACCGTCGACGAGATCGTCCAGAAGGACGCCTCGGTCGTGGTCCGTTACCGCCAGGACGGCGTCGAGCAGGAGGTCGAGGCCCGCTACGTGGTCCTGGCCACGCCGGCGACGGTGAGCCACCGGGTCGCGGTCGACCTCGACCGTGAGGTCCGCGAGGCCCTCTCGAAGATCGTCTACGGCCCGTACGTCAGTGCCGCGTTCCTCTCCGACGAGTCCGGCCGTCAGGTCTGGGACGACGCCTACGGCATCGCCACCCCGAAGCGGTCCTTCAACGTCGCCCTGAACATGTCCAACGTGGTGCACGGCTACGAACGGGAGCGCCGGCCCGGCAGCAGCATCATGACCTTCTCGCCCGGCAGTCTCGCGCGCGAGCTGATGGAGCACGACGACGACACCATCCGCCGTATCTACCTCGACGACCTCGACCAGGTCCTGCCCGGATTCCCCGACAACGTCGTGGAATCCGAGATCCAGCGCTGGCCCACTGGCGCCCCGTACTGCTTCCCCGGGCGCGGCAGGCTCCAGCAGACGCTGATGCGCCGCAGTGGCCGGGTGTTCCTGGCCGGTGACTACCTCGGCACCCTCTACACCGAGACCGCCATCCAGACCGGCCTCTCCGCTGCTCAGGAAGTCCGCAGCCTCCTCGCCACCGACCGGCAGACGGCCCTGCGCGACCTGACTCGGGAGCCGAGCGCGTCGTAGGACCGGCCCTCCCACTGCCCCACTGCACCCACTGCTTCACCCGAACCCGAACCTGAACCCGAACCCGATCCTGATCCTGATCCTTAGGAGACTCCAGAGATGTCGGCACAGCTCAGCGGTGTCCTGACCGCACTTGCCTCCCCCTTCGCCGCGGACGGGCAGCTCGACGAGAAGACACTGCGTCGTCTGGTCGACCGCAGCATCGACGGCGGTGTCGACGGCGTCGTCGCCTGCGGTTCCACCGGCGAGTTCGCCGCGATGACCGGCGCCGAACGACGCCAGGTCGTCGAGACGGTCGTCGACCACGCCGCCGGACGCGTCCCCGTCGTCGCCCAGACCGGCGCCGTCAGCACCCGCGAGGCCGTCGAACTCTCCCGGCACGCCGAGGCCGCCGGAGCCTCCGTCCTCATGGTCGTCACCCCGTACTACGAGCCGTTGACCATGGACGAGACCCTGCACTACCTGCGCACCGTCGCCGCGGCCGTGCAGATCCCGATCATGCTCTACAACCTGCCGGGTGCCACCGGCGTCAACCTCGACCCCGACACTGTCGGACAGCTCGCCCGCGAGGTCGACAACATCCGGTACATCAAGGACACCAGCGCCGACATGGCCCAGGCCGGTCGCCTGATCCACAACCACGGCGACGTCATCTCGACGTTCATCGGCTGGGACAGCCTCCTCCTCCAGGCCATCACCGAGGGTGCCGCCGGCGTCATGGCCGGCACCGCCAACGTCATGCCCGCCGAACTCGTCTCCATCCACCGTGCACTGCGCGCCGGTGAACTCGACCGGGCCCGGGCCGAGTGGGCGCGGATCTACCCGCTGATGGACGCGATCATGTCCGCCCCCTTCATCCAGGCCGTCAAGGCCGCACTGAACGCCGCCGGGGTCCCGGTCGGCGGCCCCCGTGAACCTCTCCTCGGGCTCGACGCCGCCACGACGGCCAGGATCTCCGCCCTGGTCGAGGCGACACTGCCGCAGCTCTCCGCCGCGCACTGACGAACGGCACGACACCACGGCAATCGGCCGCACGACGGTACGGCCACCGCACCCGGCCGTACGACACGGCGGCCACCGCACCCCAGCAGTACGACCCGACCACTCCCCGAGGAGCCACCGACCATGAGCACTGCTGCCGACCAGACGACAGCCGCCGTTCGGCGCGCGGCCGACGTACCGTCCCTGCTCGCCGAGGGCGACCTTCCGCCGGCCCGGCACTTCGTCGACGGTGCCTTCGCCGAGCTGGCGACCGACCGTGTCATCGACGTGGTCGACCCGTGCACGGAGGACGTCATCGCCCGGATTTCCGAGGGAAGCGCCGAGGACGTCGACCGGGCGGTGGCGGCCGCGGTGGCGGCCAAGGGCCGGTGGGCCCGGCTGCTGCCCAGGGAGCGTTCCGAGCTGCTGCACGCGATCGCCGACCGGCTGGCCGACCACACCGACCTGCTGAGCAGGCTGGAGTCGGCGAACACCGGCAAGCCGCTCGCGGTGTCCCGCGACGACGTCGGCCAGGCGATCGACACCTTCCGCTTCATGGCCGGCGCGGTCCGCGCGACCACGTCCCTGGCCGCCGGCGACTACGCGGAGAACCACCTCTCGGTCATCCTGCGCGAACCCCTGGGTGTCGTCGGCGTGGTCACCCCGTGGAACTACCCCCTGCTCATGGCGGTCTGGAAGATCGCCCCGATCCTCGCCGCAGGCAACACCCTGGTCCTCAAGCCGTCCGAGCAGACCCCGCTGACCACGCTGAAGTTCGCCGAACTCGTCGCCGACCTGCTGCCTGCCGGTGTGCTGAACGTGGTGAACGGCTACGGTACGACCGTCGGTGCCCGGCTCGCCGAGCATCCGGACGTGAACATGATCGCCCTGACCGGTTCGGTCAACAGCGGCCGCGCCGTCGCCCGGGCTGCCGCCGACACCCTCAAGCGCGTCCACCTCGAACTCGGCGGCAAGGCACCGGTGGTGATCTTCCAGGACGCCGACCTCACGGCCGCAGCAGCAGCGTTGCGCGTCGCAGGCTTCTGGAACTCGGGCCAGGAGTGCGGGGCTGCCTGCCGTGTCCTCGTCCACGAGTCGGTCGCCGACGCGTTCGTCGAGGAACTCGTAGGCGAGGTCGGGGCGTTGGTCGTCGGCGAGCCGCAGGCCGGTGAGGACGTCGAGGTCGGCCCGATGGTCTCCAAGGCCCACTTCGACCGGGTCACGGGGTACTTGGAGCGGGCGAAGAAGGAGGGTGTCCGGGTGGCGATCGGCGGCGGGGCCCTGGACGGTCCCGGTTACTTCGTCGCCCCGACCGTCCTGGTCGACGTCCCCGAAGGAGCCGAGGCCGCCCGTGAGGAGATCTTCGGCCCGGTGATCACGGTCGAGACCTTCACCGACGAGGACGAGGCCGTACGACGAGCCAACGACGTCCCCCTCGGCCTGTCCGCGTCCGTGTGGACCGAGAACGCCCGCCGCAGCCACGACATCGCAGCCCGCCTCGACTTCGGGACTGTCTGGGTCAACTCCCACCTCGTGCTGGCCAGTGAGGTCCCCTGGGGCGGCTTCAAGGGCTCCGGCTACGGCCGCGACCTCTCGATCTACGCACTGGACGACTACTCGCGCACCAAGCACGTCATGCACAACCACGGGCGCTGAACCCGTCCGTACCCGGAGGTCTGCTGTGACCGTTGACGACCCCCTGATGAGTCCGTTCGTCCTGAAGAACCTGACCCTGCGCAACCGCATCGTCAGCACGTCACACGAGCCCGCGTACAGCGAGGACGGCCTGCCCAAGGACCGCTACCGCGCTTACCACGTCGAGAAGGCCCGCGGCGGTGTCGCGTTGACGATGATCGGCGGCAGCGCCCTGGTCAGCCGGGACAGCGCACCCGCGTTCGGCAACCTCCAGCTCTGGAAGGAGGAGGCGGAGCCCTGGCTGCGCCGCCTCGCCGACCAGGTGCACGAGCAGGGCGCCGCCGTGATGACCCAGCTCACCCACCTCGGCCATCGCACCAGCAACTACACCGACAACTGGCTCCCGGCCATCTCGGCCGGCAACGTCCGCGAGCCCGCACACCGGGCGTTCGCCAAGGCGGCCGAGCAGTGGGACCTCGACCGGGTGCTCCAGGACTTCGTCGACGTCGCCCAGCGCTGCGAGGCGGCCGGCCTGGACGGCATCGAACTCATGGCCTGGGGGCACCTGCTGGACTCGTTCTGGACGCCGTTCTGGAACCACCGCGACGACGACTACGGCGGCACGTACGAGAACCGGATGCGCTACCCGCTCCAGGTCATCCGAGCCGTACGAGCAGCAGTCGGAACGGACTTCGTCATCGGCGCCCGGATGACCTTCGACGAGGAGCGCGAGGGCGGCCTGGAGACGCCGGAGGCGCTGCGCATCGCCGAGGACATCACCGCGGCCGGCATCGACTTCATCAGCCTGATCAAGGGCTCGATCGGCACCGACGCCCATCTGGCCCGCACCATTCCGCCGATGTCCACACCGGCCTCCCCGCACCTGGAGTTCGCCGGCCGGATCAGACAGAAGCTCTCCGTCCCGGTCATGCACGCAGCCCGGATCAGCGACGTCGCCACCGCGCGGTACGCCGTCGCCGAGGGACTGCTCGACCTGGTCGGCATGACCAGGGCGCTGATGGCCGACCCCGAACTGCCCAACAAGGTCCGCGACGGCCGCACCGACCGGATCCGCCCGTGCGTCGGCGCCAACATGTGCATCGACGGCATCTACGCCTCCGGCGCCGCGTACTGCATGCACAACCCGTCCACCGGGCGGGAATTGGAGGTACCCCAGCGCATCGACCGTGCGAGCACGGGAAGCCGGGTGGCGGTCGTGGGGGCCGGGCCCGCAGGTCTGGAGGCGTCCCGGGTCCTCGCCGAACGCGGCCACGACGTGCACCTTTTCGAGGCCGCCGACAAGGTGGGCGGCCAGTTGCTGCTCGCCTCGCTCGCTCCGCGCCGCCGTGATCTGCGCGGCATCATCGACTGGCGTACCGAGGAACTCGCCCGTCTGGGTGTCCGGATCTCGTTGAACACCTATGTCACCGCCGAGACCCTCCTCGACGACCAGCCATGGGACGTCGTGATCGTCGCGACCGGCGGTACACCCGCGGCCCCCCGCATCCCCGGGGCCGGGTTGGTGACCGACACCTGGGACGTCCTCTCCGGGGCACACCGCCCCCGGGGACATGTGCTGGTCTACGACGACCACGGCGGCAACCAGGCACTCGACGCGGTGGAGGCCCTCGTCGGGGGAGGCGCCACGGTCGAGCTCGTCACACCGGAGCGAACGCCGTCGCCCGACGTCGGCTCCCTCACAGCGGCCGGTTACTTCAACTCGCTGGCGGAGAACGGTGTCACGGTGACGGTCCTGCGCCGGCTGCACGGGGTCAGCAGGACTCCGGACGGCCTGGAGGCGGAATTCGGCGTCGACGGCTTCGGGTTCCGTGAACGCCGCACATTCGACGCCGTCGTGGCGGAGATGGGCACCGACCCGGTCCAGGAGCTGTACGACGAACTGGTGGGCTCCTCGACCAACCTCGGTGCCGTCGACCTGGCGGCTCTCCTCGACCGCGGGCCCCAGTCGGTCGTACGCAACGAAGAGGGCTCGTTCCGGCTGTTCCGCATCGGGGATGCGGTGGCAAGCAGGAACGTCCACGCCGCGATGCTGGACGCGGCACGCCTCTGCCGGGCGATCTGAGCCGCCGTGACAGGTCGCGTCCGTAGCAGGAGCCCTTGAAACCGCGCACATGTCCCTGCCGCGTCCAGGGGGCAGGCCGCGGCGGAGGTGGCGCCCCGAACCCCTCCACCGACCAGCCTGTTTATGATTCAGTCGTGCCTATGTCCAAGCGCGTCGAGCCCTCGCCCTCGCTGACCGACAAGGTGTACGCGGTGCTGCACGAGGCCATCACGACCGGCGAGTATCCGGCCGGCTACCGTCTGCGTATCCGCGACATCGCCGCCGAGGTCGGAACCAGTGTGATGCCGGTGCGTGAAGCGATCCGGCGCCTCGAGGAGTCCGGCTTCGCCGAACGCGTTCCGCACAAGGGCTCGGTGGTCAAGGGCCTGGACCCCGCCGAACTGCTCCACGTCTACGACACACGACGCCTCCTGGAGGTCGAGGCCGCGCGCCGCGGTGCCGCGCGGATCGGTTCCGCGGACGTCGCCCGTATGCGCCAGGAGTACGAGCTGATGCGGCGCGCGATCACCGAGGGCGCCGTCGTCCCCTACCTCGACCACGACGAGGCGTTGCTCGCCATCCTCTACGAGGCGGCCGGCAACCCCGTGCTGCTCGGCACGATCCGCACGATGTGGCAGCACTGCCGCGCCTACAAGATCGTCGGTGCCCGCGCCGCGCTCGACGCGCCCGGCGACAACTCGCTCTGGCGCTACCAGGAACGCCTCGTCGAGGCCGCGGACGCGAGCGATCCCGAGACGGCGGCCGCGATCTCCAACGAGTCGCTCGTCGATGCCACCGACCGGATCAAGTCGCGACTCGAACCCCAGGGCTGACGCCCGCTCCGGCGGTTCTCAACTCCTCGACCGAGCCCGGGACTTGCCTCGCGGACTCCCGGACCGGCGTCCGGTGACCGGAATTCGTCCGGATCGTCACTGAACGTCACTGAATCCTTGTGCCCCGAACTGCCCGACGTGAGTCGGACAGGTGGTTCACGCGGGCGGTGGCCGGCCGTGCCACCGCCCGCTCCGGCATGCCCGTGAGCCTCGTGATCGGCCCCGCACCAACGCATCGAATTTTTCGAAAGTAGCGTTTTCCCAGGTCACAGGCTCTTTGGCAGATAACGAAGCAAAAAAGATATGTGATCACATCTTGTCAGGCCCTAGTGGAGGTGCGAAGTTACGTGCCACCACCGAGCCCCGCGTCAGCGTGATCCGGGCCCGAGTCGGAATCAATCCGCCCTGGCATTTTCCGCCAAAGGAGCGCGTCATGAAGCGTCTGCGTCATCCTCGTCTTGTCCACTTCGCGGCGATCGTCGGATCCCTCGCCCTGATCGGGTCGACGGCCGCGTGCGGTTCGTCGAACGACGGGTCCACCGCCTCCGCCGGCTCGGGCGATGTGTCGAAGAAGGTCGACTCGATCGCCGCCATGGTCCCCAAGGCCATTGCCGAGAAGGGGACTTTGACGATCGCCGCGGCCACCTACCCGCCCGCGGTGATCGAGCCGGCCAACGGCGCCACGCCGACCGGCTGGGACGTAGAGAACGTGCGGCAGATCGCGGCGGTCCTGGGCCTGAAGGTCGACGTCAAGATCGTCCCGTTCGGCGGCATCATCGCCGGTCTCCAGGCGGGCCGTTACGACGGCGCGACCGGAGAGATCTACGCGACGCCCGAGCGCACCGCGACCGTCACCTTCGTGATCAACCACTCGTCGAGCGACGCGCTCATGGTGCCCGCCGGCAGCGGGATCACCAGCGCCGCCTCGGAAACGGACCTCTGCGGTCACACCCTGGCCGCCGAGCTCGGTTCCGCCGAGGCCAAGCTGGCCGGGGAACTCGCGGACAAGTGCAAGAGCGCGGGCAAGAAGGCGATCACCGTCAAGACCTTCGAGGCGCAGGCCAACGTCAACCTCGCCCTGCGCGGCGGGCGCGTCGACGCGGCGGTGAGCAGCGCCAGCCAGATCGCCTACGTGCTGAGCCAGTCCAAGGACGGGTTCAAGCTGGTCGAGCTGCCCTGGGCCCCCAAGTACAAGACCGGCTTCGTGCTGGGCCACAACAGCGATTCGGCGCAGATGGCGAAGGCGATCGAGGCGGCCACCAACCACCTGATCGAGAACGGTGAGTTGAAGAAGATCCTCGACAAGTTCAACGACGGCCAGGGTCTGATCGACAAGGCCGAGATCCTGCCGTCCTCCGCCGGCTGATCGAAGGGGACGCGAACGATGAAAGCAGCTACCACCGTCGACGCCACACATGTGGATCCGTCAGCCACTCCGCCTTCGGAGATCGTGCCGATGCGGTACCAGGGCCGGCGCCTGACCGCCCTGATCGTTCTCTTCATCGCGGCGGACCTGGGCTACTCCGTGGTGAACAACCGCAACTTCGACTGGCCGCTCGTCCGGGACTACCTGTTCAACGCCGAGATCATGAAGGGCCTGGGCACCACGCTGATCCTCACCGCGGTGTCCATGACCCTGGGCATCGTCCTCGGGATCGTCCTGGCCGCCTGCCGGATGTCCGAGAACCGGGTGCTCTCCTACCTTGCGGGCGCCTACCTGTGGTTCTTCCGGGGTACACCACTCCTCGTCCAGCTGATCTTCTGGTTCAACCTCTCGGCCCTCTACCCCCGGTTGTCGATCAGCGTGCCGTTCGGCGGCGTCGAGATCGTCGGCGCGTCCACCAACAGTGTGCTGACCCTGTGGGCCGTCGCCATCATCGGTCTGACCCTGAACGAATCCGCCTACATGGCGGAGATCGTCCGCGGCGGACTCCTCTCCGTGCCCGGACACCAGTCGGAGGCGGCCGTGGCACTCGGCATGAACCGCTGGCTGACCTTCCGCAGGGTGGTGCTGCCCCAGGCCCTGCGAGTGATCGTGCCGCCCACCGGCAACCAGGTCATCGGCATGCTCAAGCACACCTCGCTGGTGAGCATCATCGCCCTCGCCGACCTCCTGTACTCGGCACAACTCATCTACTCCCAGAACTTCCACACCATCCCGCTGCTCGTCGTGATCTCGATCTGGTACCTCGTGTGCACCACGGTGCTCTCCTACATCCAGGGCCACATCGAGCGTCACTACGGCCGCGGAGTCCAGGCCGGCGCGGGCCGGCCGAGCGGAGTCGCGAAACTGCGGGCACTGGGCTCGCGGCGTCCGCAGCAGCCCCGGGCGAACGACAACCCGACCACGGCGTGACGAAAGGACCGGTGAAGCTCCGAATGAACGCAACAGAGACGGCAACCCGCGCCACTGACAGCCCGAAGACCGATCCGATCGTCCGGGTCATCGATCTCCACAAGAGCTTCGGGCAGGTCGAGATCCTCAAGGGCGTCGACCTGGAGGTGCACCGCGGTCAGGTGGTAGTCATGCTGGGGCGGTCCGGCTCGGGCAAGAGCACCCTGCTGCGGTGCGTCAACCACCTCGAACGCCCCTCCAGCGGCACCGTCATCGTCGACGGCGAGGTGATCGGCTACCGCATCAAGGGCGACAAGCTGCACGAGCTGCCGCCGTCGGCCATCGCGAAGCAGCGCACCAGGACCGGCATGGTCTTCCAGTCGTACAACCTCTTCCCGCACATGACGGTGATGGAGAACCTCATCGAGGCCCCGCGCCGGGTCAAGGGCGTGGACCGGGCCACCGCCACGCGGGACGCGCTGCAGGCGTTGGAAGAGGTGGGGATGGCCCACAAGGCCGATGTCTACCCGAGTACCCTGTCCGGCGGTCAGCAGCAGCGGGTGGCGATCGCCCGCGCTCTTGTCATGAAGCCCAGCGTCATGCTGTTCGACGAGCCGACCTCGGCGCTCGACCCCGAGCTGGTCGGTGAAGTCCTCAACGTCATGAAGCGGCTCGCCACCAGTGGGATGACAATGATCGTGGTGACCCACGAGATCGGCTTCGCCCGGGGCGTCGCCGACGAGGTGGTCTTCATGTCCGAGGGCCGGCTCGTGGAGAAGGGCCCGCCGTCCCAGGTCATCGACGCACCCGCGCACGAGTCCACACGCTCCTTCATCGACAGCATTCTGTGATGACGTTCAAGCGAATGATCCACGCCGTCGAGACGCACTCGGGCGAGCCGATGCGTGTCATCACCGGGGGTGTCCCCAACATTCCCGGTGTCTCGGTCCACGAGCAGATGAAGTGGCTGGAGGCGAACGACGACCAGCTCCGCCGACTCATGCTGCGCGAGCCCCGAGGCTATCCTCCCCTGTGCTGCAACCTGATCGTTCCGCCCAAGCACCCGGACGCGGCGGCCGGTTACATCATCATGGAGCAGGTCGAGTACCCGGTGATGAGCGGCGGGAACACCATCGCCGTTGCGACCGTGCTGCTGGAGACCGGCATGATCCCGATGCAGGAGCCGGTCACCGAGTTCAAGCTGGAGGCTCCGGCCGGGCTCATCGGGATCCGCGCCGAGTGCCGGGACGGCAAGGTCAGGCAGGTGACCTTCGAGAACGTGCCCGCTTTCGCCGCACACCTCGACGCCGTGATCGACGTCCCCGAACTGGGCAGGGTCACCGTCGACGTCGGCTGGGGCGGCATGTTCTACGTGATCGCGGACGTACGGCAGTTCAAGGGGCTGCGGCTGACCCCGTCGCACGGCCGGGAGATCACCCGGGTCTCCTCGCTCATCCTCCGCGCCGCCCAGGAACAGTTGCCGGTCGAGCATCCGGAGTACCCGGGGATCGGCATCACGATCTCCCAGCTCTCCGGACCCACCGACAACCCGGCCACCGACCGGAAGAACGCGGTCACCGTGGCGAGCGGCCCCGTCGACTTCGCCGACCCCGCGACCTGGACCGGCTCGATCGACCGCTGTCCCTGCGGCACCGGCACCTGCGCACGCATGGCCACCCTGCACGCCAAGGGCGAGCTGCGACTGGGCGAGCGGTTCCGCCACGAAGGGATCCTCGGCACCGTCTACACCGGCGAGCTCATCAAGGAGACGAAGGTCGGCCCGTACAAGGCGGTCGTTCCGACGATCAGCGGCGAAGCCTGGATCTCCGGGTACAGCACCTATGTCCTCGATCCCGACGACCCCTTCACCGAGGGCTTCACGGTTGGCGACCTGTGGGCGTGACCCACAGGGCGGGCACACGGTGCGTCGAGGAGGAGAGGACATCCATGGCACAGCAGTCCGGCGAGGCAGGGACGGTCACGGTCGACCGCGATCGGCTGATCGAACTCTGCACGCAGGCGGCGCAGGCCGCGGGTGCCGATCAGTGTGCCGCGCGGTCGCTCGCCCTGGCCACCGTCGAGGCGGAGAGCGCGGGCAACACGGCCGTAGGGGTCGCGCACCTGTTTGACTACCTCCGGTCGTACGAGTCCGGTCGTATCGTCGCCGACGTGGAACCGGAGGTGCTCCGGCCCGCACCGGCCTGCATCGTGGCCGATGCCCGCGACGGACTCGCCCAGGTCGCCTTCGACGAGGCCTTCCCGGAGCTGGTGGAGACGACGGCACGGCTGGGGACGGCGACGCTGTGGATCCGGAACTCCTACACCTGCGGCGAGCTCGGCCACTACCCCCGGCGGCTGGCCGAGGCCGGACTGATCGCCGTGGCATGCGCCAACAGCCCGGCTCTGATGTCACTCGGGGGTTCCGCCACGAGGGTGCTCGGGACCAACCCGATCGCCTACGCAGTGCCCCGCGCCGACAGCCGGCCGTTCGTCATCGACCAGGCGTCGTCGCAGACGGCGTACGTCAACGTGCGCCGGGCGGCGCAGGCCGGAACACCGCTTCCCGAAGGCTGGGCCGTCGGACCGGACGGGGCCTCGACCACCGACCCGGACCAGGCGCTCCAGGGCGCACTGCTGCCGTTCGGCGGTCACCGGGGCGGCAACATTGCGCTCCTCGGCGAACTGCTGGCCACCCTGGCGGGCGCCGCGTTCTCCGTCGACGCGGCCCCCTTCGACCACGGCTCCGGCCCCCCGGGCATCGGCTTGTTCGTCCTGTGCCTGTCCCCGGACACGTTCCCGGGATCCGTGCCACGCGCCGAGCAGCACGTCCAGCGCCTGCACGACGAACACTCGGTACGGCTGCCCGCCTGGACCACGTCCCCGCAGCCCCCGAAGACCGTCCGGCTGGACCGCGACCTGGCCGACCGGCTCCTCGCCGCGACCCGCAAGTCGGTTCAGGAACAGGTGCCTACACCGTCCGGACCAGCGGAGCGTCCGTACGGTGCGTGATCTCCTCCGCCGTCACCCGCGGCGCGCACTCCACGAGCGCGAGTCCCCCGGGTGTCACGTCGAGGACGCCGAGGCCGGTGATGACCCGGTGGACGCAGTGCTCGCCGGTCAGCGGCAGGGTTCTGTTGTTGCTGTTCGTTCAGGAGCCGGCGCGTACGGCGTGCGAGAGGGACTTCATGCCGCCGTGCACCATGAGACCGCCGTCGACCGGGATCTCGGCACCGGTGACGAAGGACGCCTCGTCGGAGAGGAGGAACACCACGAGCGGGGCGACCTCGTCGACGGTTCCGGTGCGGCCGAGCGGGGTCTCCCGGAGGTTCGCCTCGCGGAACGCGGGCGCGGCCGAGGCGGTCATCTCCGTCTCGATGAAGCCCGGCAGGACGGTGTTGACGCGGATACCGCGCGGACCGGTTCCATCGCGGCCGTCTTCGACAGGCCGCGCAGCGCCCACTTGCCGGCCGTGTACGCCACCGGGTAATGGGCGGTCAGGGCCGCCGCCGAACCGACGTTCACGATCGACGCGCCGGGCCGCATCAGCGGTGCCAGGTACTGGATGCCGAGCAGCGGCCCGGTCACGTCGACCGCGTGGACGCGGGCCATGTCCGCGGGTCGTACGTCGTCGATGCGGGCCCGCCAGGTGATGCCCGCGTTGTTGACCAGGCCGTGCACCTGCCCGTACGCCTCGTTCGGATCGGCGGCCAGCTTCGCCCAGTCGTTCTCGCGGGTCACGTCGAGGCGGCGGCAGCCCGGTGCCTCGACGACGTCGGTGGCGATCACCCGCGCGCCCTCGCGGGTCAGCGCCTCGGCCTCCGCCGCGCCCTGCCCGCCGGCCGCGCCGGTGACCACGACGACCTTGCCTAGGAGCCTCTTGGGATGCAGGTCGTCGGTCACGGCCGTGCCCGGTCACGGCGCCGGGCGACCGGCAGCGGCAGCGGCTCGGATCCGGTCACCACCGTGTTGGAGACGCTGCCGATGCCCTCCACGGTGAGCGTGACGGTGTCGCCCGGCTTGAGCGGCGGCGGGTCCTGTCGGCCCCGTACACCCCACAGCTCGGCCAGGCAGCCGCCGTTGCCGCAGGTTCCCGAGCCGAGCACGTCACCGGGGCGCACCCAGGTGCCCCGGGAGGCGTACGCGACCATCTCCTCGAAGGTCCAGCTCATGTTGGACAGCAGGTCCTCGCCGACCACCTCGCCGTTGATCTCGGCGGTGAGCGCGAGCCGCAGGAAGCCGTCCTCGTCCCGGTACTTCTCCAACTCGTCGGCGGTGACCAGGTACGGGCCCAGCGTGGTGGCGGTGTCCTTGCCCTTGCAGGGGCCGAGGTTCACCTTCATCTCGGCGGACTGCAGGTCGCGCGCGGACCAGTCGTTGAAGACGGTGTAGCCGACGATGTGCTCGCGGGCCTGCTCGGGGGTGAGGTCGCGGCCCTCCCTGCCGATCACGGCGGCGACTTCGAGTTCGAAGTCCAGCACGTGGGAGCCGGGCGGTACGGGGATGTGGTCGTGCGGGCCGTACACCGCGTAGGGGTTGGTGAAGTAGAAGGTCGGAGCCGCGTACCACTGCTCGGGCACGCCCGCGTTGCCGTCGATGGACCGCCGTACGCCCTCGACATGCTCCTCGAAGGTGACGAAGTCCCGCACGGTGGGCGGCTGGAGCGGCGGCAGCAGCCGCACCTCCGAGACATGCGGACCGGCCGGCATATCGAGCATCGCCGCGCCCGCCTCCAGGAGTTCGGGCAGCCCCCCGCCCGCCGCGAGCAGCCCGGCCAGCGAGGTGACCCCGGGCAGCGGATACAGGTGGTCGTCCTCTTCGACGACGGCCACCTGGCGTCGGGAGCGGTACTCGTACGTGGCGAAACGCATGGGAGGTCCAGTTCGTCAGGAGAACGGGTGGAACGAGCCCGGGGACGCGGCGGGCAGTCAGGGCAGTGACAGGGAGTCGCCGCGCCCCCGGAGCAGAGGCGAGGAGCAGGACGGTCAGACCGGCGGGGCCACGAAGACACCGCGGTCGACGTCGTTGAACGACTCCTTGGCGACCAGTTCGTTCATCGGGTTGGCCGTGCCCCACTGGTCGGTGACCTCGGGTTTGGAGAAGTCGTAGACGCTCGGGTGCCAGGTGTCCTCGTCGAGGAGCTCCAACTCGGTGGTGTACTCGACCGTGTTGCCGTGCGGGTCGAGGAAGTACGTGAAGGTGTTGTCACCCGCCATGTGCCGGCCCGGACCCCAGACCTTCTTGAAACCGGCCCGGATGACCCGGCCGGAGCCGCGCATGTACTCGTCGATGCCGCGCATCTCGAAGGAGACGTGGTGCAGCGAGGTGTGCGGGCCCTTCGCCAGCGCCATCGAGTGGTGCTGGTTGGAGATCCGCATGAAGTGCATGACCTCGCCCATGTGCGGCGAGCTGAGCGTGTCGGAGAGCCGGAAACCGAGGTGCTCCTCGTACCAGGCCCGGGTCCTGTCCAGGTCGGGGGAGTTGAGCACCACGTGCGACAGCTTGACCGGGATCGACTCCTTCTCCTCGATCTTCCGGTGCCGGCGTACCTCGACATCCGCGGAGACCTCGATGGTCCGGCCGTCCACGTCGAAGAACCGGAAGCCGTAACCGCCTCCGGGCGTGTCGACCTTGCCCGGTTGTGAGATCAACTGCACGCCACCGGCAAGGAGTTGCTCGGCAAGGATGTCGACGTCCGCGGCGGAGGCGGCGCCGTACGACACCAGGTCGAGGCGCTTCTCGTCGGCCTGGCGCAGCCGGATCACGTACTGCTCGGGCGAGCCCTCGGCGGCCAGGAAGGAGATGCCCGATTCCTCGGCGACCTTGGTCAGACCCCAGACACCGGCGTAGAAGTCCAGCTGCTTGTCGTAGTCGGGCACGGCGAGGTCGACGTGCCGGAGGTGGGTGAGCAGACGGTTGCTCATGGGGGTTCCTCCTCAGAACAATTCAGCAGTTCGGAACAGATCCAGCAGTTCAGAAAAGATTCAGCAGTGCGGCGGCGGTGCCGCCTCGCACGGCATGGAAGTCGGGGTCGGACAGGTCCGCGGCGCGCAGCGCGCCCAGCGGGTCCTCCGTGCCCATGTCGAAGGGGAAGTCGGAGCCGAGCAGCACCCGGTCGGCGCCGGCGACCCGGATCAACTCCCGCAGTACGTGCGGGTCGTGGACGAGGGAGTCGAAGTACAGCTGCTGGAGGTAGCTGCTCGGCTCGCGCGCGCAGTCCTGCGCGTCGGGGCGGGCCCGCCAGGCGTGGTCGGAGCGGCCCAGGTGGGTGGGGAGATAGCCGCCGCCGTGGGCCGCGATCAGCTTCAGGCCGGGGTGGCGGTCCAGGACACCGGAGAAGATCAGGTGCGAGAGCGCGACGGCGTTCTCGGTGGGCTGGCCCACGGTGTTGGACAGGTACCACTGGTCCAGGCGCTCGTCGAGCGTGCAGCCGAACGGGTGCAGGAAGACCAGCGCCCCCGTCTCCTCCGCCCGCGCCCAGAAGGCATCGTAAGCCGGGTCCGACAGCTCACGGCCGGGCGCGTGCGAGGAGATCTCAACCCCTCGCAGCCCCTGCTCCAGCGCGTCGTCGAGCAACGCCGGAGCCGACTTTGGGTGCTGGAGCGGGACCAGACCGAGACCGTACAGCCGGTCCGGCGCCTTCGCGCAGTGCTGCGCGGTGCCCTCGTTCGCCAACCGGCAGACACGGTCGGCCAGTTGGGCGTCGGCCCAGTAGTGGTAGTGCGACGGCGAGGGGCTGACCAGCTGCACGTCCACGCCCTGCTCGTCCATCGCGGCCAGGCGCACGGCGACGTCCGTCAGCCGGGGCACCCGCTGCCCGACCATCGGGCCGTTCACGGCCAGGGCCGCCGGCCCGTTGCGCCGGGCGTCCAGGGCGCGGGCCTCCGCGAGCCCCGGCTGCCCGGCGACGGCCTCCTCCACGTCCGGGAGGAGGAGATGGGCGTGGACGTCGATCGTCGGTGTCGACCCGGGCTCGGTCACGGCAGTTCCTTGAGGGCGGTGAGCGTACGGAACATCAGCCCGGGCACGTCCGCGTCCCGTCGGCCCTCCAGCATCCAGTCGGTGAGCTGGCAGGAGGCGTCGACCACCATGGTCACCCGGGGCAGCCGCCGGGCGTGGTAACCGGTGAGCACCCGGTCGAGGGACTCGGCGTCCCAGTCGTCGAGGCCGGTCAGCAGCTCGGCCAGGATCAGGACGTCCTCCAGGGACATCGCGGCGCCCTGGGCGAAGGTGGGCGGGCAGGCGTGGGCGGCGTCGCCGACGAGCACCACCCGGCCGCGGTGCCAGGGCCCCTCCACCAAGTGCCGGTCGAACCAGGTGTAGTTGACGACCGAGGGATCGGTGAACGCCTCGCGCAGCTCCTTCCACGCGCCGCCGTAGCCCTCGCACAGCGACCGCATCTCGTCGGCGTACGAGGCCGGGTCGATCGTGGCGCGGTCGCGGGCCGGTTCGACGAGGTAGGTGTAGACCGTGTCCTCGCTGGTCGGGCAGTAGCCGGCTATGAAACAACGGCCGCCGTAGATCATCTCGGTGCGGTCCACACCGGCCGGGCGGGGTGCCGGGGCACGCCAGATGCCCATGCCGACAGGCTTGGGCTCGTCGGTGATGCCGATCATCCGGCGGGTGGCGGAGTTCAGTCCGTCGGCGCCGACCACCAGGTCGTAACGGCGGCTCGTGCCGTCGGAGAAGGTGACGTCCACGCCCTTGTCGTCCTGCTCGAACGCGGTGACCGTGGTGCCGAGCCGGATGTCGGCGCCCGAGGAGCGCACCCGGTCGATCAGGTGCTGCTGGAGTTTGGGCCGCTGCATGCCGATGTGCGCGGGCAACTGGTCGCCGCCGGTGCGGAGTTCCTCGTGGGCGTGGATCACGGTGCCGTCGGGGGCGAGGACCGCGACGCCGTTGGCGGCGTACCCGTCCTTCTCGATCTCCTCGAAGACGCCGACCTCGCGCAGCACCCGCAGCGCGTTGCCCTGCAGGGTGATGCCGGAACCGGCCGAGGCCTTCCAGTCGGGGCTCGCCTCGACGAGATCGACGGCGATGCCCGCTCGGCGCAGCAGCACCGTCAGGGCGTTACCGGAGGTGCCCCCGCCGACGACGAGGACGGTAGGGGTGAGGCTGTCAGCCATGTCGGGGGATACCTCCCGGGTTCGGGCCGCGCGACTTCGGGCGGCGTGGATGCGGCTCTTGCCCGCCGGTGCGGCGGGCCAGGGGTGGAGACGGAGGTGCGGGCCGGATGCGCCGCTGCTGTCCGAGGAGGGCGGCACATCCGGCGGCTGTGCGGAACTGGCGGACCTGGCGGAACTGGTGCAGTTGGGGAGCTACTTGACGGCGACCGGGTTGACCGGCGAACCGACGGCGCCTGTGATGGGCAGCGGCGCGGCGGTCAGCCAGAACTCGTACACACCGTCGGCCGCGCAGTCCGCGGCGAGGGCGTCGAGGTCCCACATCTCGCCGATGAGCAGACCCATGTTGGGGATGGCGACCTGGTGCAGCGGCTGGAAGGCGTTCTCGAACTCGTTCGGCCGCACCTCGAACCCCCAGGTGTCGGTCGCGATCGCGGCGATCTCGGTGCCGTGCAGCCACCCGGCAGCGGTGAACGACAGCCCCGGCGCGGGCCCGCCCGCGTACTCGCCCCAGCCCTCACGCCGGGCCCGGGCCAGCCGCCCGGTCCGCACTAGGACGATGTCTCCGCGGCCCACGGCCACCCCGTGCGCCGCGGCAGTCGCTGCCAGCTGCTCCTCGGTGATGGCGAACCCGTCGGGCAACTCGCCCTCGGTACCCACCACGTGGCCCACGTCCAGCAGCACCCCGCGCCCCGCGACGTACGGCGCCATGTGCTCGATGCCGGTGACCAGGTCGCCGTCGGAGGTGACGACCTTGGCCGCGTCCCGCCCGTTCCAGGCCTTGCCGTGGTCGAAGATGTGCCCGAGCCCGTCCCACTGGGTGGAGCACTGCAACGGCATCGCGATCACGTCGTCGGCGCCGCCGATGCCGTGCGGGAAGCCCTGGTTGCCGAGGGCCGCGTCGGTGCCGGTGTCCAGCATCGTGTGCACCGGGTTGGTGCGCCGGCGCCAGCCCTTCTGCGGGCCGTCCATGTCGAAGGCCTGCGACAGCGAGAAGCTGACACCCCGTCGTACCAGCGCGGCACCCTCGCGCCGTTTGGCCTCGTCCAGGAAGTTCAGGGTGCCGAGCACGTCGTCCTCGCCCCAACGCCCCCAGTTCGAGTACGCCTTGGCGGCCTCGGCGATCGCGCCCTCCGGGTCGTGCCGGTCCAGGCTCATTCCGTCCCCTCCGCGACACAGCGGGTGCGCTGTACACCGAGCCCCGTGACGGAACCCTCCATCACGTCGCCGTCGCGCAGCAACCGCCCCCAGTGGATGCCGTTCCCGGCCGGGCTCCCGGTCAACACCAGGTCTCCGGGCAGCAGTTGGGCCGTCTGCGAAATGTACGACACCAGACGGGCGATCCCGAAGAGCATGTCCTTCGTCGACTCGTCCTGCATGGTGTCTCCGTTCAGCTTCAGCGTCACCCGCAGATCACCCGGGTCGGCGATCGACCCGGCCGGCACCAGCCACGGCCCGAGCGGGGTGAAGCCGGGAGCGTTCTTGCAGCGCAGCCAGTCGGTGCCGATGGCCTTCATGTCCCGCCGGAAGACGGTCGCCCGGTCGGTGAGGTCGTTGGCGATCGTGTACCCGGCCACGTACTCCAGGGCCTCCTCGACCGACACCCGGTACGCCGGCTTGGCGATGACGGCAGCCAACTCCAGCTCCCAGTCCGGCTGCTGGGCCCACCCGGGGAGCACGACGTCGTCGTACGGCCCGGCGATCGTGGTCGGCAGACCGATGAACACGTACGGCAGGTCCTCGGCGGCCCGCCGGTCCATCACCGCGGCGATCTCCGCCCGCGCCTCCTCGACCGTGCGCGGGTCGTCGGGGGAGCGGTGGGCGACCTCCAGATCGATCACGTGCTGCCGGTAGTTGGCACCGGACTGGAATATCTGCCGCGGCTCGATGGGAGCGTGCACCCGCAGACCCTCCAGCGGCTGCCAGTCCAGCGTCACGTCGTCCGCCAGGGAGTGCAGTACGGGGAGGGTCTCCTCCCAGCGTTCGACCACGGCGCGCAGGCCGGCCGGCGTCCAGTCCAGCGCTCTGCTCAGGTCGAGCACCTGTTCCCGGGCCAGCAGACCGGGGAACGGCTCCCGGTCCGGGGCGGAGAACGTGCCGAGCGCGAACGGGCCGGCAGGTTGCGCGAGCATTGCCATCAGATTTCCTCCTGCGGGGTCGCGGTCTACTCTGGCCCTGATCGGCGAATCACGGAAATAGATCCTGTGGATGCGCCGAATCGACGACATGGATGGCTCTCGATCGGCTAGGCGGTACCCGGTGAACCTGTCCCGACTCGACCTCAACCTGGTCGTCGCCCTGCGGGCACTGCTGGAGGAACGCAATGTCACGCGGGCCGGCGAGCGCATCGGACTGAGCCAGCCGGCCATGAGCGCCGCACTGGCCAGATTGCGCCGCCATTTCGACGACGAATTGCTCGCCCGCACCGGCAACGCCTACGAGCTGACCCCGCTCGGCGCCTCCCTGCGCGACCGCAGCGCGACCGCCTGCGACCTGCTGGACCGGGTGTTCTCCAGCCAGCCCGACTTCGACCCGGCGGCCGAGACCCGTGAGTTCACGCTGCTCGCCTCCGACTACGGCGCGGCCGTCTTCGGCGCCCCGCTGGCTCGCGCCCTGCACCACGAGGCCCCCGGGGTGCGCCTCACCTTCCGGCAGATACAGCCGAACGTCGAGGAGAACACCGCCACCACCCTCAGCACCATCGACGGCCTGCTGCTGCCGCACGGCATCATCGACGGCTTCCCCGCGGTCGATCTCTACCAGGACCGCTGGCTGTGCATGGTCGCCGACGACAACCCTGAAGTGGGCAACGCCCTGACCCTCGACAACCTGGCCGAACTGCCCTGGGCGGTCTACCAGCGCCCGTACGACGTGCCCGCCGCCCGCCAGCTCAGCATGCTCGGCATCAGCCCGCGGGTGGAGGTCTCCGTGCAGACCTTCCAACTGCTGCCGTACATGGTCGAGGGCACCCGCAGGGTGGCGTTGATCCAGGAACGCCTGATCCGCAAGGTGGCCCCCTCCGCCGCGGTACGCGTCCTGCCCTGCCCCTTCGAGGTGGTCCCGGTCCAGGAGGCGATGTGGTGGCACCCGGTGCACGCCCAGGACGCGGCCCACATGTGGCTGCGCAAGAAGGCGGCAGAGGTGGGCGAGACATTGATGCCGGGCCGGAACTGATCTCCGGCCCGGCATCAGCGCCCCGACAGGGGCGCGGGGAACTGCGCGATCAACCACGACGGTGCCGCAGGCGCACGACGGTCTACTGAGGCACGTACTCAGGCGCTGTACCGCCCTTCATGCCAACTGCTCCGGCAACGGCCGGGAATCCACCGCCCCGGCCCGCCGCCGCACGACGAACAACCCGCCCGCCACCAGCGCACAGGCAACCCCCAGCACACCCACCGCCCCGGCGAGCGTGCCCACGGCAGACTCCCCGGCCAGCAGCACCAGCGGGCACACGAACTCGCCGCCGAAGAACGCCGCCGTCCACAGCCCCGTGCCCCGCCCCCGGTCCTCGAACGACAGCCGCGACATCGCGCTGGTGAGCAGGGCCGGCAACAGCATCCCCGTACCGACGCAGTTGACGACCGCCCCGACGACCAGCAGCGGAGCGTTCCCCGCGAGGAACATCAGCCCGAACCCGACCGCGCAGACGGCGAGTACGGCCGGCAGCATCGGGTCGGGAGAACGCTTGAGCCGCGCGAAGGTGATCGCACCGCCCATCGTGGCGGCACTCGCGATCGCGGTGGCCAGCCCGATCACACCGGTGTTCTTCACACCGAGGTCGTCGAGCAGGTACGACATCTCGACCGGGACGGTGTAGAAGACCATCGCGCCGAAGAAGGTGAGGGCACAGATCCCGGCCAACTGCCGCCAGGGGAAGGCCCGTCGGCTCGCGCCGGGCGCCTCCGTCACGGCCGTACCGGCCACCGCCGGGCTCGGCAGCGCGGTGGCCATCAGCGGGGCGAGGACCAGGCTCACGGCGTACACCCAGAACGGCACGCGCCAGCCGGCCGACCCTGCGGCGCCGCCGAGCACGAAGAAGACGGTGGCCGAGGCGGACGCGCACATGGTCTGCAGGGCGAGGTACTTCACCCGCTGCTGCCCGGAGTAGTAGTCACCGATCAAAGTGGTGCAGCAGGTCATGATCGCCGCCTCGGCGACACCGACCAGCGCGCGGCTGGCGATGATCGCGCCGAGCGACTGCAGCCACAGCGGGGCGGTGCCGAACACGGCGTACAGCAGGGTCGCGACGACCAGCAGACGCTTGCGGCCCAGCCGGTCCACGATCACCCCGGCGAACGGGGCCAGCAGAGCCAGCGCCAGCGCCGGAACGGTCAGCGCGAGCGGCACCAGCGCCTTGGCGCCCGGGACGGCGGCGAAATAGTCCTGCATCTTCGGCAGGACGGGGGCGATCAGTACCGCGCCCAGGATCGGCAGACAGCTGCCCGCCATCAGCAGGGTCACCCGCAGCAGATGCGCGGGCCCCGACACGGCGACGGGTGACGGCTCGGCGTCATCCACCGCGACGGGGGACGGGGACACGGATCCGGGCATGGCGACTCCAGGGATGGCGAACGAACGGAGCGGGCATGCCGTCAGCGCACCGCTGGGGGCGCACGGCATGCGGGGAAGAACCCGCGCACCGGCGGCTGGTCCGGACAGCGACGTGCGGGGTACCGACGACTATGGGGCGTCCGGAACCCCGGTCGCCATCCCTCACGCGATCCGAATCGCGTATCCGGCTCATCCACGCGATGGATGAGAACCCCCTGGGAAAAAGTTTGAAGATTAAAACTGAAAGGTTACTATGGGATCATGACCGAAACGGCGCCACGCTGGCTGAATCCCGAGGAAAGACGGGCGTGGCTTGCCTACGTCCAGTTCTCCACCCACCTGTCCGACCAGCTGAACCGGCAGTTGCGGCGCGACGCGGGGGTGACCCACGCCGACTACACCCTGCTCGCCCACCTGTCGTCGGTCAAGGATCACAGCCTGACCATGTCCGAGCTGGCCGAACGCCTGAAGATCACCCGAAGCCGCCTCACCCATGCCGTGACCCGTCTCCAGGAGTCCGGTTACGTCGAGCGCCGCGAGGACCCCGCCAACCGCCGCAACCAGCTGGCCGTCCTCACCCCGGCCGGTACGAGACTCCTGGAGCACGCGGCCCCCGGCCATGTCGGGGCGGTCCGCCGCGCGATCTTCGACGCCCTCACCCCCGAGCAGGTCACCCAGTTCGCCGCGATCGGCGAGGCGATCAACACCGCCCTCCAGCGCATGGACGCCGACAGCGACGACCAGGAGGCCCTGCCCTGGCGGCGACGGTAGGGCGGGCGTCCGCCCACCGCACGATGAGACCGCGCCGTCGCCGTGCTGAAAGGAACCGCCCGGCGCCGGACAGGACAGGGCGTGGAATCCATGACGGAACAGGAGACGTGCCGGCGGCAGCGGGCGCGTTTCGAAGAACTGGCGCAGGTGGTGGCGCAACCGCTGCACCGGTATCTGCTGCGACGGACCGACGCCGACCTGGTCGACGACGTCCTGTCGGAGACCATGCTGGTGCTGTGGCGCCGTATCGACGACGTGCCCGGCCTCGGAACAGACGCCACGCCGCGACCCGATGACGTACTGCCGTGGTGCTACGGCGTCGCACGTGGCTGTCTGGCCAACGCCCACCGCGCCGACGGGCGCAGGCTCCGGCTGGTGGAGCGGCTGATACGGGCCCGTCAGCACGAACCGGTGGACACCGCCGACCACGGCGACCTGCACGCCGCGCTGGACGCCCTCGGGGAACTCGACCGCGAGGTGGTACGGCTGTGGGCGTGGGAGGAACTGGCGCCACGTCAGATCGCTGACGTGACCGGCCTGACCCCCAACGCGGTGAGCCTGCGGCTCCACCGGTCGAAGAAGAAACTCGCGAAACAGCTGGAGACGGGGCGAAAGAACACGGAACGGTCCGGACACAAGACGGATGAAGGAAGGAGCGGTCAGTGAACGACGACGAACTGCTGACCCGGCTGAGGGCTGCGGATCCGGCACTGACCCCGAGTGCTCCGCCGCCCGACATCGACCGCCTTGTGGAGGCCGCCTTGACCACCGACACCACGCCCCGGCCGGAGACGACCACGACCGGCAGCACGACTCGCCCCGCGCAGGCCGTCGCGGGCCGCCGCCGTCTCTTCGGCCTCGCGGCGGCTGCCGCACTGCTCCTGGCCGGAGGCGGTATCGCCGGAGGAATCATGACGCACAACGACCACGGTCACCCGTCCGCGTCCGGCCCGCTGACACTCACCGTCGTGGGCGGTACCGCCGACACCAAGTGCATGGAGCCCACTCCGGAGCTGTTGCGCGGGTACCCGACGCTCTTCGAAGGCACGGCCACCTCCGTCAAGGGCTCCTCGGTCACCTTCCGCGTCGATCACTGGTTCCGCGGTGGTGACTCGAAGACCGTACGGCTCAACAGCGACCCCGATCAGCCGGAAACCCTCACGTTCACGGTGGGGGAGCACTACATCGTGGCCGCCACCAAGGACGGGACCGTCCCGCCGTGCGCGGCGAACATGGCCTCGGACGAAACCCTGAGCCGGTTGCGTCAGGCATCCGGACAGTAACCCCACGGGGCAGTCGTCCGCGGCGCGGCCGATCGGGGGCGATGCGGCGGCGCCGCGCCGCTAGGTTCACTCCCATGATGGTGGGAACCGCGGAAACCCGGCTGGTCGTGCTGCGTGGCAACAGTGCCTCGGGAAAGTCGTCCGTCGCGGCCGGACTCCGTGAGAAGTTCGGCCGCGGCCTGGCACTGGTCGGCCAGGACAACCTGCGCCGCACGGTGCTGCGCGAGCGGGACCGGCCCGGCGCGGCCAACATCGGGCTGATCGACCTGACCGCCCGCTACGCCCTCGACTCCGGGTTCCATGTCGTGGTGGAGGGCGTCCTGTACGCCGACCGCTACGGCGACATGCTCGCCCGGCTGCGCGCCGACCACCGTGGCCCGACCCACGGCTACTACCTGGACGTGGCGTTCGAGGAGACCCTCGCCCGCCACGCCACGAAGCCCCAGGCGCACGAGTTCGGCGAGGCCGAGCTGCGCGCCTGGTACCGGGAACGCGATCTGTTGCCCGGCGGGGTGGAGACCGTCATCGGCGCCGACAGCACGCTCACCGCGACGATCGACCGCGTCCTGCTGGACACCGGCCTGGCACACCTGCCCGCCCACGATCGCTGAGCGCCGCCCGCCCGGCGGTCTCCGCCGACCCGGAAGGCCACGGGGCCGCAACGGCTCCGTGGCCTTCCAAATCGGCGGTGGTTGTGCGGTCAGGCGCTCTCGTGGCCCTCCGGGGCCAGCAGGATCGCCGTGTTGGTGCGGTGCGCGACGGCGTCGCTGACGCGCGGGTCGAACAGCGCCTCGACGGCACCCCGGTGGTGGGGGCTCAGGACGATGAGATCGGCGGCGAACTCCTCGGCCGTCTCGGAGATGGCCTGCGCGACCTGCGTGGTGAGACCCCGGACGAGGGTTCCCTCGGCCTTGACCCCCTTGTCACGCAGGGCCGCCAGCGCCTCGTCGAGCACCGCCTTGGCCTCGGTGTCCTCCTCCAGGGGGACGATCGCGGCGATGGAGGCGGCGGAGGCGATGACGTGTATGACGCGGACCTCGGCGTTCGTCAGCTGTGCCAGCTCGCCGGCCAGCCGTACGGCGGAGTGGCGGGCGGGGCTGGGATCGACGGCGACGAGGATGCGCTGAAACACGGACACTCTTCTTCCCCTTCCAGGGGTCACGGAAGGTCTACTCGGTGATCAGGGACGCCGGGTCACGGCGTGGCGGGTCGGCGCGTCCGGCGCCGAACGAGTTCTTCCGGTCTCACCCTGTGATCATCTCACCGGTCACCCGCCCGGCGCACACCGGTCCGTGTAACAGCCACTGAACTGCCGGAATCCGGCCGGTATCGACCGGGCGGGGAATGCCGACCCTCCTCACCGGATGACGTTCATGAGGTGCGGCACGACGCGCGTCAGCCGTACGACGCCCCACAGGATCAGACCGGCGCCGAGCACCTCTGGCACCAGCCACCAGCCGGTGCGGACCGACTCCCCGAACAGGGTCACGCCCAGCAGCAGGCTCACCGCCGCGTCGCCGATCGTCAGCGCGGGCTGCGAGGCGACGAGCGGACCGGCCTGCAACGCGTTCTCCAGGAGCATCAGCGAACCGATCCCCGCGAGCGCGAAGCCGTAGGTCTGCCAGGTGGTGAGGAAGGCCGGCAGGCCCGCGTCGGCGAGGCGGCCGGTGGCCGACTTCATGAGGGCGGCCGTCAGCGCGTTGCCGATCGCGGCTCCCGCGGCCAGGGCCGCCGCGCGGAACAACGGCGACGAGGAGGACCGTACGAGCCGCACCGCGACCGTGACGGCGCCCAGGGTGAGGAAGAGAACGGGGATCCAGCGGTGCATGGAGGCCTGCTGCCGGCCGCCCGACGGGGCCGCGGCGGCCAGGAGGAGGGCGAGACCGGTCACCACTCCCGCGATCGCCTGCCACCCCTGCGGGTTCAGCCGCCGGTGCATCAGCGGCATGGCGATCAGCAGGGCGAACGGCAGTTCCAGCATGAACAGGGGCTGGACGAGTGCCATCGGCCCGTTGATCAGGGCGAGCGCCTGGAAGACGGCGGCACCCGTGACCCCGGCGATACCGATCGCCCAGACGGGCTGCCGCGCGAGAGTGAGCAGCAGACGGAGCCCGCTCCGGCCGGGGACCGTGGACGCGGCCTTGCGCTGGAAGGCCGTGCCCGCCGCATTGCTGACGGCGCCCAGGACGGCGAAGAGCACGGCGAGCACCATCATGGGTCCAGCATGCCCTCGCCGGGCCGCCCGCTGCCCCCCGGACGCGCGCAGGACCGCCGGACACAACCGACGGTTGTACCCCTAGGGTGGCGGCATGGACCTCGACACCGTCCGGACCTTCGTCGCCGCCGCCGAATCGGGGCAGTTCCAGACGGCTGCCATCGATCTGGCGGTCACCCAGCAGGCCGTGTCCAAGCGCATCGCCGCGCTGGAGCGCGACCTCGGAGTACGGCTGTTCACCCGCACACCGCGCGGCGCCGAGCTCACCATCGACGGGCAGGCGTTCCTGCCCCACGCGCGTGAACTGCTGCGCGTCGCCGAACGCGCCGTCGAGTCCGTGCGCACCGGCCGCCGTCCGCTGCGCGTCGACGTGATCGCCTCGCGCAGCGCGCAGTCGAGCCTGATGCGCGGTTTCCACCGCGCACACCCCGAGATCGACCTCGACGTGGTGATGCTGTTCGACGTCGAGGCGGCCGTCGCCGCCATCCGGTCCGGTGCGATCGACGCGTCGTTCCGGGCCGTCGCCATGCCCGGCCGGCCCCTTCCCGAGGACATCGAGTCCGTCCGGGTGCTCGACGAACCGCTCCAGCTGCTCACCGGTCCTGCCCACGTGCTGGCGGGCGCCCGTTCGGTGACCCTCGCCCAGCTCGTCGGGCACCGGATCTGGATGCCCGGCATCGTCCCCGGTACCGAGTGGGCCGCCTACTACGACGACCTCGTGGCCGAGTTCGGCCTCACCATCGAGGCGACCGGCCCCAACTTCGGCTCCGACGCACTCCTCGACACCGTCGCCGACACCCCGGCCCTGGCCACCTTCATGAGCGAGCAGACCCGCCTCGTCTGGCCGTCCGGCTACGGCCTGCGCCGCATCCCGGTCACCGACCCGACCCCTGTCTACCCGCACTCGCTGCTGTGGCACCGCGACAACCCCCACCCGGCGCTGGCCATCCTCCGCACCCACCTCGCCACCACTGCGTCCGGCCACGGCGCCGCCGGGACCTGGATCCCGGACTGGGTGATTCCGCGCTGAACGCCTCCGCTGTGCCCTTCGTCGCCGCACGGACGCTGGATTGCCGGCTGCGGATGCGGACTCGGCGGGGGCGCGGGACGCCCAGGAAACCGGCCGTGCCCCGGGACGGGACCGGTACAGGCCGACCGGTTACCCAGCCCCGGTCGGCTTCACTGTCCCTGCCGTGTCGCAGCCGTCCGCACTCGTGGTTCGTTCTCACCGTGGTGCAGGGTCCACCGCCGAGAACCTTCCCGAGGCCAGGCGTAGCGTGAAGTGACGGATTCACAGCCGGACTCGTGCTGTGGCGAGGTCCTGGGGTCGCGCCTTGACGGACCGTGTGAGCCCAGAATCCTCGTCTGCGGCACCGGCGAGGGCGCCCGCGAGGGCGCCGGCTCGGCATCGCTCTGCCGGGAGGCCCGCCGGGTTCCTCCAGGTTCCTCGCGGGCCGAGAGACGAAAGGCCGTTCATGCCTCGATCCATGCGCGCGCTCGTAGCCGTGGAGGCCGGTGAGCCCACCGATGTCCTGCGGCTGGAATCCCGGCCCGTTCCCATTCCGGACGCCGGTCAGGCGTTGATCCGGGTGAAGGCGACCCCGGTTCACGCGAGTGATCTGCACGTGCTGCGCGGCCGCTACGGCTTCTCCCCGGAGTTTCCCGCTGTCGGGGGCAACATGGAGTGCGTGGGCCGTATCGCGGCCCTGGGCCCGGAAACCGAGGGGCTGAAGGTCGGCGAGCGCGTGGTGGCCGCTGCGATCCCGGCCGTACCCGGGCCCCCTGTGGCCGGCACCTGGCAGGAATACCTCGTCGCCGACACACACCGGCTCCTGTCGGTTCCCGACCGGCTGAGCGACTCCAGCGCCTGCCAACTCGCTGTCAATCCGTTGACCGCGCTGCTCCTCGTGACGCGCGAACTCGACGTACAGCCGGGCGAATGGCTGTTGCAGACCGCCGCGGGCTCCACCGTCGGCCGACTTGTCATCCAGCTCTGCCGGCACCTGGGGATCCGCACGATCAATGTCGTGCGGCGACGCGGTGCCGTCGAGGAGATCAAGGCGCTCGGCGCGGATGAGGTCATCTGCACCGAGGACGAAGACCTCGTGCGGCGTGTCGCTGAGACAGCAGGACCGGCCGGCGTACGCAAGGCCATCGACTGCGTTGCAGGCCCCGTCGGCGCTCAGGTGTCCCAGGCACTGGCTCCGGGAGGAGAGCTGGTGGTCTACGGCGCGCTCTCCACGCACCGGCAGAGCGACCCTGCGGCACTGACGATCCCGCTGCAGGCACGCTCGGTCATCTACGAGACCAAGACGGTCCGGGGCTTCTGGCTGAACCGCTGGTTCGGCACCGCCTCACCCGAGACGGCTCTGCGCGCGCTGGCCCGGGTTCGAGGTCTCGTCGCCGATGAGGTGCTGAGCATTCCCCAAGGCCGGCCCTTCCCCCTCGAACGCTTCCCTGAAGCCGTCGCTCTCGCCGAAGCACCCGCACACGGCACCAAGCCTCTGTTCGTCTTCGAAGACGGCCGGGACGAGGACGACAGGTAGGAAGCGGCCCTGCCAGTTGCGTCGGCGGCGCGCCAGGGCCGCCGGACGAAGCCCCCGTTCGAGCAGGCCAGCGCCTGCGTCACTGGTCCTGGGCACGGGTGGTGTCGAGGGCCCGGTGCCGTCCGCAGCCGCCCCGCAAGGCGTCCTGCCGACCACGTGCCGACGGATTCCATTGGCTTGGACGAAACGGCTGGTGAACGTCTTGATGAAGTCAGCCCGGCAGGCCGACCCCCAGCGCACCCGCACCGGTCGTGCGCAGCACGTGACGCCGGGGCAGTCCGGCGTCGGTCCGCTCCCCGCAGTCGCCGTTCCCGGATGCCTGGGACATGGGGACCGCACCATGCCTGCGTACAGGTATGTCCGCAGGTCACACGTCCGTTGAGCTCATGTTTGCCGGCCGTCATGAGCGCGTGGTGGCCCCGCCGCCGCGCGCGGGCCACGGGATGCGTGGAGAGACTGAGGGTGGCAAGAAGGAGGCAGAGATGAGCCAGGTGGCACTTTGTGTTCGCTTCACGCTACGTGACGGTGCCGGTGAAGCGTTCGACGAGCTGGTCCGGCAGGCCGTTGCGGCGGTCCTCGAACATGAACCGGGCACCTTGGTGTACGCCTGCACCGAGGTCGAGGGAGCGCCCGACCAGCGCGTCTTCTTCGAGCTGTACGCCGATCGCGCAGCCTTTGACGAACACGGACGTCAGCCGCACGTCCGTCATTTTCTCAGCGAGAGCAAGAACTACGCGGAGAGTACGGAGATCGACCGCCTCCGACCGTACGCCGGTAAATATCCCTCCGTATAGCGGCCTTTGTGGGTTTGAGGGAGGTCATGCCAAGGACGGAATCGCCGAGGGGGCACCCAGTGGACACGGCGCCGCGGCCGGCGAGCCCTTCCGTGGCGCTGCGCACCCCACCGCGCGCCGCCGCCCGTGGGCCGGATCGTCGAGGTGCGGATCGCGGCCTCGGCCATGGCGGAACACAGCCCCGCCGACAGCCCTCGGGGTCAGCGTTTCCCGAGGCCGGCGATCGTCGCGGCGAGGGGGTCGTCGGCCAGGAACGCGGCCAGTTCCGTCCGGTCGGGCGCCGTGGCCGGGCCGCGGCGGGTCACGGCGCTGGCCGCCGCCGCGTTGGCGCCGCGGGCGGCCGTCAACGGGTCGAGACCCTGGGCCAGCAGGGCGAGGAACGCACCGACGTGGGCGTCTCCCGCTCCGTTGCTGTCGACGGCGGTGACCGGGAAGCCCGGTACGTGCACGGGCGGGTGACCGGGAACGGCGAGCCAGCAGCCGTCCCTGTCGGCCCGTACGAGCACACCCGCCCGAGGGGCCAGTCGCTGCCCGAGAGCCGCGGCCGCGGCGCGCGGGTCCTCGTGTCCGGTCATGAGCCGGGCCTCGCGGGCATTGGCGCTCAACCAGTCGGTGCGGGCGAGGACGGGGGCGAGGACGCGCGCGGGGATGTCGGCGACCAGCGGCCCCGGGTCGAGGCAGAGGGTGGTCGCGGCGGGCAGTGCGGCGGCGAGGCCGGACAGCAGTGGGCCGTTGCCCGGCAGGACCAGCCCGTAACCGGAGACCTGGACGATATCGTCGGCACGCAACTGCGCCGTTACGGCGGCCACGTCGGCCGGAGCCAGTGTGGCCTCGGCTCCGAAGCTGGTCACGAAGGTGCGTTCGCCGCCGGAGTCGACCAGGGCCACGGTGAAGCCCGTGTCGCGGTCGGCGCGGGCCGGCAGCAGCGCCCCGACGCCCTCGGCGGCCAGCGCCGCGCGCACGAGATCGCCGTACGGTCCCGTGCCGTGCAGACCTGCGTACACGGCCTCCGTGCCCAGCCGGCGGGCCGCCACCAGCATGTTGAAACCGCCGCCGGCGGTCGTCTCGGTACGCGTACCGATGACGTCGCCGCCGCGCTCCGGCAGCGCGGGGACCTCGATCACCAGATCGGCGATCACGTTCCCGGCGAGGACCACCCGGCCGCTCATCGGTCGGCTCCCTGGAGGCGGGCGGCGGCGGGTTCGTCGGTGCCAACCGGAACAGGCGTGCCACGACGGCCGAACAGCGCGTACACCCCGGCGCCGACGGCCATCGACACGGCCCAGCCCAGGCCGTTGACACCGAACCAGGTGTCGGAGAGCGGGCCCGCGAACCAGACGTCGGTCGCGCCGGTCGATGCCTTGGTGAAGAGCAGTCCGGCCACGATGGCGAGGACCCAGCCGAGCACGGCGGGCAGCCGCAGACCGCCCGTGTACCAGTACGCGCTGGAGCGGCTGGTGTCCATCAGCGCGCGCGGGTCGTAGGTGCGCCCGCGCAGCGAGTCCACCGCGATCACCCCGATCCAGGCCGAGATCGGCACGGCCAGCAGCGTCAGGAACGTCGAGAACGGCCCGTAGAAATCGTCGGCGACGAGCATGAAGTAGATACCGCCCGCGAACATCAGCACGACGTCGAGGGCGACGGCGTACGCACGCGGCACCTTGAGGCCGAGGGTGATCATCGTGAGCCCCGCGGAGTACGTGGACAGATGGTTCGACATCAGCAGTCCGCCGAAGGCCGCGACGAGGTACGGGACGGCCATCCAGGACGGCAGCATCGCGTCGACCGCCGCGACCGGGTCGGAGGCGGTGGCCAGCGTCCGGTCGCCCGCGGAGAGCAGCGAGCCGAGCGAGATCAGCAGCACGAGCGGAATGCCCGCGCCGAACGCCGAGGCCGCGACGAGCCGGCGGCCCGGGATCGTCCGCGGCAGATAACGGGCGTAGTCCGCGCCGGCGTTGGCCCACCCGATGCCCGTCCCGGAGGCGATGAAGCCCACGCCGGCGACCACCGCGCTGGTCGGTCCCGCCGGGGCGTCGAGCACCTTGCTCCAGTCGACGGTCGAGATCAGGAAGCCCATGACGACCAGGTTGAGGACACCGAAGACGACCGTGGCCCACTTGTTGATCCACATGATGGTGGCGTGGCCGAGACCGCTGATCAGCAGCGTGCAGGCGATGAACACCAGCAGGCAGACGAGGGTGAGCACGGTGTTCCGCCGGATGCCGAACGCCGTGTCGAGCAGCGCCAGCAGCGCGTAGGCCGCGGTGGTCGTGGAGATGGTCTCCCAGCCGACCCGGCTCAGCCAGGTGACCAGGGTCGGGCCCGCGTTGCCCCGCTGGCCGAAGACGGCACGGGACAGGGTCAGAGCCGGGGCGCCGCCCTTCTTGCCCGCCAGGCTCAGGGCGCCCACCAGGGCGAACGAGCCGAAGGAGCCGAGGACGGCGACGAGTACGGCCTGCCAGACGGCCAGGCCGCGGAACGCCACCAGGGTGGCCCCGAGCGGAAGCCCGAGGATGCTGATGTTCGCGGCGAACCAGGTCCAGAACATCTGCCCGGCGTGGCCGTGCCGTTCGTTGTCGGGGACCGGTTCGATCCCCCGGGTCTCGATGGCACCGACGCGATCGTTCGTCTTCGAAACGGCCATGACGGAACCTCCTTGCATGGTGCGGAAGGGCGGCGGGCATGGCGCCCCGGGGCAGCGGACGGAAACCTCGCTGCCCTGGGGCCGGATGACGGGGTGATTCAGCGGAAGGTGAGCAGACGGGCTGTCAAGGGCTCCAGCTCAAGGGAGTTGACGGTGCGAAGGGTCCGTACCGCCTCGGCCGGCAGTGCGGAGAAGCCGGCGACCGAACCGGCGACTGCCCCGGCGATCGCACCGATGGTGTCGCTGTCGCCGCCCAGGTTGGCGGCGAGCAGCGCAGCCCGCCACGGATCGCCGTCCGCCACGGCGAGCACCGCGAACGCGGCGGGCACCGACTCCTGGCTCGCCACGCTGGTGCCGACCAGCGCGACGACACGGTCCAGGGCCTCGGTCTCCGGGAGGTCCCGCACCAGTTCGCACGCCCACTCGATCCGGGCGGCGATGTCCGCCCCGGCGATCCAGTGCCCGCGCCGCGCACCGGCGCGAGCGGCGGTCACGGCGGCGGTGACGGCCTCACCCAGCGAGCCGCCGGCGACACCCGTGCTGACGGCCGCGGCCACGGCGGCCGCGCCGGCGATGCCGATGGTCGTGTCATGGGTGACCTGACAGGACTCCACGACCCGGTCGACGAACGCGTCGAGCGGGTCGGCGGCGAAGGCGATCCCCACCGGGGTGACACGCATCGCGGCGCCGTTCGTCGTGCCGTACCTGCCCGCCTCCCGGGGGGAGACACCACGGGCCACCGCGTCCAGCGCGGCCTTGGTGGACGGACCGAGGAGGTCGAAGGACCCCTTGGCCTTCATCTCCTTCTCCCAGTCGAGCAGTTCGTGGGCCAGTCGCAGTGGATCGATCCGGCCCCGGCCCTCGTCGATGAGCCGTCCGACGATGACGGCCTGTTCGGTGTCGTCGGTGACGGACCCGGCGGGCATGCCCGCACTGACCGGGTTGTCGGGCCGGGCGGACTCGAAGCCGGTGACGGAGCCGTAGACCCGGACGACGTCCTGCCTGGACATCACCTGCGTGGGCATGCCGAGGGCGTCACCCAGGGCGAGTCCGTAGAACGCGCCCAGAGCGCGGTCGAGTTGACCTGTCACGAGCGGCCTCCGTTGCCGGAGCGTACGTGCAGTTCGAAGTGGGCCGGGTCGAGCAGACTGCCGACCTGCTCGACCACCGAGCCGTCGGCGGCCCGGTACACCTGGTCCAGGCGGAGGAAGGAGGTGCCGGGGGAGCGCCGGAGCACCTCGGCCTCGGCCTCCTCCAGACCGCGTACCGAGACGACCCCCTCACCGGAGTCGGTGATCCGGCCCGCCGCGATCAGCGTCCGGCTGAGCGACCCCCCGTCGAGCCCGCGCCCGGGCAGCCCGGCCAGGATCCCGACGGCCGGTACCCTGCTGCGCTCCAGCGAGACGCCCTGCCCACCGGGCAGCCGTCTGACCCGGTCCAGGGCGACGAACGCGGTCGAGGCGAGCTCCAGCCGGGCGGCCAGTGCGGGGTCGGTCACCTCCTCGAAGCGGAGGATCTCCGTCGTCAGTTCGGTGCCCTGCTCGGCCAGGGCCCGGGTCCAGCCGAGGCGGTTGTCGAGCGGCGTCCCGTCGAAGGTGACGAACGAGCCGATGCCCGCGTGGGTGGAGATGAGTCCCTCCTCACCGAGAACTTGCAGGGCCTGCCGAAGAGTGGTGCGGCTGACGCCGAACCGCTCCCGGAGCGCGTGCTCCCCGGGGAGCCGGCTGCCGTCGGCGTGAACCCCGGAGCGAATCTCGTCGGCGAGTACGCGGGCGATGCGATGATGCTTGTGTACCTGTCCAGGCATGTCTAGACAGTAGGTGAACAAGTGGCCGAGGTCCAGAGGTCGCCAGCCACTTCCTTCGCCGCGGCGACCCGCCCCGACATCAACCCTAGAATTGACTCTGTCAAAACTAGTGGGTTATGTTCGATGCCACGCACCCAACACACCCCACTTCGCAAGGCGAGTGGGCCAGTTCTCTCCGGGAAGCACCATGCACTGTTACGACTGCGCCCAAGAAGGGCGAAACGAGAACACCGGGATCGGCGCCTGCACCCGCTGCGGGCTCTTCACCTGTGCCGATCACTCAAAGGTCGTGCGCACGACCGTCCAGCGGCCCATCGGGGTGATCCCCATGACGAGCGCCCTCCCGGCCCGGCGCCTGGTCTGCGGCGCCTGCCGCACGGCGGAAGCCGCCTAGAACGGACCGAGTCAATTCTGGGTTGTACCGTGGGTGGCCGGAATGCCGTAGGAGAGCGAAATGGCCATGGATCAGCTTGCGGGCGACCTGCTCAAGCGCAGGGGACTGCGCAGTACGGCCCAGCGCAGAGCCGTACTGACCGCTCTCCAAGGTCATCCGCACTCCACGGCGGCCGATCTCGAGACGCGTATCGGTGCGGGCACGGACAAGCCCGAGACCGGCGGACTCTCCCGGCAGGGTCTGTACAACGTGCTCGAAGACCTGACGAAGGCGCAGCTCATCCGCTGTATCGAACCCGCGGGTTCGCCCGCCCGGTACGAACTGCGGGTCGGCGACAATCACCATCACCTCGTCTGCCGTCGATGCGGTCTGATCGAGGACGTCGACTGCAGCGTGGGCGCGGCACCGTGCCTCAGCCCCGACGAGGACAAGGGCTTCGCCGTCGACGAGGCCGAGATCACCTGGTGGGGACTGTGTTCGGGGTGCCAGGAGGCCATCGCCCGGCCATGAGAGGGCGTGGGCGCACGGCCCTCTATGAGGAGACGGCCCCCTGTCGTAAGACCCGTCCGTGATCCGACGGCATCGCCGGCACATGTCGGTGATGTGCGGTGAAGGGAAAATGAGGGTCTTGATGATGGCCAAATGATGGATCTGAGGGCTTCAACAACTCCCTTCGCGAACCTAGCGTTGCAAGCACGTAAACGGCCTGGCCGTTGGCCGTGCGACAGCATCTGACCCGCTCGCCACGGCCTTGCCCGGACGGTTTCCAGGAGGGAGGGGGCGATGGCGCCCGTGGAGTTGCTGACCGGCGGTCGCCGGCAGGCCGCCAGGGTCGCATTCTGTCGGCCGTCCTGGAGCGAGGCCGGTATGCGGGCGTCGGACCGGACGTGTTCGAGCCCGAGCCGACCCTCCACCACCCGCTTTTCGACCACCCCGACATCGTCCTCACCCCTCACCTGAGGGGCATGACGTAGTGCGCGATGAAGCCGGCCTTCGTCACGCGGCCCGAGGCGTCGCGGACGTCCTCGCCGGCCGACCGCCGACCGCGGTCGCCGACCCCGACCGGAACCACCGAAAGGCCATGGCATGACCACCCCACAGCTGAACCGGATCGCCGGCGCGCCCATCTCCTGGGGTGTGTGCGAAGTGCCCGGCTGGGGCTACCAGTTGACGCCCGACCGGGTCCTGAACGAGATGCGCGAGGTCGGTCTGGCCGCCACCGAGTTCGGTCCCGACGGCTTCCTGCCCGCCGCGCCGGACGCCATGGCCCAGGTCCTCGCCGACCACGACCTGCACGCCATCGGCGGTTTCACCCCGCTGCTGCTGCACGTGCCCGGACACGACCCGCTGCCGGAGGCGGAACGGCTCCTGGAGGGCTACGCCGCCTCGAACGCCGAAGTCCTCGTCCTGTCGGCCATCACCGGCCAGGACGGCTACGACTCCCGCCCCGAACTCGACGCCGACGGCTGGAAGCTGCTGCTGTCCAACCTCGACCGGCTGACCGCACTGGCCGCCGAGCGCGGTGTGCGTGCCGTCCTGCACCCGCACGTCGGCACGATGATCGAGAACGGCGACGAGGTCCGCCGTGTCCTGGAGCACTCGACGATCTCCCTCTGCCTCGACACCGGCCACCTGCTCATCGGCGGCACCGACCCGGCCGAGCTGACCCGGCAGGCCCCGGAGCGGATCGCCCACACCCATATGAAGGACGTGGACGCCTCCCTCGCCGCCAAGGTCCAGTCGGGCCGGCTCACCTACACCGATGCCGTCCGCGCGGGTATGTACCGCCCGCTGGGCGCCGGTGACGTCGACGTTCAGGCCATCGTCACCCACCTCAGCGCCCGCGGCTACGACGGCTGGTACGTCCTGGAACAGGACACCATCCTCACCGAGGAGCCGAAGGAGAAGGGACCGGTCGAGGACGTGTGGGAAAGCGCCGAACACCTGCGTTCGGTGCTGCGCAGCACGGCGTCGTGAGGACGGCGGCGTGAGGACGGCGGCGGGTTCAGTGGCGCTCCGGCCGTATCGACAAGGGCCGTGAGTCACGGGCGGATCGAGGAAGCGGGAAAACATGACCACTGAGGACCTGCTGGCCACCTGCTGGACGACTGCGGGCGACGCCGCGCCCGGCCGCGCCGACGAACGCAGCCCGCTGAGCCTGCGGGAGCGCGCGGAGGCCGCGGCCGACGCCGGGTTCAAGGGCTTCGGCCTGCTGTACACGGACCTGGTGGAGGCCGAGCGCGGCTACGGGCTCGCGGGCATCCGCTCCCTCTTCGAGGACAACGGACTCACCCACATAGAGCTGGAGCTCCTCACCGACTGGTGGGCCGACGGCCCCCGGCGTGCCGCGTCGGACGCCGTCCGCAGCGACCTGCTGAGGGCCATCGAGGTACTCGGCGCACGCACTCTCAAGATCGGTCCCGATGTGACGGACGGCCCCTGGGACCCCGACGTCTGGGCCGAGGAGTTCGCCGCGCTGGCGGCACAGGCCGACGGAGTCGGAGCCCGGCTCGGTATCGAGTTCCTGCCCTGGTCCAACCTCAAGACCGTGCACGACGGCCTGCGGCTCGTCGAGGCCGCCGGGCATCCGGCGGGCGGCCTCATCATCGACGCCTGGCACACCGAGCGGGCCGGCACCCCGGCGGCCGAACTGGCCGAGGTCCCCGGCTCCCGCATCGTGGGCGTGGAACTCGACGACGCCGACGCACAGGTCATCGGCACCCTGTTCGAGGACACCGTCCGGCGCCGCCGCCTGTGCGGCGAGGGCACCTTCGACCTGCCGGGGATCATCAGCGCGCTCCGCACGGCCGGTTGGTGCGGACCCTGGGGAGTGGAGATCCTCTCCGACACGCACAGGACACTCCCGGTCCGCGAGGCCGCCGACACGGCCTACCGCACGGCCGTGGCGCTGCTCGCATAGAGGAGAGAAGGGGGGCAGGAGCCCCTGTCGACTCCAGCCGTATCGCGTCCAGGTCCGGCTAGCGGGTCGGTGGGCAGGCACTTGAGCAGAGAACGGCCAGGGCCAAGGACGCGATCGGTTCTCGCCGTACCGACGGGATCGAGGGCTGCACGACGACCTGGTCCCCTTCGTCGTCGAACTCCTTCAGCCGGCGCGGGCCGCCGCTACGGTCGTCCGCTACGGCTGCCCGCTGCGGCCCGCGGTGTTGACGGTCCTACTTGTCGTCGATGCGTCCGGTCGGTTCGGGAGCCTCCGCAAGCGTGGTCCGGGTCTCCTTCCATGCCGTGTCGTCGATCCCGAGGGCGCTGCGGAGGTAGGCCCATGAAGCCTTGCGGATCAGAGCGACGCGTTCGGGGCTCTCGTCCGTGGTGTCCTTGGCGTTGTAGGCGTGGATCCCACCGAGCGAGTGCTCGGCCCCGAACACGGTGAGCAGGCTCTGAGCCCCAGGGCTGTACTGGTACACGTCGGTGAACCAGTCGGGGCCGCGGGTCGAGAGCAGTGACTGGTCGTGGTCGCCCGCGATGACAAGGGTCGGCGTGGTCAGGCGGTCGAAGTCGGGGTTCATGAAGGGGAAGTTCTCCGCGGCGAACGGCGTCAAGGTGTCACCGCCGATGCCTGTCGTGGCGAGGAGCACACCGGCTTTCACGCGCGTGTCGGTCTTGTCGGGACCGGGCTGCCCGTCCGCACCGACGACGCGGGCACCGAGAAGCATGCTGACGGTCTGTCCGCCCCAGGAGTGTCCGGCGACGGCGATGCGGCTGCGGTCCATACGGCCGCTGAGCCCGGGGACCTCGGCGACGATCCGGTCGAGTTCGTCGAGTACACGTTCGACGTCCTGGACTCGGATCTGCCAGATGTCGGAGTAGCGCGGGTCGGTGGGAGCGATGCCGAGGGTGAGCGAATCGAGGAATGTGGGCTGTACGACGACGAAGCCGTTGGCGGCCCAGAAATCGACCAGCGGGTCGTACGAGGACATCGACTGACCGAAGCCATGGGCGAGGACGACGATCGGCAGGTCGGTGCCGGTGACCGGCGCCGACACACGTACCTGCAGGTCGTCGCCGCGCTCCGGCGCGGGCAGGACCACCGGCCTGACGCTGATGATTGCCGAGTTCAAAGCGGGAACGGTGCCCTGGGTGACCGTTTCGGATACTGGCATGTCACTGCCTTTCACTTGCGAAGAGCGCCGGATCCACGGGGATACGTCGTCGGCGCGGATTCTGCCGACGCGACCACCGGATGGACTCCTAAGCGGAACACTGTCCCGAATATAACCGGAACAGCGTCCCGCTTGGCAAGTGCGGTCGTGGGACACCTGCTCGACGGACGTGCACCTCGTGATCCCGTCCTGCCTCCCGTCCACTCAGCTCGCCAGGGCCGAACGCGGCCGGACCGGGAAGCCGGCCGCCCGGTAGCACCCGTCGATCAGCCGCATCGTCGTCAGCGCGTCCTCGGCGTCGAGTGCCAGTGGCGCACCGTGCCGCAAGTGGGCAGCGAAGGCCTCCAGCTGGTAGGTGTACGACGACCGGCGGCCGAGTTCCTCGGTGCGCTCGCCGGCGGGCGTGCGCACCACCACCCGGTCGTCCAGGTGCGGCTGCACGAAGTTCATCGCCGTGGCCTCCCCGCGGGTGCCCACCACACGCAGGCTCATCCCCCACTCGTGGTGGCCCATGTGGCAGCGGGCGGTGCCGGTGGCGATGCCCGGGAACTCCAGGTCGGCGTACAGCCACTCGTCGACGTCCCCGGCCCCCGTGCGCCGTTCGCCGTGCGCGGCGACCAGCCGTGGTGCGCCCCCGGCCCAGGGTGCGAGCATCCGCAGCGCGTGCAGGCTGTAGCAGCCCAGGTCCATCAGCGCGCCCCCGGCCAGCGGCAGCGACCACCGTACGTCGTCGTCCGGCGGTGCAGGCATGGCGACCATGGTCTCGGCATACCGGAGTTCGCCCGACTCCCCGCTGTCCAGCAGCTCGTGCAGGCGCCGGGTGACCGGGTGGAACAGGTAGTGGAAGCCCTCCATGAACACCGTGCCGGCCTTGGCCGCGGCGTCGTGGACCTCGGCCGCCTCCTCGGCGTTGCTCGCTGACGGCTTCTCGGTGAGGACGTGTTTGCCGGCCTGAAGCGCGGCCAGGTTCCACGGCCCGTGCAGGCCGTTGGCGAGCGAAGCGAGATGGGGGTGCCCCCGGACGGAGTCTGGGGGAGGGTTGTAGCGACCTCGATCTCGGGATCGGCGACCAGATCGGCGTCGGAGGCGACCACCCGCTCCACGCCGTGCTCGGCGGCGAACGCCTCGGCCCGGACGCGGTCCCGGGCGGGCCCCCCCCCCAACCCGGGGGCGCCCCCCCCCCCGGGGCCCCCCCAGGGGGGGGCGGCCGGCCCGGGCCCGCCCCCCCCCCCCCAACCCCCCCGGGGGGGCG